>CAMDDG010000017.1 GCA_945890895.1 Chitinophaga pinensis | reverse complement strand
ATTTCATTATATGTTTACCAAGGCTATCAAGGTTCCATCAACCAAGATGAATTACTTCAACAATTGGGAAAATTCAAAATGGGAAAAGGGTGTATTTACGTGAAAAAACTATCGGATATAAATTTAGAAACTTTAGAAGCATTGATTTTGTCGAGTATTTCCTTTCTTCAAGAAAAGTACGGAGTGCATTCGGATATGTAGATTCAGAACATGGCACTCTTAGTTAACACGTACTGACTTCAAAGTTAACTTCGGTTTTGTGTTTTATATTCCGAGGCTTCTGCTTGAATTATTCCGAAGGTTTTATATGGCTTATCTAGGAGATTTTGCCCGAATAAGTCCAGAAAATTATATTTTGATAATGTAATTCAAAACAATGGCAGGATTCAATGGAGAAAAAGCTGTTCCACTGCCCGTGTTTCCTATGGAGCCCGTAGGAGTTACTGTATGATTGTGTGTTTCTGTGCTGGTATTGATGTTGGAGGGACTTTGGCTGTGAGTATTGCTTGAAGTTCTCCAGTAAAAGTTATTGTCATTATCACTTGCTGCACCAATTCCATAACGTGCATTTCCACCAACACCACCGCTAAAATTTTCCGCAAAGTACGCATCGTTGTAATTGTGAGCATGTGAGTTATCTGAAGTGGTAACGGTATTCCCAGAGAATGTATGATTGTGACTAGGTAAGTTTGCCGTAGAAAGTGTTACAGATTGACTGCCACCCGTTGCACCTAAGGTGTTGTTTGCATTGATACCAGAGGTAGTGGTTAATCGATTCGCGGAAGTTCCACCCATGTTATCCATTCCGAAAATGGTTCTTCCTCTTAAATCAGGCAGATTAAATGTTGTGGAGCCATTTCCATTGCCATAACTGGTGCTGATAGTAGAAAATAGACTGGAGTAGGTAGTTCTATTTACAGCAGATCCATCGCAAAGCAACCAACCAGCAGGTGCAGTAGATCCTGCGTAAGCCATGATGGTTCCACTTGGAACACCACCAGTTCCACCGGAAGTTAAATTGATCCAAGTTGATCCGGTATAATAATAGAATCCAGAGTTTCCATCTGTTTGATATACCAAAAGTCCAGTTGCAGGATTGGAAATTGCGGTTCGTTGTGAGGAGGTCAATCTTGGAGTGAGTAAACCTTTGGAACTGCTATTTATATCCAATTGTGCACTGGCATCGGGAGAGGTAGTTCCAATGCCGACTTGCGCTTTAATTAATGAAAAATTGAAAAATGCAAAAAAGATTAAAGAGAAAAGTGAAAATTTGGTTTTCATGAAGGAAGGATGACTAAAGAACAACAAATTTAATTAATAGTTTGCATAAACAAATAAGCTTGAAAAATTTGGCAAGGTCACTTTTTGTCACATATTTAATAAAATGAAATCAACGATTTGTTTCATTTTGACTTGAGGATTGTATTTTTACCACTCGATTAATTTTACAAATGACATGGTAACCAAATCCAATACGCTTGAAGAATATTATGCACAGGGGTGTGGGCGCTGCTCCCTCGGACCTACTCCCGAATGTAAAGCTAAAAAATGGTTTCAAGAATTTGAACTTTTGCGCAGTATTCTATTGGATTGTCCGTTGGAAGAACATATAAAATGGGGTTCTCCAACCTATTCATACAACGGTAAGAATATTTTGATTTATGGTGCTTGGAAAGAAGATTGTTCTTTGGGATTTTTCAAGGGATCGCTTCTCATGGATCCAGAGAATGTCTTGGTAAGTCCCGGCCCCAATGCCGAAGCTTCAAAATTGTTGCGTTTTACTTCGGTTGATCAAATTCATACCATAGAACCACTCATACGCGATTTTGTTTATCAAGCCATTGAATTGGAAAAGCAAGGAGCTAAAGTGGTTTCAAAACCGGTAGAAGAATTGCATTTTCCGCAAGAATTATTGGATAAATTCGACGAAAATCCTGCATTCAAGGCGGCGTTCGATGCATTAACACCGGGACGAAAAAAAGGATTTTTATTCCATTTCAATGGAGCTAAACAATCAGCAACACGCACTTCTCGCGTTGAAAAGTGCATGCCGCTAATTTTTGAAGGAAAAGGATTGCAGGGTATTTAATTGGGGAAATCCTTTCTCATCAAATATGGTTATTACAATTGTAGTAGCTCCCGATTCGTGAATCAATTTATTTACCTACAAACGCCCTTCTTTGATTTCATCGACAATCATTGGGTCCAATAAGGTTGTAGTGTCGCCAATGTTACTCAATTCGCCTTCAGCTATTTTTCGCAAAATTCGGCGCATTATTTTACCACTTCGTGTTTTAGGGAGTCCGCTTACAAACTGAATTTTATCGGGTTTGGCTATGGGTCCAATAATTCTGGACACGGTTTGAATGATGTCCAATCGAGTTAAGTTGTCATCTCCGTGTGTTCCCGTATAAATAACATAAGCGTAAATTCCTTGTCCTTTAATATCATGTGGATATCCAACTACAGCACTTTCTACAACACCAGCGTGCATGTTGATGGCGTTTTCCACCTCTGCGGTTCCAATACGATGACCGGAAACGTTAAGTACATCGTCAACGCGTCCTGTAATTCGATAGAAACCATTTTCATCACGCAGACAACCATCCCCCGTAAAATATAAATTATCGTAAGTTGAGAAATAGGTTTGTCGACAGCGTTCGTGATCTCCGTATGTGGTGCGAATGATTCCGGGCCATGGGAATTTAATGCATAGATTTCCAGTAACACCATTTCCTTGAATTTCTTTTCCGTTTTCGTCGACCAATAACGGTTGAATTCCGGGCAAGGGTAGGGTTGCATACGATGGTTTTGAGGGCGTTATTCCTGCTAAATTAGAAATCATGATACCTCCGGTTTCCGTTTGCCACCATGTATCAACAATGGGAGAATTGGATTTGCCTATTTTTTCATTGTACCAATGCCAAGCTTCTTCGTTGATGGGTTCGCCAACTGTACCCAGCACTTTTAATGAACTGAGATTTCTGTTTTTAAGTGGCTCGTCGCCAAATCCCATCAAAGAACGAATAGCAGTAGGGGCGGTGTATAGGATGTCGACATTATATTTATCTATAATTTCCCAGAATCTTCCGGCATCGGGCCAAGTTGGAATACCTTCGAACATGAGTGTAGTAGCACCAGCACTCAATGGACCGTATACGATGTAGGAATGTCCAGTAATCCAACCAATATCGGCGGTGCAGAAATGAATTTGACCGGGTTGGTACTGAAACACATTCACAAAGGTATAATTGGCCCAAACCATATAGCCAGCCGTTGTGTGCACTACCCCTTTGGGTTTGCCCGTTGATCCGGAGGTATACAATATGAATAATTCGTCTTCAGAATCCATTTCCTCAGCTGCAACAAAGGGATTTCCTTGTGTTTCCACTTTTTTGATTTCATCCTCCCACCACATATCGCGACCTTTGATCATACTCACGGGTGTACGCGTGTGAGTACAAACGATTACGGATTTGACGGTTGGACAAGACATTAGGGCATCGTCGATAACGGATTTTAATTCAATGGTTTTGTTTCCGCGATGAGCGCCATCGCAAGTAACAACAGCTACAGCTTCGGCATCTTGAATACGGTCGGAAATGCTTTGTGCTGAGAATCCCCCAAAAATAACTGAATGTATGGCTCCAATTCGTGCACAAGCCAGGGTAGCAATAGCCAATTCGGGGATCATGCCCATGTAAATGCAAACGCGATCTCCCTTCTTGATGCCATTGTTTTTAAGGACTTGGGCAAACTGCATCACCTTGAAGTGCAATTCTCTATAAGTTAGCACTCGATGGTGTTCATCTGGGTTGTTGGGTTCAAAGATGATGGCGGGAACATCTGCTTTATCGGCCAGATGTCGATCCAAACAATTTTCTGTAATATTTAATTTTCCGCCTGAAAACCATTTAGAATGTGCCTGTCTAAAATCCCATTCCAAAACAGAATCGTATTTTTTCTTCCAAGTGAAATGTTGTGCAATTTCGTCCCAAAACTCCAAGGGATGTTCAACGCTTTTATGATAGATTTTGTCGTATTCTTCTCTCGACTTAATTTGATACGGATATCTCATGATTCGTTGCAAAAATTAATAATAAATGTTTAAAATACGATTTGTATTTCGCAAATAGTGCAAAAAATAAGAGTATTGTGATCAAAATAGAGACGAAATCCGTAAAATTCGAATGGAATGATGCGGATTTCGTTTTGAAAACGAGCTTCGCGTTTAGGGATTTTTAAGCCTTTTTAACGAATTCGCTTTTCAGGGCCATCGAACCAAAACCGGGTATTTTGCAATCGATATTGTGATCGCCGTCTACCAAACGTATATTGGTAACTTTGGTTCCAACTTTGATGGATTTAGAAAATCCTTTAACAGGTAGGTCTTTGATGATGGTAACGGAATCGCCATTTTGTAGGATATTTCCATTAGAATCTTTTACCACAGGGCCATCTTGGTCGTTGGTTTCGAGTGAAATTTCTTCTGGATTGAATTCATGTGCGCATTCAGGACATATCCATAGAAGTCCAGAAGGATAGGGGTAATCGCAGCCGCAATTGGGGCAAATAGGGTCTTGGCTCATAGCTGAAAATGAAGAATGTAGTACGTTAGTTAGGTGATTTTTGAGATTATAGGGGTGCGTTGAATTGGGTTGAAATTATAGATATCCCATGTTATTATAGATATCCCATGTTAATGAGGTATTGCGCAATGTCATTTTCGTCTCTGCCAATGCTGGAGTTGAGGGAGTGCATTCGATTGTCTTTGAATGTAAGTATTTGATAGGAATGGGAGGTGGCACCTTCTGCGGTAGCGGTTGCCACAGTAATGCCGGTTAATAAAGAAACGCTATAGGTGGTAACGATGGTTCCATTTTGCGCAACGGTATTCTTGGTAATGTTTCCAACACTTTTAAAATCCTGTTGGATATTGGAACCAATAACTTGAACCATAGCGGAGCGATTGCGTTGTACGAGTGCATAGTTCGAATTATTGCTCATGTTTACGTTGTTACTACCGCCAAGCCCTCCGTTTCCGCCATTGCCCATTCCAGCAGTTCCGCCAGTGCCTCCAGTTATAACCGTAATACCAGAATGGTTCATGGATGCGTTGGGATGGTTGTTTACAATTATAGCGGTCATGAAATTAGGAACAGGATGTTGTGCTACAAATTTATTTGCAGCATTGGCATCTAAATAGCCATTTATAAACAGTCCGTTTTTTACTATGTTTTTTTCGAGGGAGGTTCCAATTCCTACGGGTAGCATACCTCGTTTACCGGTGGCTGCAAAGTAGAATTCGTAGTAATTTAAATTTTGAGGATTAGGAGCTTCTTGACTGGAAATGTATCGAATCCAAATGGCATCTGTTCCATCGAGGTTTTTTAAAGTACCTTTAATTAAACTGCCTAAGAATTTACTTTCTTCAATGAATATACAAACGGGTTTACCAATGTAAAATAACGTGTCGAGACTAACAATTGCTTTTTCTTTGGAAATGGATTTTTGAACGGCAATTTCATGCTTGATAAGTTCCTTTTCGGAGTGTTCTGTGGTTTGAGCAACGGAGGCAGCGCTAACGCATCCCCCGAAAAACAACACTAAACGGTAAAAAACAGGGTTGATCCAATTCATTTTCCGAAGATACTTCAAAGGATTAAATAAAAAAAGGCCGTCGAATTAACGACGGCCTATACGCTGCAAATAAAATCGATATTATCACGAAAGACAATACGACTTTTATTTGTCGATGGATCCAAGAACGCGTTTCATGAATGCATTTAACGCTTCTTTCTTCTCTACTCCCTCCAAGGTGGATTTATGTACTTCGAGAGCTCCGTACATATTTGAAATCAATTCACCAATCACATCAAGCTCTTCGTCTTTAAGGGAAGAAAGTTCTGTTAAGTGTTCAAGTACCGCGATGGTTTCCTCGATAAAGTCAGCATCGTTATTATCGATGAACTCCGTTAAGTGTTTAATGATCGGTAGTTTCATGACAATAGTAGATTAGGCAATTTTTGAAATAAGTTCACCCAAAACTTCTGCTTTGTTGGTTTGAGTTTGGTCAACCAATTGACCATCCACAAAAGCAGCAAACGTTGGCAAATTGGAAACATTGGCTAGTTTACGGGATTCAGGATTTTTCTCCGCATCGATGATTACAAATGTAATCTCTTCGTTTTCGGAGGAATATTTCTTGAATTTGGGCTTCATGATTCGGCAATTGCCGCACCAGGAAGCTGAATACTGTACCATAACTTTAGGGTTTGAATCAATTACTTCTTGAAGTGTATCTGTTTCTAATTCGATCAACATGATTTTTTATTTTAAGGGAAGTTAATAATTATTTTCCAAATCAACGCCGCTGTATATTGGGCAACAGCATTGATTGAAGTTGGGGGAGTATTAGTGTTGGCTCAAATAACCTGCTACACCGTCGCGAGTTGCAGACATAGCATCTTTACCTTCTTCCCAGTTTGCAGGACAAACTTCACCTTTGGTTTGAACGTGGGTGAATGCATCAATCAAACGTAAATATTCATTCACGTTTCTTCCTAACGGCATGTGGTTTACGCTTTCATGAAATACCGTTCCGGTTTCGTCGATCAAGTAGGTAGCACGGAAAGTAACGTTTGAACCGGTATATAATACTGTATCTAACTCTTCATTGTATTCTGAAGACTGGATGTCTAAGATGTCTAATACACTTGAAAGATTACGGTTGGTGTCTGCTAAAATTGGGTAAGTAACACCTTCAATTCCACCGTTGTCTTTAGCTGTATTTAACCAAGCAAAGTGAACTTCGTTGGTATCGCAAGAAGCACCAATAACGATGGTATTGCGTTTTTCGAATTCACCCAGAGCAGCTTGAAAAGCATGTAATTCTGTTGGACATACAAAAGTGAAATCTTTTGGGTACCAGAAAAGAAGAACTTTTTTGTTGTTTTTAGTAGCTTCTTCGAATACATTGATGGACAAGTTGTCGCCCATGTGATCAATCGCGTCTACTGCGATATTTGGGAATTTTTTTCCTACAATTGACATTGTTCTGTTCGTTTAGTTTATTTAACTGCAAAAATACAAAAACCTCAGATCAAATGCTGTGACTTTTGTGCCAAATTCGGTAGAATTATATAAAACAAACGACGAACGTATCTAATAGTTGAACCCATTAATTGTGGTTAGAAATTGGGGTCGGAAATTGGGGTCGGGAATCATGAGTCCTTCTATGTATTTTAAGGACTTGGAAGTTTGCGGAGGAATCAATCATCATTTTAATTTAAGTTGCTGGAAATACAATTTTTTAATAATTGCATCGGCCAACCCTACTTTAGGAACCAGTATATCGTTACAATTCGACCATTTCATTACATTCAAGTAAACATGCAAAGCAGGTACAATTACATTGGCTCGATCCTCGCGGATGTTAAATTGATGAATCCGTTCTTCAATGGGCAATGTTGCCATTTTCTCGTGCAATTGTTTTATGAAATTTCGACTCAGAGGTTTTCCTTCTTTTTGTTTTGAAATAGAAAAGATTTTGTTGATGTTTCCCCCACTACCAACCAATTGTATGTTAGAATCTGGAGTAGTATGTGATTTAACAAAGGCTTTCATTTCTTGCCAAGCATCGTCGTAATCAAGATTGTTTAGAATGCGAATCGTTCCTACGTTGAACGATTGTTTAGCAACAATAGCAGTATCGTTAAAGAGTGTTAATTCCGTGCTTCCACCTCCTACATCGATGAACAACTGTTGTCCAGAATTGATGATATGGTTTTCTAGGAGAATACCTGCTTCTTCATCGCCTGAAATAATGTCAATGTCGATTTTTGTTTTTTTACGAATGGTTTTTTTGATTTTGGGACCATTTTTAGCATCCCTCATAGCCGATGTAGCACAAGCTCGATAATGTTCTACTTGATAAATTTCCATGAGATTTTTAAAGACCTGCATGGTTTGAATGAACATTTTTGTTTTTTCAGGGGATATTAATCCAGTTTCGAAAACATCAAATCCCAGTTGCAATGGGATTCTAAGGAGATTAAGTTTGGTGAAATCTGTATCGGTTCCACTACCATACGGATCCGCTTTCATAATCAATAAACGTGCGGCGTTTGAACCAATATCGATGCTTGCTAGAATCACAGTGAGGAAAAAGAATTAATATTCTCCAAATAAACACTATGTCTGGGACTTTGTATTGTATTTATGTATTATTTTTTATTAACAACCTTGTTTTACTAGTAACGCGCAAGCCCAAATGATTCCAAACTTTTTAGTTTGCAGGTTTGAATGTGCACTTGGTACTGGTGAAATTATATCCAATTCCGAATTAGTCTAAATGGATTGGTATTTCAAATAAATTCTCGGTGGTTTCTAAAAAAATGGAACTTGAATATTGGAATTCAACTTGAGTTTGGTAGTAATTTACTGGATCTACACAATAAGAATTAGCAATTACGGTTTAGGCAGTGCTCAGTTTAAAAAAAATTGAATTGACAAAATGAAAATATTTAATGACCTAATAAAAAAGTTTAATTTCGCTCTATTTAATGCTTTGAGTCTGAGAAATTATTATTTTTTGCTCGTCTGTTTAAGCTTTTTTACATCATCATTTGGGATTGTAAATGCGTCCTAAAACCGAGTTTCTGATCTTAAAGTTCAGATAGGAGTAATAGATGGTAAAGTAGCGAATTTACTGGATTTTACAGATCTTCGAAGTATTTTTTTCTATGCTTTTTCAAGGCCGATAGTTGCTGGTTTCAAAGATGCATTTCGAGTATTGTTATACATATTGGGATTTGAATTTATGAATCATCAGCTTTGGTCCATTCAGTGAAGTGGGTATTTCTTAAGTTTTCATCAAATCAAGTTAGGATTTTAATTTGCAGTCGAATTATGGATTGTATTAGGCTTCCGGATGTTGTCTGTAATGATTTCTTTTGGTCTTATTCACATTTTTGAGTTAAACTTAGACTTAGTTGTGAATGTAATTTCTCAGTATTTTGAATAGAAATGCAGTTTGATTTTTATGAAAAACGAAAAACAAAATATAGATATATCACGCCCAGCCGATGGTTTCGCAGGGTTGAAGCAAAATTTCAGTGCCGATTTTATGTCGGGATTTTTTATTTTCTTATTGGCATTGCCTCTAAGTTTGGGCATTTCAAAAGCCAGTGAGTTTCCCGCAATCATGGGACTGATTACTGCTATGATAGGAGGTTTAGTAGTTTCTTGGTTTGCAGGGTCAAGGTTAACTATAAAAGGACCAGCAGCTGGTTTGATTGTAATTGTAGCGGGTGCGGTGGCTGAATTCGGAAAAGGCGATGCACTTTTCGGTTGGAGATTGGCCTTAGGAGCCATCTTCGTGGCAAGTATTCTTCAAATACTCTTTGGATTGATTCGGTTGGGTTCCTTGGTTGATTTTTTCCCTTTGAGTGCAATTCATGGAATGCTTACAGCTATTGGAATAATAATCATCAGTAAACAGGTACATCAAATTTTTGGTGTTATTCCCAAAGATAGCTTAGGTCATGTATTCTCGGAACCCTTGGATTTAATTCGAGCCATTCCAAAAAGTTTAATTTATGCCGATCAGAAATCATTAATTATTGGGGTGGTGAGTTTGTTAATTGTGTTTTTATGGCCCTTAGTTAAACAACCCATTCTTAAGAAAATACCCAGTCCAATACTGGTTTTAAGTATTGCTATTCCATTATCCCAATTCATACATTTGGATCCCAAATTTTTGATTCATTTTGGCGCTGATTTGATGCATACTTTGAAAATCAATATTCAATTTGGTGGCATGTCTGAAATGGGCGTTTTTATAAAGTATGTTGTCATGTTTGCTTTAGTAGGGAGTTTAGAAAGTTTACTTACCGTTAAAGCTGTTGACGCAATGGATCCGTACAGAAGAAAATCCAACGCCAACATGGATTTAATTGCCGTTGGAGCTGGAAATATGATAAGTGCCGTATTGGGTGGATTGCCAATGATTTCAGAGGTAGCCAGAAGTAGTGCAAATGTCAATAATGGGGCTAAAACTCGTTTTGCAAATTTTTGGCATGGCGCTTTTATGTTTTTATTTTTATTGTTTGATTTGAAATTTTCGGATTTGATTCCCCAAGGAGCATTGGCCGCATTGTTAATTGGGGTGGGGGTTAAGCTTGCTAGCCCAAAAGAATTTGGCCGAATGGCAAAAATAGGTCCAGAGCAATTAGTCGTTTTTATCACTACAATTATCGCAACGCTATTTACGGATCTACTTTTTGGGATTTTGGCTGGAATTGTGGTAAAAATAATTCTACAAACTATATTGGGTGCGCCTTTGAAAACGGCTTTCAAATTGGATTATGAACAAAAAGGAAATGTGTTGTTTGTTAAAAAAGCAGCAGTTTTTTCGAATTGGTTGAAATTGAATAAAATTATTGCAGATTTTAATCAAAAAAGAAGTTATAAGTTGGACTTTTCTCAATGTCGAATTGTCGATCATACGGTACAGGAAAATTTACACCATTTGATTCGAGAATTCGAAAACGCAGGTGGTCTATTGGAAGTTACCGGTGTTGAAGATATGAAGTATACATCCAAGTCAAAACATCACATGTCAACTCGCTATCGTTCTCGAAAAACGGTAATCCCTCAATAAAACATCCAAGTTGTAATAAAACCCAAACGATTTTGGTAGCTGTTATTTCCCAGATTTGGTTATCGATGTACAGGTTTTGGTTCGAATGTATTCTTGATTGGTTCTTTTAATTACTTGAGATAAAAACAATCGAAATAAATTTATAGAAATGCCCAAATTAAGAATTGTATTTTGCCTATTTATCATTGGTATGAACTGGATTTTGAATGCCCAAATGAATGCCGAAAAAGCGATTTGCCACGTTTCTCCTGATAAATCAAATTTGACTTTTCCAACGGTGAATTTTACATTTTTGAATCAAACTTGGTTGAGATTTTCTGAAAATATTGAAGGAACCCTTCGACTGGGCGAGCCTGCTTTAAATACATTGGATTTAGGCTTAAGAAGAACTCGAATTCAGTTATATGGAAATGTGCACCCAAGGGTTTTTTATTATTTACAAGTTGGACAGAATAACTTCAACTCAATGTACAATATAGGAGGAAATCGTAAAAATTCGCTTTTTGTACATGATGCCATTACGGAATACCAAGTAACACAATCGAATGCCTTGAAAATCGGCGGTGGTTTGGGAATCGCCAATGGTTTATCACGTTTTTCTCAACCCTCAATTGGAAGCATTGCTGCGTTGGATGTGCCTGTTTTTGCACAGGCAACAGTAGATCAGATTGATCAATTTTCTCGTAAATTGAGTGTGTATGCCCGAGGGCAAGTAGGTAAGTTAGATTACCGTTTCGTACTAAGTGACCCATTCCCCATTAGCAGTAATGGCTCAACGCTTCCAGTAATTTCCAAAAACGCGCAATTCAGTCCCCTGAAACATCAAAAACAACTTCAAACGTATTTGATGTATCAGTTTTTTCAGCATGAAGGTCATGCTACGCCCTATATGACGGGTAATTATTTGGGAACTAAAAAAGTTTGGAACATTGCAGCTGGAGTTATTTATCAACCCGAAGCGATGTATCGTTTAGGGAATTCGGGAGATTCAATTTATGAAGATATGAAATTGTTTTGTTTAGAAACATTTTTAGATATCCCGTTAAAAAATCAATCAGCTTTGCATGCTTATTTAGGATATTTTAATTTGAATTATGGTTCAAATTACTTGAGAATGAATGGTATTATGAATCCGGCTAATAGTACCCATATAGTAGGACTTGCCGAAGATGTTGGTCCGCAATACGGAAATAGTTTGCCCATGTTTGGAACGGGTCAATCCATTTATTCAGAAGTGCATTATTTGTTTCCTCAAACAAAAACAAACACTCAAGATGAGTCAAATGCTTCAAACTTAATTTTTGCTCGTTTTGGAGTTTATGCTTCTAGTAATTGGTCTAAATACGATCGATTGAACTCGATTTCGATCTTCGAAAGCCATGTGGGATTGAATTGTTTTATTCAAGGACATCAAGGAAAATTAAGCTTGGATGTAGCAAATCGACCTCAAATTTTGGTGTTAAATAATTCGATAGTGCAGAGAAAAAATTTATGGCAAGTTGTATTTCAATATCAGATTTTCTTGAATTAAATCAGTGTTAAACTGAAAGTTTAGAACTGCTTTTTGGAAATCGGTTTTAGCTCAAATGAACGCTTTATAAATGGGTCGATTATTTGAGCTATTTTCTCAGGGGTATTCTTTGTTTTGCAGGTATTTGTATATTTCTAATTGTGAACGAAATTCCACCTGTTCTTCATTCTCAGGAGTTAAATACTCGTTATTTTGAAGATTGTTCAGAACTCGGGCTTTTACATTTTCCTGGAGTTGAATTTCCATAATGTCAATTAACTCTTGTGAAAACGTTTTCGAAATTATTGGACAAGTTACTTCTACTCTGTGGTCTAGGTTTCTTACCATCCAATCTGCTGACGATATATATACGGTTGGATCGTTGTTGTTGTTAAAAATTATCACTCGTGCATGTTCTAAATATTCATCAACGATGCTGATACCGCGTATTTCTTTCTTAAAAACTTTTTGATGTGTAGTAGCAGTGCAAATACCCCGAATTACCATGTCAACTTGCACGCCGCTTCTAGCTGCTTTATACAACGATTCAATGAGTGTAGGGTCGACCAACGAATTTAATTTTAACAATATTCTTCGATGACTTTTTCTCCTTCTAATTTCTTTTTCAATTTGTTGTATGAAATGATTACGAGTATTAAATGGACTGGTAATCAAGGTTTTACACGATTTGATTTTATCGAGGGATGGATGCTCGGATTCTAAGCAATCGAAAATTTTATTGACATCTTGAATGATCGTAGATTTTGAAGTCATCAACATATGGTCGCCATACAATTGTGCAGTGCCTTCATGGAAATTACCTGTAGAAATAAAAGCATATTGCAAGGTTTTGTTAAATTCACGCTTTTTAATTACGCATAATTTTGCATGAACTTTCATGTTTGGAACGCCTACGTAAACTTTAATTCCTTCTTCTTCTAAAATACTCTTCCATTTCAGATTCGCTTCTTCATCAAATCGAGCTTTTAATTCAATTATAACGGAAACGGATTTGCCGTTGCGAACCGCATTTAATAAGGCATTAATTACCTTAGAATTTTTAGCTAAGCGGTAAACTGTAATACGGATGCTTTGAACAAAAGGATCAATGGCAGCTTCCCTCAATAAATCAATAACAGAATCAAAACTGTGATACGGGAAATGCAACATTACATCCCGATTTTGAATCACATCCATGATTCGACAAGGTTGTTTTAATAACGGATGTACAAAGGGTTTGGGACGATATTTAATATCTTGGAATACCTCTTTGGGGAAATCCATAAATGCCTTGAAATTATGAATTCTTCCGCCTGAAATGAGGTCTGCTTTTTTGTCTAGATTCAATCTACGCGTTAGATAATCCAATAATTGTGGATCAATTCGCTTGTCGTAAACGAAACGCGTGGCTTTGCCTTTGCTGCGTTTTTTTAAATTCTTCTCCAATTCAGTAATAATATTGGAGTTGAATCCATTGTCTAAATCCATCTCGGCATCTCTGGTCAGTTTAATAACATGACTTTTGAAACGGTCAAATCCAAAAGGAGCAAACAAGAATTTTAAATTGTAGCGAATTACATCTTCCAACATAATGATATGAGTTTCATTTTTTGGGGAGGGAAGAATAATGAATCGAGGAATGTGTTGCTCTGGAACTTCAATTAAAGCATACCGTTGCAACATGGGGTTATTCGTATTCCCCAACAAACATGCTAAATATATGGAGCGGTCTCGCAACATGGGCGCATGAGGCATACTTTCGATCATCAAGGGCACAATCTGACTTCGAACTCGCTCTTCGAAGTAATTTTCGACCCATGATTTTTGATCTTTACTCAGTTCACGCTCATTTTTTAAATAAATCTTATATTTTGTTCCTAATTCCCGAATGATTTGAGCAAATGTTTTGTCGAACGCACTTTGAAGTTTTATGACTTCTTCATGAATTTGACTTAATATTCGTTCTGGGTTTTCTTCTAAATGAATTTTTGCGGTTTGCTTATTTAGCTTGACCATTTTGTTCAAAGTTCCAACTCTAACCCGAAAGAATTCATCTAAATTATTGGAAAATATCCCTAAAAAACGTAGTCTGTTGTACAAGTGAACTTCATTATCTTGTGCCTCTTGCATTACTCTCTCGTTGAACGATAACCAACTGATGTCCCGAATGATTTTTTTCACTGCATGCAAAATTATTGATGTAAATTTAATACTAATATTAACTATATGTTAATCGTGTGTTATTGATTGAGGAGATTTGGAAATGGAAAACGGTGAGGAATTCCTGAGAATAACTCAATATTAGTCCTTTGTTAGGTGGTGCAAAAATACAGAAGATTGTAACGTTGATGAATTTCTGAGAAGAACCCACAACTACTTATGTTCAAAGGCGGTTTTAATTGAAATTGATAAATGGATTTTGTTTTTGGTAAAGATATCATACTTAGATGCATGGTTAAGCAATGTTGGATTCAACTTTATTCAAGGCACTACCCAATAAAAAAGGCCACCTCCCCGTGGCCCTTTTATTCATTCTCTATTAAGCGATCAACTTACAAACTGTAAGAGAATTTCACGGAAATGTTTGTTCCTGGATTTAGACGAGTAAAAAATTGATCCTGGGCATTATAAGAGCTGAATATCTGTTCTCTTTTGTCATTTAATAGATTGCTTACTTTGACCCCTAGATCCATTTTGTTTTGTGGTCCAAATTTGATATTCGCATTGAAATTTAAACTGTGAAATGGTACGCTATACACATCTGTATTGTTTGAAAAGCCCACAAATTGTAATGTTGGACCTTGAACATTGTAAAAGAATCCTGCATCGATGGTTTTCTTGTTGTTCGTGTAAGAGACACCACCATTTATTATATAGGGAGCTTGACCCGCCATAGCACGATTTCTATCTATTACCTGTCCAGAACGAGCACTGTTTTTTCTGGATAAATATTCAGATTCAGTGATGTTGATTCGCGATTCGGTAATAGTCAAATTGGTATTAAATGACCATTGATTGAGGAAGTCGCTGATAATCGATAATTGCTGACGCAATTCAAATTCTGCTCCTAAAATTGTTGCATTACCTACGTTGCGAGGTTGGAAACTTCCGGCATCCGCTAAGAATTGTACAATTTCAATAGGATCTTTTAAAGTTTTATAGAATACTCCAGCAGAAATCATATTTCCCGATTTTTGAAAACTCTCCCAACGAACGTCAAAATTATTAATATGAGTTGATCTCAAATCCCCATTCCAAAGAGTGTCGTTTCCGCCGTTGGTAGTTTCAACTGCTTTTCCTCCAATGAATGTTCTACCGGTTATTGGGTCTAGTATTTCTGCATACGACATTTCTTTCAAAGATGGTCGTGCAATGGTTCGAGCGTATGAAATTCGGAAGTTCGCATTTTTAGAAATGCTGTACATCGCGTTGGCAGTGGGGAAAAGATTGATACTATTGATTACTTTTTCGTTTTGGTAATCAATGGTTTTTAATTGATTGATTCCAGTGTAAAGTTGTGTATATTGTTCAGCTCTCAATCCAACTATTGTTTTAAATAATGGTGAAATTTGAACTTCTTGAGTTGCATAAGCTGCGCTGTAATGTACTTGAGATTGGAATTTATTCGGGTTTACAATTTGGCCGTTTTTAATAAACATGGCATCGTAGCGTACACCATTTTTATTTGTTGGCGATACCAGATTTGAATCGTTGAATATTTCATTCGGGTCTCCTGAAAACTTCGTGTCTCCCACAGTTACTTGGAAATTACGAATATCAAAACTTCTGTTTTTATAGGTGTATGCCAATCCCATTCCTAATTTGCCCTTTTTCCCCAATACACGTACTTCCTTTGATACATCCAATCGATTGGCTACATTGTATTCGGTTAGATCTCTCCAGATACGTTCAGGTTTACCGACTTCAGTTGAAATAACATTGTCGGGATCTCTAAAACGAGTGAAACGAATATCAGGGTCAGATATGTTAGAACGAGTTGGTGCAATTTTCCAGTCAATTTTGGTTTTTCCTTTGTTCCGGGAATGTGTACCAGCAATCAGAATATTGGTTAAGCTTCTTTGATTGTATTCCAAGTTGTTTTGATTTGCTTCCCAATTGGCGCCTAAATTGGTGTTTCTAAAATAAAACTGACCCGCTTTTGATTCCCCATTTTGAATATGAAGTAAATTGAAACGGTATTTGTCGTTTGTTGATTTTAACGCTATTCCACCCAATGCTCCCAATAATACGTTGTTGGTTCCGTAATTGCCCGTTTGACGTTCTAAGGCTGTCAATTCCATGTTTTCTGGATTCGGATCTTTTGCATATAAATTGAATTCAGCTCCCTCATAAAACTCCGTTTCATTTTTATAAGTTAACGAAGCCTGATAACCCAACGTGTATTTTTTATTTAATTTCTTCTGATTGGCATAGGAAATGCCCATGCTTAAATTGAGAAAGCTGGTTTTTTGTTCTGCACCCATGGTAGGATTGAATTTTCGAGTTATTTCTTGAAATTCTTTTCCTTTTGTTCCACTGGGATTAATTAAAAAATCGGTGTAGGATGGAATCTGACTGCTATTTCCTGTAGGTATATCACGACTGCCGTTGTCAAAACCTAAAAAGTCTGTAGAACTTCCTTGATAGGTAAGGTAGTTGGATTTTAAATTCATGTTGGGATTGTATCCCAATCCGAAATTCACGCTCCAATTCTTCTTTTCAGGAAAATCTTTCGTAGAAATATCCACAACACCACCCGTAAAATCCGCAGGTAAGTCTGCTGTAAATGTCTTCGATACTACAATGTTGTCAATTACATTTGTCGGAAATAAATCCATTTGAATCGTATTTCTATCCGGATCTAAACCCGGAATATCTACTCCGTTTAATGTAGTTTTGGTGTAACGATCACCCAATCCACGAACGAAAACGTATTTTCCACCCTCTACGGAAACTCCAGTTACGCGCGACATTGCCGAAGCTGCATCACCATCACCTATTCGCTTGAAATTGGCCGCTGAAATACCATCAATCATGTTGGGTGCAATTTTTTTAGCCGTTAGTAGCGCTTCTTCATTGTTCTTCACTGATTTTACGGAAATTTTTACCTCTTCCATCCCCTCAACTGCCGATTCCAATTTAATGTCGCCAATTGGATTGGTTTCGTTTGAATTAATGGTAATATCGGTTATTGAAATTGCGTTGTAACCTTCTGCTGTAATTCTAAGTGAGTGTGATCCAGGAGCCGCTTGGATTTCGAACTTTCCGTCAAGATCCGATGTGGTTTTAATTGGTTTTTCGGGGGATGGAATTGCGGATCTATCTAATTCTGAGTCTGTTTTATTTGCATTGACAATAGAAATTAATTCGATCTCTGCGTTTTGTATTTTTTTAGCGGAAGATCCATCGATTATTCTTCCTCGAAGAATTCCATTTTTTTGGTTTTCAGGGGAAGTGTTTACTAATGTATTATTTGGATTTTCAGTTGAAATGGAGTTCAAGGATTGTGCCGTTAGCATAACTTGAACTGAACTTGCCATAGTAATTAAGGCTATTGTGATAATTCTATAGTTTTGCATTATTTGATCGCTTTTTTGGGGAGGAAATAGAAATGGTGTCTTGGTGTTTAGTGAATAATGGGAGGTTTTTAATGTTCTAAAGCAGCAGGTAAAACCTGCTGCTTTAGAACATTTCATTATTATACTTTATTTAATCAATTTTGATGACAACAATGAAGATATGTATGCTTTATTAAGGAACTAAATTACCGGCTTTTTCAGTCCAAGACCATCCGGTAAATGCGCCTAAAGTAGCACCAACTGTGTTTGAACCAGCATTTACAGCTTTTGCGTGCACGTCGGTTCCGTTTTTGAAGATTTTGGTTAAATCAGTTAGCGTAGTTGTTACTTCAAGTCCAGCAAATTTCAATGTTCCCGCAGTGAAGTTTGGTGAAGTTGCAGCATCCAAGCTAAAATCACCACGACCGTCAGTAGCAGGATCAGGGAAACCTAAGAAATATATGTTTTCGAATGAACCTTGAGCATTAGAGCGGAAATCAGCTAATTCAGCAACTGAAGAACCTTTTACCCAACCGTTTTTAACGATATGTCCCGCAATCATTGAACCTTCTGGTCCATCGATTTCTAAAGCATGGTCAGTATTAGGTCCACATACAACTACGAAGTTGTCTAAGGTTCCAGCCCAAGCTTGGTCCGTGTCGATAGCGTCATCGCCAGCATTCCAAACTACAGCATTTTTAACGCTAACAGTACCTCCAAAGAACTCGATTCCATCGTCTTGGTTACCGATAACTTCAACGTTTTCAATAACTGTGCTGGAACCTACACCACCTAAAGTGATACCATTGATTTCGTTACCTTCACCAATGTTTGCACCACCGTGACGAACAGATACATATTTAATAACACCTGAGTTGTCGTCAGCAACGTTTCCACCATAGAAACCGTTAGGATCCGTTGGAGGAATACCTTCGATTACGGTTTCAGAAATGTCGCCTTTTAAAGAAGCAGGTGCTTTGCCTAGAATGATTAATCCACCCCACAAACCGTCGAAACCCGCATCTAAGTTCGGAGAAGATATTTCACCTGATTTAATTTCATCTGCAATTGAGGTGAAAATAATGGGTGCTGTAGAAGTCCCTTCAGCCATTATTTTAGCTCCACGAGCAATAATTAAAGCAGTAGCATTCGCTCCAGTTCCTGCTTGAGCCTTAATTACAGTACCAGGTTCAATAGTTAATGTAACACCACTTGTAACTGCAATACGACCTGCAAGTACGTAGTTTTTGTCTTTTGTCCAAGTAGTGTTGGCAGTGATGTTCTCGCTGATAATAACATCCGACGAATTGTTGTTGTTGTTGTCAGTTGGTTCATCTGAACATGCTCCAAAGAACAACGTAGCTGATGTCATTGCAACGGCTACTAAAATTGAATTGATTTTTTTCATAGAGTTTGTTTCTAATTCCTGTTGCAAAGGACATGTGTCAATATTAATTAAATGTTAATTGGATATTATATTCAATTGTATTTTTAATTAAAATGTTAACTATAAATTAACAGTGGAGGTTTTTGGATAATATAATAGATTAAATATCAATTAAATAAATGATTGTGTTAAATTAATTGTATGTATTTATATTGTGAATTTGATGTTTTGTAATAGTTGTTTGCTTGATGAAAAAACAGACCAAAATTGACATTTAAATGACAATTATTTAATGATTGAAATATTTGGGTAGAAAATCTTCCTTTCAATACTAAACATATGGATAACAAATTGTTTCAAGGGTAGTTGGGTTATTTGAGTAAAATAATATTCTTTCTTCAACTGAGTTGATTGGAATCAATTGCTTCAAAAATCAAGTATTGATTGAAGCTCATTGAAAACTATTGCCTTAGAATATTAATTTTTGAATTTAATCAACAAACAGGATTGGTTGTTGTAATGAAGCAAAGCGAATCTAAAATTGGATTCAACCCTTATTTTAAAGATAAAATGAATGTTCGATTGAATCTGTCGAAATTGAGTTAGAAATTTAGCAATTAAATCATGTTAAATCCTAGGGAGGGCATGGAATGAACTTCAGCTGAAACCGATTGAGCGGGTTGGATAAATGCCGCAGATGTTGCTGCTCCGGCTAAAACGTAATATCCCTTTTTAAGCGGAATGTTAAACTGTTTTGCAAGACGAGTTGCTGCTGCCAAAGACCTCCAAGGATTGTCCAAAATGTCATTGGAATTTCCTTGTTCTGCAATTTCATTATTGATTTTCAAAGTTATTGGAAGATCCAGCAAAGGCGTGCTCGGGTCTAACTTCTCCCCAACACAAAAGCCAGCGGAAGAACAATTGTCTGCAACAACATCTTCTAAGGAGAATTTGAAATTTTGATAGCGAGAATCAATGAGTTCAATTGCTGGACAAATGCACTCAACATATTCTTTTACTTCATTTTCGGAAAGGACAGAATCAATGTCTTTCGACAAAATAAAACAAATTTCGGGTTCTACTCGGGGATGAATGAATTGATTGCGCTGTATGGATTGTCCTTCATCGATCCACATATCTTGTGTCAAAATTCCGATAATCATATCGTTGACTCCCATTTGTTTCATTTTAGCCTCAGAAGTGAATCCCATTTTAACACCAATGATTGCAGATCCAGAATCTACACGGTGTTGAATCAAATTCTGTTGAATTTGATAGGCATCAGAAAGTGAAATTGCTTGTTGACTTGAAATTTGATTTATAGGTTCTGCCATCATTGCAGCTTGGTGTAAGCTGTGAGCTAATTCTGCTATATTGCTGTTGTTTGAATGTTGAGTCACAAAACAAAATTCGGTATTTTTAGCGAAATGCGATGAATTCCCTTGGATTTTCGTTTAAGATACTCCCTGAGAGTTTGTATTTTTGAAGACAATTTTTACAATATGAACTCTCATACAACGGTTATAGAACAAGCAGCAAATATTTTGCTCCATGCACACGAATCAAAAGAACCTTGTTTGCCGATAAGAAATTTGATTGGGGAAACGGATGTTGTAACGGCTTACGCAATTCAGGATTACAATGTTGAAAGAGAGTTAGCCAAAGGACGTTCTATTTCAGGATTAAAAATCGGATTGACTTCATTTGCAGTACAAAAGCAATTGGGCGTTGATCAGCCGGATTATGGTGTAATTTGGGCAGATACTGAAGTGAAAAATGGGGGCATCGTTTCTTGGGAGGATTTATTGCAGCCTAAGGCTGAGGCAGAAATTGCTTTTTTGTTAGGACAAGACATCCCCCGAAAGCTTGAAGATACACAGGAGTTACTGCCCTATTTAGAAGGTATGTGTGCGGCAATTGAGATAGTTGGGTCGCGTGTAGAAAATTGGAATATTCGCATTACCGACACCGTAGCCGACAATGCTTCTGCCAGCCATTATGTTTTGGAAAATGAATGGCATTCTCTTCAGGATTTTGATTTTGAGGGATGTAAAATGCACTTGTTTAAACATAGTGAATCAGTATCGACCGGACAAGGATCTGCCTGTATGGGTAATCCCTTGAATGCTGTTTTGTGGCTGGTAAATACCATGGTGGGGTTAAATCGTCCATTAAAAAAGGGATATGTGTTGTTGTCTGGCGCATTAGGTCCTATGGTTCCAATGTTACCCAATGATGTATTTCGCGCTGAGATAGAAGGTTTGGGTAACGTAGAATTCACTGTAAAATAAAAAATAAACGGGTGAGTTAATAAACGGGTGATTTGAACTGAAAATCGGGGATTTTTACTTCTGAATGGTGATTTGAACAGTGAAATCTCACGATCTAAATAGAAGTAATTTAAATTAGAACATAGGAAGTTCAAATTAGAATAGAAGAAATCCAAATTAACCCAAATAGGGTAGTTGAAGTTATCTCAATAGAATATTTAAATTGTAATAAAAAGTAAAAAATGTCCAATAAAAAACATAAAGTTGCCATCATCGGTTCGGGAAATATCGGTACGGATTTAATGATAAAAATACTTCGACATTCTGACGTTTTAGAAATGGGTATGATGGTGGGAATTGATCCTGAATCCGATGGTTTAGCTCGGGCATCTCGGATGGGGGTGGCTACAACGGCTGAGGGAATTGATGGATTGATTGGCAGTGAAATATGGCCAGAAATTGAATTTATTTTTGATGCTACGAGTGCAAAAGCACATGTGATTAATAATGAAAAAATTTCCCAATTCCCTGGAAAGAGGGTGATTGACCTAACTCCTGCAGCGATTGGGCCATTTATGATTCCACCGGTGAATTTTAATGAACTTTCTGATTCGGCCAATGTAAATATGGTTACATGTGGAGGTCAGGCTACGATTCCAATTGTTGCAGCCGTTTCTCGAGTTGCTAAAGTGTATTACGGTGAAATTGTTGCGAGTATTTCTTCAAAATCTGCAGGACCAGGTACAAGAGCCAATATTGATGAATTTACAGAAACTACATCCCACGGAATAGAAAAAGTGGGAGGAGCACAGCGCGGTAAGGCCATTATAGTATTAAATCCAGCGGAACCTCCTTTGGTTATGCGTGATACCGTTTTTACATTAAGTGAGATGGCTGATAAAGATGCCATTAGAAAAAGCATACAGGATATGGTAATTGAAGTTCAAAAATATGTTCCTGGATACAGACTTCACCAAGAGGTTCAATTTGAAGAAATAACCGAGCCGGTTTTTATAGAAGGGGTGGGCCATGTTACCGGTTTAAAAACTATGGTGCTTCTTCAAGTTACAGGAGCTGGACATTATTTGCCAGATTATGCTGGCAACCTGGATATTATGACCAGTGCTGCAAAAGCAACTGCTGAACGAATGGTTCAGAAGTGGGGATAGTTGGACCGATTTGACTGAAAATTGCCTGCATATACTTTGAAGTTTGATTTTGTACCATTTTATGATCAATTTTAAATTCGAGTGAACCACTGATTAAATAAATATTAATTTACTAAATCGTTACCTAAATAAATAAAAATTAAATGACTGAAAGACTTTATATTCAAGATGTTACGTTGAGGGATGGTCAGCATGCTATCCGACACAATTACAGCATCGAACAAGTGCGAGAAATTGCTCGTGCATTGGAAGCGGCGCGAGTAGACGCTGTTGAAGTGGCACACGGTGATGGTTTAGCGGGTGGTAGCTTCAATTACGGTTTTGGTGCGCATACGGATTGGGATTGGATTGAGGCGGTAGGAAAAGAACTATCGCACGCAAAATTAACAACGTTGTTGTTGCCTGGAATTGGAACAATTGATGATTTAAAGAGGGCTCGTGATTTAGGGGTTCAATCGGTTCGTATCGCAACTCATTGTACAGAAGCCGATATTTCTGCTCAACACATTGGGGCTGCTCGGAATCTGGGAATGGATGTGGCCGGTTTTCTGATGATGGCACATATGAATTCTCCAGAGAAATTAGCACAACAAGCTAAACTCATGGAAAACTATGGGGCTCATTGTGTGTATGTAACGGACTCAGCGGGAGCCTTATTGCCCGATGATGTTAAAGATAGAATGCTTGCTTTTAAATCGGTTTTGAATTCAGAAACTGAAATTGGTATTCATTGTCACCATAATTTATCTTTGGGGGTAGCTAACACCATAATGGCAATGCAACATGGTGCAAAACGATTGGATGCTTCGTTGGCAGGGATGGGAGCTGGTGCAGGAAACGCACCATTAGAAGTATTGATTGCTGTTTTAAATAAAATGGGAGCAACGCATGGCTCGGATTTATATGCTTTGATGGATGCTGCTGATGACCTAATTCGACCTTTGCAGGTTCGTCCGGTTCGGGTAGATCGCGAAACATTGTCTTTGGGATATGCTGGAGTGTATTCCAGTTTTCTGCTACATGCTGAAAAAGCAGGAAAACTCTATGGAATTGATACCCGAACTATTTTAGAAGAACTGGGTAAACGCAAAATGGTAGGCGGACAAGAAGATATGATTGTGGATGTGGCTTTAGATCTGATAAAGACGGATAAATTTTCGACGGATGATACGAAATCATAATCTGAAAGTCATAATTTTGTAAATTGAAATAACTATGAAAAATACAATTTCATTTAAATCATGGGCAATTCTCTTTGGAGGTGCCATGTTCTTCACGAGCTGCATTAACTCAAAAGAGGCGTACGACAAATCTAAATTGTCAGGTTTTGTAGCAAATCAAACAACTGATTTGATTGCTAAAAATCAAAAAACCACAGACAATTCCGGCATTGAAAAGAAATTATCTGAAGTAGAAACTCGCGTTAACGCTTTGGACGCCAACAACGAAAAAGCAGCAAAATTAGTTGCTGAGTTAGAAAAGAAAATGGACGATTTGGAAACTTTGGAAAAAGAATCTAAAGCTGAATTTGAGCGTTCTAACAATGCTGTAGTTTTCTTTGAATTGGGCTCAGCTAAGTTAACTACTTCTGGAATGCAAGAATTGTATCGTTGGAAATCTGCTTTGGATAAAAGCAAATCTTCTTACAGCTACAGTGTGAATTTATTTGCATCTGCTGATAAAACTGGAAATGCTAAAGTGAACGATAAATTAAGAGCTAAGAGAGCGGATGCAGTAAAGAATTTCTTGGTGAATGTTTTGGGCGTTACCGCTCCAATTCAAGTTACTACTACTCAGCCTACCTTTTCTAAGGAGAATACGGTTGATCGCAGAGTGATGGTGAGTATTACCATTAATAATTGATGTTTAATAGTTGAGATTACCTTTCGATTTTGTCGCAGGAAATCATAATTGAGTTTTAAATCGTTCATAACTTTGATCATTTTAAATCAAGTTCTGGATTAGTTTGAACACGATAAATTTAAAAGGGGAGCGAGCTCCCCTTTTTTTATGGAATAAATTGCAGAACTTTGATTCAATAATTTATCTTGAATTAAAACCATACGGGATGAGAATTAGGCAAATATTTTGGTTGATTAGTTTGTTGGGATTGGTCCATGGAACCTTTGCCCAGATACAAAGTAAAAAAAATATAAAAGTTCGGACGGAGAAAGTGAAACTGCCCGTCATTAAAGATGAAGATTCGCCTTTTGAACTATCGGATCAACGCGCAATTGATGTAGACTTTCCGCCGGTTGCAGTGGATGAAATTGATTACGAAGTGCGTAGAAAAGTAAAGTACAGTAACTATGTAAACCCATTTATTGGTACCGGCGGTCATGGTCATACATTTCCAGGGGCAGTAGTTCCTTTTGGAATGGTGCAACTAAGTCCCGATACCCGAAATGACGCTTCATGGGATGCTTGCGGTGGTTATTATTATAACGATTCCACCATCTTGGGCTTTTCTCACACCCATTTAAGTGGCACAGGAGTTTCTGATTTGGGTGATATACTATTTCAACCCACCGATGGTCCGAAATTTGATCCCAAAGAGTATCGCGAGGTGTATTTACATCGAGATGAAATAGCACCTCCGGGTTATTATAGTGTTCGATATCGTAGGACGCGTATTAAAACAGAATTAACGGCTTCAGACTATACCGGAATTCAACGATATACATTCGATAATTCAAACGAAGCTTGGGTTGTTATAGATTTGGAACATCGCGATGAGCTGTTGTCGTTTTCTTTGGAGTTAGAGAATTTTATGCCCGGTGAAGATATTGAAAAACAGGGTATTTATCGAATAAAAGGCCACCGACAAAGTAAGGCTTGGGCCAACAATCAGTGGGTGTTTTTTGTGACGGAATTTTCACAACCTATTTTGAAATATCAGTACAACGAAAATAAAACCAAGTTGGCGTTGTGTTTTAGAAAGGGTGGTTTGTCACCTTATTCGCATGGAGCAGAGGATTCCCATCCCCAAATACCAGAAGAAAGAATGCTGAAAATAGCCCGACAACCCCATTTTGTATTGGATGTGATGACAACGATTTCCTTTACTTCCTTAGAGGGAGCTCAGAGAAATGAACAATATACTTTGGCTCAATTAAAGCAAAAATTAATGTCTAAATCCGGACCGAAAGGTATGGGCGACGATGATCAAGTTGTTGAATATTACAAATTACCAAACAGGATTTGGCCTCATGAGTTTTATTTGATCATGCAATCGGGTCTAAAATCTACAAATAGAATCCCCACTCAATATTTCAATTGGATGCACCAATCGGCAGAAGATGTTTGGAATAAGGAGTTAAGTCGAATTCAAGTGGATACAGATTTGTACCGCAAAGAAATGGGTTCAACTGAAAATTTGGTCAATTTTTACACGGCATTATATCATACTTATATTCATCCATCGTTAGCATCGGATTGTGATGGTAAATATCGCGGTAGAGATCAGCGTACCATAGTAACAGGATTTGATCGTAGTTCACCCATTCATCAAGCCAGCCATAGGGTGTATCATGTGTTTTCTTTGTGGGATACTTACCGGACGCTCCATCCTCTCTTAACCTTGGTGCAGCGGGAAAGAACTCGGGAGTTCGTACGAAGTATGTTGTTGCAATATAAGGATGGCGGTAGATTGCCTGTTTGGGAATTAGGGTCTTGTGAAACCAACTGCATGATCGGTTTTCACAGCGTTCCTGTGATTGCAGAAGCCCTCTCTAAAGGAATAGATCTTCAGCTCGACAGTACAGATGGTTTAACGGAGGAATTGCTTGTAAATGCCATTATGGAGAGTAGCAACCGCAAGGAACAATCATATCAATACGCCATTCCCATCGCTCGGGAGTTATTGACCATTTATAATTTAAAAATGGGGTATATTGATGTGTTGAAGGAAGCCGAATCCGTATCTAAAACCCTTGAATATGCTTATGATGATTACTGTTCGCGGAAAGTCTTGGAGTTAATTGATGGTTTTGAATCTTCTTCGGGGGATGTTTATTCGGGTAAATACGATTCATTGGTTCGTGAATTAAAACGTCGTGAAGGCCGATGGTTGAGTTTGTATGATTCCGAAAGCAAAGCTTTTCGACCTAAGCACAATGGGCAATGGTTGGTTCCATTTCAACGGAATGAAGTCAATAATCATTTTACTGAAGCCAATGCTTGGCAATATTCGCTCTGCGTTCAACACAATATTCCTGGATTGATTGCTGCCTATGGTGGATATACTGCCTTCAAACAGCATTTAGATACATTGTTTTATGGGTCGAGTAGAACTACAGGCAGAGATCAAGCCGATATTTCAGGACTGATTGGACAATATGCTCACGGCAATGAGCCTAGCCACCACATGGCGTATTTATACAATTATTTGCAAAGAAAAGATCAGACACAAAAAATACTTTGGAAGGTATATTCTAATTTCTATAAAAATGCACCAGATGGTTTAATTGGAAATGAAGATTGCGGTCAAATGAGCGCTTGGTATGTGATGTCTGCCTTGGGAATTTATCCTGTGGCTCCTGGAACCAATCAATATGAATTGGGGTTGCCTTTGTTTCCCAAAACTAGTTTGTATACTGAAGAGGGAGATACATTTATATTTTCCAGGGATAAAGCAACAGAGTCAGAAATTTGGTTTATGTACAACGGATTGTCGCCAAGTTATTTTGAATTGAACACAGAGGGTAACATAGCCAAGTACTTAAAATCGTTTGAGGTTGCCGATCGATCAGAGCGGGATTTTGTAGCTTCGGATTTTTATAAAAAGAATAAAGAAATTCTATTTTATCACACCGATTACATCCCTAGAATTGGATATCATTATTTGAAGATTTTTAAGGAAGTTAAGTTCAAGATTGTTGGAGTTCGGGAAAATTCTAAATTGAATAATAGCCGGAGTAATGATTTGAACAATGGAACTTCTAGAAATGGAGCATCGGATATGTTGAGTCAACGTTCAGAACCGATTTTGGAAACAAGTAAGTTAAAAGAACGCGCCGATATTTGGTTGGATACAACATTTACCCGGTTGTATGGTAATTATCAAGGCAACAGAAATGGCATTCAAGCAGCTATTACATCCCCCAAAAAAGTAAAAAAGGGTGAAATGTATACGGTGAACGTGAAATTGGAAAATAAGTTGAATCAAGAAGTTGATTTGAAATCCAAGGGTCTGCATGTTTTCGTGAGGATGATTAATGAGTCGATTCATGTTCGTTCCGATTATAAAGGTGCCGTTTTGCCCGGTCAATTTTGCCAGAAATATGTGTTATCGCAAAGTGATTCTATGGTGAAATTGAATTTGCAAGGACCAGCATTGATTTGGGCTGCTTATGGAGATACGGCAGCGAATTCGATATTTGGACTGGATTACACGGCTTCCTATGTATATGAACAGCCAAATAATTATGAAGTTGTATCGATAGCTGGGAAATACAATCCCCAGTATTCAGCGGGTGGAGATCAAGCGTTGATTGATGGTGTTTTTGGAAGTGAGGAATGGCGAGCAGGAGGATGGCAGGGATACCAAAGTCAAGATTTTGAATGTGTAATTGATTTAAAGGAACCAACGACTTTGAATTATTTAGGAATTCGATTTTTATCGGATCAACGAGCTTGGATATTTGAACCCAGGAATGTTGAATTTTATTATTCAAATGATGGAAAAGAATATGAATTATTTAATCAATTTTATTTTCGAGCTTTGAAACGTGATGAGTCGGTAATTGTTCCGTTGATATTAGGAAAAGGCGACGGTTCAGCCTTGAGGAATCAACCGGACACCAGTGTTAGTGGGTATTCGAAATCATTTAAGCGTTCCAAAAGAACTGATAGAAATAAGAATAAAAAGCAAGTGATATCTGCTCGATACATCAAAGTTAGAGCTAAAAACTTCGGTAAATTGCCTCAAGGACATCCCGGGTTTGAGTTTAATGGTGAAGCTTATATTTTTGTGGATGAGATTCTTATAAACCCTGAAGTGCAGGAATTGTTGTTGGAGAAGCAATAGTGACCAAATTTATATCGGAGTAAAACGGACATTGATTCTGGATTTTGGGGATGTTTTGCAGATTGTGCTCAAGGCAATATTGAAAGTGAAACCGAATGAATTTTGAGAATCATATACTGATTGCAACTCAATTCAACGAACTGGCAATTATTTGGTTGCCCCAAATGGAAAAGATGGTGAATTTACCTTACTCTTTTAATCCGTTGTCGCGAATTTTAGCAATTCTCATGTGAATCCAATAAAATGCCGCAAAATGCAATAAAACGGCAAATTCCAATCCAATAATATACCAGGGCCAATCCCCAATAATAAATGGATTTTGTGCATCGGGTTTTTGAGCAATAAACATATAATTGGAGTCAAGCAGATAGTTGATAATTCCAATTATCGGCAGTGTAAGTTGAGTGTAGCCCATTACTTTTAACCATGAATGTTTTCTGGGAGTAAAATTAAGTCGATAGGTTGCATATATTCCCGTGATAATTACTCCTGCATGGGCAATTCCATACTCCCAGTGATTATATAAAGAAGCCCCATCCGTAATTTCAGGTGTAAGAAATGAATGTATAGCTCCAGCAGACCAGAAAATGAGAAATTCATAGGCCCATTGTTTTTTATTTAATAATACAATTACGCTGAGTATGGTTGAAAATGAACAGAGATGCAAAGGTAGATGTACTTCTTTTTGCCAAATTCCTGAATAAAGGGCATGGAATTGATTGAAAGCAAAGTTGAATATCAGAATTCCTGCAAGTATTGGGGTAATGATTTTTTGGGATTTTTCTGTTTTTGAGAAAAACAAGGTTACAAATATTCCAATGATTAAGCCTAAGTTAAGATAAATCCATGCAGTTGAGCCAATTGCAATGGTGTGGTGAAGAGCATTTCTATCCATGAGTTTGAATATGAGTGAATTAAAGTTGGGCAATATAGTTAAAATCGCATTTAAATTCCAATTAGTGCACTTATTCGAGTTTGGACTTTAATTGGTGGTTAATGGTTTAATTCAAGTAAATCAAATGGTATGAGGTTCATTTGTTAGTTTGGTAGGGAAATGGGCATATGAACTGCTTGTGAATAAGGTTAAATAGGATTGCAAAAAAAAGGCCACCTTGTGGGTGGCCTATATAAAAATTAGTCTTTTGTATTATTTGTTTTTGTTCTTTAGACGGTAAACACCGTAAGCAATGGCTGAACCAACTACTGAAACTATTCCACCATCAACAGGTACTTGCAAATCTGGATCATCGGGAACGCCTTGCGCAAATACGGCTTTGGTTGAAATTGTAAGAGCTACAAGGACGAAAAGTTTAAAGTTCTTTTTCATAATGCGAATATAATTAATATTTTAAATTTTTACAAATTATTTGATTTGAATCTTTTTAGTGCTAACACCAAGATTAGTATTGAGTTGAATCAAGTAAATTCCAGAATTTAATGCAGAAGCGTCAATAGTTTTATTTGAATTCAATTTGCCATGAGAAATGACCTTTCCATCCATGCTTGAAATAGAATAGTTTGATATGAGCAAATTGTCATTCGTTGCTACTTGGATATTTCCATCGATACTCGGAATGGGGTAAACAACAATTTGATCTTGCCATGGAGCATTGTTAACATGAGTGCTATGCTCGATTCCGGTAAACAGTAGTTCAAAGCGAGAGCTTGAATTAGCACCGCTTTCGCTAATGGAATAGTCGTAAATTGCATTATCACTAATAGTAAATAATTTGCCTGTATGTTTATCCAGTAATTGTATGGTGTAAGAAGAATTACCGGAAGTACAATAGTTGAACAAGAGACGTAAGTTTTTAGAAGCGTCTTTAGGGTAAGCCACCTTTAATGCTTGCGTATAGGTTTGACCTACGTTGGCCAATTTGGCTTTTCTGTCAATAGAATACCAGTTTCCATTACTTGAAATTGAACCAATGCCTAAATAACCAGCATAGAATTTAGGAACGTCAGCAAAATCGTCACCATTTGTGATATCTGATTGTTCAATATCAAATTTCATTTCAAAACCGTCTTGTTCAACGGCTGAGTCTTCTTGGTAACGCATTTGAATTTTAAGTTCGTTACATGTATTTTCAATTAATTCCTGAACACCAAAATGTTTAGTTATAGAACGTGAATAGGGAGTTTTAATGTCTTCGGTGAACGATAAAGTAGCGTTGTTATTTCGAGCAAAAACAAAGAATGCTGAACCCGGTGCTGCAAATCGAGCACGTCCTGAAGATCCATTGGAGTTGCTTGTGAAATGATTGGCGCCACTGCGTCCTGGTGTACCCGCAGTCGAACTATCCCAGGTATTATACGTTTTTGAAATAGCATCGTAGAAATAGAAACGTGGGTAAATAGAGTTTTTATTTGTTCCTGTTTCGTACAAAGCTCTAAGATTGATGGTTGATAGATATGGATTCCCAATTAGGTTTGCTCCATTTAGGGAAGTATTGGCACCTGATGTTAAATTGAGTGTAACTGAAGTATTTCCAGTATGTAATTGACCTTTAAAATCAATAGGAGTTGAATTGGCAGCAATCGAGGTGTCACCCAATCCCCAGTCTGCATTTTTTGTACCGCGATAGAAAATTAATGCTCCTTGACCCAATGCCAGATTAGTCCCCGATGTAGTGGATTTTAATGAACTCCAATTTTGTGTTGTTTGATTCCATAAAAAAACGGAAGATTTACAATATGAGCATTTCGTTGTAAACGAATCTTGATTGTCGCCTAAATCATCAACATTTCCAGTCAAATGAATGTTGTCTGCAAACTGTGATAAACGAGTTCCGTTGGCCAATGGGATGCCATAAGCTCTGTAGGCTCTTCTCGTAGAGTTGTAAATTTCAAATAAAACTCCCCCTGAAATGGAGCTGGAGCTAGGTAAAGTGGCTAATTGTCCGTAGGCATTGGTGATTGCTTTTTCCGCCCATTTGAATTGCAAGAAAGGTACCCAGCTATTGAATTGAGATTCGGTGTTTCCGGCAGGAGAATTCGATACTACCGTGGTGTTTTGATTGATTTTTAGAACTGAATATAAAGGAAGTGTTCTATTTAAAGTAAACGTACTTACTGTAGATCCTATGCCATTACCAATTTCAACATTATTTAGTGAGTCTATATATAGTAAGCCAGTAGTTCCGTTTAATGATTGAGATCTTCCATCTAAAAAGAGTGTGTTGGTTGAAGATGGTTTAAAAGATAAAGTTCCTCCTACGGTGTAAATATTGCCGCTAATTCGATGAGTTCCAGAGCCAATAAACTCAACAATACCATTGGAAGTGGTTAAACTTCCATTCATGTCTAAGGTATTCGTGCCGGCAATATTAATAGTCAATTTCGAGGAAGAAATTCCAGTTTGAGCAACAGAAGGTCCTGAAAAACGAATATGCGAATTAGTATCTAATATAAAATCATGTCCATCGATATTAGAGCCAGTGGCACCAATCTGCCAGTTTGCAGCATTGGTTGTGCATTTGAAATCTACATGATTATATGGCTTTATCAAGAACTGACCAATTTGTTCAGATACACCTGAAATATCGATGGTTGTTTTCTGCACATTGGTATAATCTCCCAAATCCACCAAAAGTATATCATCCGTTGCTGGAGAAGTTCGAATTGGACTCCAGTTGTTGTCTCTATCATAGGTTGAATCTATTCCTGATGTCCCTACCCAGGTGTAAACACCCTTATTTGTAACTTGAATGGATGCATTAATGGTAAACGTTGGAGTAAATGAGGAACAGTTACCACCTACGCCGATATAAACTGAGGTAGTGAATGTTCCAGTGGATGTTGGTACAAATCGTAACTTGACCGTTTCTGTAGTTCTAGCACCTCCGTTGTGGGGGACTTGAGCAGCACGACAAAATTTCTGCCAACCATTTGATCCCGAAGAGCCAAAAAGAACTTCCCATCTAGTATTACCCGATGATTCGGAAAATAACAACTTATCGTTTCCAGAAAAGTTCTCATACGTAACCAAAATGGTTTTTTCAATTATTGTGCCGGCGGTGGTCGATGTAATCCACTCCAAACCATAGGTGTTGTTTGCAGTAGCAGAAGTAGCTCCATTAGCAACAACACTTACAATATTACCTGCATGTGCAGCGGCAAATATTGAAAGTACTAAAAGTATAGAGGTGAGTTTTTTGTATAAACAATGTATCATAAATTCAAGTTCTTAAGTTTTTAAGTTTGCAGAATATCTCTTTGCAAAAATATATTCATTTTGTTATCTTTTTCTGAGAAATTAAATTATTCATTTGCATAATTGTCACATTGTGTCATTTTTATAACAGTATTGTACTTTTTCCATAGGAGAGCACTGTGTTTCATGAAGTTAATCACGCTTTTCCAATTTAGAAGATTGTTGGCTATTATTTTATGTAACAGTCAAAATGTGGGTAGTTGGGTGATGGTGTTGGCCGATGAATTTGGTATTAAGAATGTAAACTCTCCCAAAATTCAACGGCCCTGCGTGTGTGTGGAATTACAATGGTTCCACCCACAATATTGGCTACCGCTAGAATTTCAAAAAGTTCTTCAGTTGTCGTATTTTGTTGATGGCATTTTTCTAAGTGGTATTTCACACAATCATCACAACGAAGTACTAGCGATGCCACCAACCCCAACATCTCTTTTGTTTTTACATTTAAGGCTCCTTCTGAATACGTCTGTGTGTCTAAATTGAAAAGTCGTTTTAGAACTAAGTTGTCGGCATTGAGGATTTTCTCGTTCATTTTTGCTCGATATTCATTGAATTCAGATACTGCGTTGTTTTTGTTTGTCATATTGTTTGAGTGAAATTTTACTTTAACGAAATACAAATTAAAAAAATATTTTCAATTTTTCTTGGAAGATAAACGGAATTTCGTATTTTTGCAGTCCCGTTTAAGAAAACACATTGATTTTTTCACTTGTGTTAACTAAACAGAAAAGGTATCGTAGCTCAGTTGGTAGAGCAAAGGACTGAAAATCCTTGTGTCGGCGGTTCGATTCCGTCCGATACCACAAAAAAGCCACCCTATGGGTGGCTTTTTTTATTATATTCACCGAATGAATTCTAATAACCCTATTTATCCCTGTTTATGGTTTAATCATCAAGCCCGGGAAGCAGCGGAATGTTATGTGTCTATATTTGAAAATTCCAGAATTTTAAGCGATAATGGCATGGTTGTCATGTTTGAACTAAGAGAAACTAAATTTATGGCACTCAATGGTGGACCTGAATTTCAATTCAATGAGTCCATATCCATGGTAATAAATTGTGAAAACCAACAGGAGGTGGATCACTTTTGGGATGCACTGGTTTCTGATGGTGGACAAGAAAGCCAGTGTGGTTGGTTAAAGGATAGATTTGGAGTTTCTTGGCAAGTTGTTCCAAGCGAATTGGGAAATTGGATAGGTAATCCAGACTCTGAAGTAAGGGACTATGCTATTGCTGCATTAATGAAGATGAAGAAAATAATTATTGAAGACTTAAAACGTATTCATTAAGAAATTCTTCGGTATTTGATCCAAAATGGGAGAAGTGCCATAGGGAAATATGCCAATCCCAAATCGGCAAGTATAAACCACCAAGGTGATGGAATCATGAATACCATAGATAAACCGCCTAAAAAGAAAATTCCTCCAACAATCAATGAACGAATGAAAAGCATTTGTCGATCTTTGAAAAATATTAGTAATATCAAAGCGCTGACTAACGTACCCAGTGCATGAGCAAGAAAAGGCATTACAAAATGCTTTGGTTGCATTAATGCGGCAGCTGCTTTTAATCCGGCTTCAGTAGTAAAATCAGCTCCTTCTGGAGGTGGTATTAGGGAGGGACTTATTTCAATAATTTTACCATTAACAAAAGCTCCCAAAAACAGTGCAATGATTACAAAAAGACTGTTCTTTATCCAATGTATCGATTTTTGTTTTAGAGTTACAGACATATTACGTCGAAATTAGTCAGCGAATATACTTAATTCACGATGAACTTAAATGAATTAAAGTTGTTCCTTGTAAATATGAAACGACTTGAATTTGTTCAGGACTTACCCATTACTTTGGAGGAAGCGTGGAAGTTTTTTTCTTCTCCCAAGAATTTGAATGAAATAACTCCAAACGATATGGTTTTTAGGATTACATCCAATCCCCCTGAAGAAATGTATCCTGGATTATTTATTACATACAAGATTTCACCTTTTTTAGGAATACAGATGGATTGGTGTACCGAAATAACCCATGTTAAAGATCGACACTATTTTGTAGATGAACAAAGAAAAGGACCTTACAATATCTGGCATCATGAGCATCATTTTGAAGAAATTCCAGGAGGGGTAAGGATGACTGATATTCTTCATTATGATATTGGGAAGGGGATTTTGGGTGTAATAGCAGGGAAATTGTTTGTAGATCAAAAAGTGAAAGGGATTTTTGATTTTCGTTACAAAAAGTTACAACAATTGTATCTTAAATAGTAGAATAAGCGTTCCAGGTGGTGGGAACATCGAACAAATATTCTGTAATTTTGCTGCCGTTGTTTTTTTATTCAATTTATCAGGCTTTAAATATCTTTTCGATTAAGGTTATTTAAATGATCTAGAAATGAATATTAATTCAACTCCAAATCATGTACTTATGAGTCTTAAATCAGTGCTTTCAAAACTTGATCAAGGTGTATATTCTCAAATAAATTCCGGTCAGAAATCCTTTTTAAGAAATGCTGCGATTTCCGTATTAATATGGATTATCATTGCTGATTGGGTAGTAGTACATAATTTTTTAATTGAGAATTTGGCCAAAGCTTCTGCTGTGGCGGTGGAGTTTTTTACAGGCTCGAGGCCTACCATATTTTGTTTTGAAAAGCCAAATGGAGGAGGAGAAATTTTAAGCAACGTTAGGGATTTTAGAGGTTATGTTCGTATAGGATCGCCTTGTGATGCTTGGGATTTGTATTATTTAGGTGTAGCGTTTATTTGGGTATTTCCTCAAGGTACTTGGAAGCGGAAATTAGCGTATTCCATGGTTATTATTTTAGTTTTATATGTTACCAATGTGCTGAGAGTAGCTGGGCTGTTTCAAATTTCAAAAGACCACCCAGATTGGTTTCATTTATTTCATAAAACCATTTTTCAATTTGTTGTATATGCTATAATGTTTATTGTATGGATTTTTTATTTGAGAAAAGCGAAACCAAGAGAATTCTCCGCAAAAGCGTAAAATACATACTGGTAATTTGGTTGTTGTTTGTTGGATACGGGTGGTTCAACAAGTTTATGATCGATAGTTTTCTCAAAGGTGGGATATTTTCATGGCAACCTATGAGATTTGTAATGCGAGAAATAGCTGTTTACGGGATTGGTTGGATAGGTTATCATTTTGTTTACAAATATTTAAAGCAGCCTTTGAGGGTACAATATTGGTTAATTCTAGCCATTTTGGACGTGTATTGTGTAGTTGTTGCTTTTTTTCGGTTCAGTATAATTGACAATGCATTTATGTTCAAAGCATACGATCAAGTTTTGAGTTTAATTACTTCACCTTTGTATTTTATTTTTTTTCTTGCATATAGCTTAGTGTTTCAATTGGAAGAAGATTAATTTCAAGTTGGATTACTTGAAAGCTTGAAATATAATTTTAAAGAAAATTTTTACTCATTTTTCAATCTGTCCGTATTACTTTGCAATGTGAATTTTGTAAGGAGATATTTCAAGTGCGCAATAGTACCACCAAGAATTATCCTAGTTGTTGCCTTTTTTATCTTAGCCAATTGTGCCTGGAGTCAAGCATTTGTTGATGCTAAGTTGCTGTTTGGCAAAATGATTCCTCATTCTACATATACAGAACCATTGGCTGCAACGGTATCTGGAATACAATTAGACGCCGATTGGGAAATCCCTATAGAGCGTCGTCCTATTTATCAAAAAAGGAAGAAGTACTACAATCAACCCCATTTGGGTGTTTCACTGCTCGCAATGGATATGGGTTTAGCTACTACCGGTTCTCAATTTGGCATGGCAGTTTCAGTTGGGGGAGTGCGATCGTTTTCGGAAAATTTTGGTGTTCGATGGAGATTGGCGCACGGTATATCTTATCTCTCAGAAAAATACGATGTGCAGAAGGACCCCATTAACTATGCAATCGGTTCTAATTTTAATTATTTGTTAGTTCTAACTGGTGAATTCCGGTTTAAATTCTCAAATTATTTGGGAATTAACGGGGGATTAAACTTAACACATTGCTCCAATGGGAACTATAAAAAGCCAAATGTAGGTTTAAATGTGGTGAATGGGAGCTTGGGAATATCGTATTTTCCGCACTCTAATAGAAGCGAAGGGAAAAGATTGTATCGACTCAAGCACAAGTATTTTGCTTATCCATATGCATTGGGTGTGAAGCTGGCAATACGCGAACATTCCATTGAATTTCCACAGCCAACCGCTGTATGGATTTTTGATTTTAATTACCGCATTCAGAAAAATTCAAAAGGATATTGGGATTACGGAATCGAATTGTTTTCAGATCCGAATTATTACTGGGATCAATATGGGAATTTGTATGGTGTAAAGGCCAAAGACACACGAGAAGTGGCTTTAAAGGTTGGTAAAGTGTTTTTGTTTGGTAGATTGGGTCTGCGTTTTGATCTGGGTTATTATGCATTGAAACCAGTTCATAGCGATAAACCCGTTTTTTATAATGGTTTGGGATGTGATTATCGTTTGTCGCAAAATTGGATACTCCGAAATCGTATTAAAGCTCATTTGAACAAAGCGGATTTTATGGAATGGGGTTTAAGTTATATATGGTAAACCCCATTGTCAAAGTTTGTCCACAGCAGTAAAGCTTTGGATATTAAAATTTAAATAAGATTAAAAACGAAGTCCAAAGCGAATTCCACTGCTACCCATTCCCAAAGAGCCAAATGAAGACAGTTTCGTTTCAACGGTGTTTCCAGTACGATTGGTCCATACTTGTTGATAACCATTAAATATTCGTCCATAACCGAAAGTGATTTCCGCTCCAACAAAAATGTTCTTTAACAAATAATAATCAGCACCAAAAACAGCGCCAGCTCCCCAACCAAAACTACCAGAAATGTAATTGGTGAATAAATCTCCTTGTGAATAAGAGAATCCATTTAATGTATTAGTTCCTTCTTGAGAAGAACCTCCAGTTTGAATTTCTGCCACCAATCCCAAATAGGGAGAAAGTTTATCTGTGCCTTTAAAATGGTGTTCAGCACCTATGCCCCAATTAATATTCCAAGAAGATTGATTCAATGTACCAAAATCGTTCATGGTAGTATTGTAAATACGACTTGAATTCTGAAATAAACTAGCAGCGACTTCAGTTCGAGCTGCTAAATTGGGGTTCAAAAAGTAGCGGTATTTGATGCTTGGAGCATCTAGTGTAATAGGAGCAGATCCAACTTGCAAGTTCAAATTTACTTCTAAACTATGTTTTTCTGTTACAGGCTTGTTTGTTTGTGCCTTTGACTGTATTGTAAATAATACTGTTGTTAAAAGCGAAAGTGCAAATGATTTAGTTTTCATGTTTTTAATCTATTTGGGCTAAAATAAAGGTTCAATTTAGTGAATATGGAATGAAACACTTTAATTCATTCAAAATTTATATCCAAATCGGATGCCTTTAGAATAGGTTAAATGCCCTTCAAATCCACTTCCAGAATAAAACCCCGATTGACTTTCGATCAATGTTCCAGCAATTACTCGAACACCGGTATAATTGGAAGTTCGATTGGAAACTCCAACCATAATTTCGGCACCTATGTAAAATTGTGAATTTAAGTAAAAATCCAGTCCCGCCACACCGTTGATGAATAGGGCGCTTTCGGTTAATGTTTTTTCATAGCTGTAACCTTGTGAAAAACTTATTCCATCTTTGCTGTTTGAGGCTTTAGTTGATTCTTTATCATACCATCCACCTGCCTCAAATCCAACATACGAATTGATACGATTCGAGTGGTTATAATGTTCTTCTATTCCACCTGCTATGAGAAGTTTTTGACGATCATATTTAACTTCTGAACGAGTGGTTTTGTTCGGACTGATATCATTTAGATCACTTTTGATTATACCTGAAAAACGCGCTCGGTATGCACGATTTTTGGAGTAATAATATCGAATTTTGAGTTCATCTATTCCAATACCTACACCCGAACTACCGATATTAACCAGCGCTTCAATATTATAATTCCCTTTTTTTTGTTTATTAATTGTAATCGAACTTGAATTTGCTGAAGGAACTGTGTTCGATGTTGAATTTGTGGCACTGTTGTACGTTGAATTAGATATTGCTTGGTTGGGTGCGTTTACCGATGTAGAATTATTCCCAAAATTGTTTGAACTACTCGATGCATTGGAATTGCTGGAGATATTCGAGCTTGGGGTTGATCCAATGGCCGTATTAGTTGGCTTGGAGATTGTAGTTGTGCCAGTGGGTTTGGCTTCATTTTCAGAGCCGGGTCTGCGAATTTGCGCAGTTAATAGAGATAAAGAAGTTGTGCATCCCCCAAGAAGTAAAAAAAGGAGATTTTTTTTGAAGCTCATAGGTTTACAAAGGTAGTAATTTATATTTAATCGTATTTTTGAGGTTTCATGGTGGAAATGAATCAAAATTTTACCTTTTTTAGAGGAAAGTACCTTCTTGTTTTGGGGATTTTCTGGGCAACCAATTCTTCTTTACTTCAAGCACAAAGTAAATGGTCATTAACCGATAGTTTTCGAATTTATACTCAATTAAAGCCTGAATTCTCTGCAGGTTTGGATAGTCGACATTCATACATAACCGGAACGGCAATCAATATTTTTGGGGCACGAGCCGGTGCTGACTACAAAAAGTTGGCATTTTATGGTGGTCTTTATGGAACCGCATTTCAAGATGAGCGATTAAATTCCTACCATTATTTTTATTTAAGTGGACAAACTGAATACCGATGGTATAAATCCTATAAGTGGTTATTGCTTCAAACGGTACAAATGGGAGTGGGGAATGCCGATCTTAAACTGTTACAACCCAACGGTGAACACAAGTTCGTATCCAATTTGATTATCCCGATTGAAACAGGTGTACTGTCTAGTTATCGAGTTTGGAAGTATGTAGGTGTTTCAGCAGGAGTGGGTGCCCGTTTCTCCTTAATCCCAGGCACTTTTTTTTCCTCCTCGTATTATACTTTTGGCGTAATTTTCTATCCCGATGAAATTATAAAAACTTACGAAAAGCTCACGCAATAGTTTTATTGTGTTTTGCCCTTTTCTTATTGTGTTTTTGCCGTTTTCAGGGAATCTAAATGTGCTATAAATTCAACAATCTTTTCGGCATCAATTCGATTCGCTACAATTTTCTTATTTTCATCTAAAAGATAAATAGTTGGGCTGGCAATTACATAGTAAGAATACAGAGCATCGGCGTATTTTTGTGCCAATACCTCACCTCGAATTAAGTTGGTAAATTCTGATATTTCAGGATGTTTAGCTAAGTATTCGTACCATTCTTTCTTTTTATCACCGGAAGCAAGTGTAACTACTTTCCATCCTTTTTGTTTATTCTCAGCATAAATTTTGGCAATTTTAGGCATGATTTCTTTACAATGACCACAGGTTGGATCCCAGAACATCATAATGGTGTATGGTGCTTTTATTGAATTCGTGTTAATCCAAACTGAGTCTTGATTTTTTAATTGTAAGTCCGCAGCAGGAGCACCGATAAGTGAATGAGAACGGCGGTATGCATTTTCGCACATTTTAGAAACGGTAGTTGAATCTACCCACCACGTTTTTCCTTGGCAATAGTAACCTAGAGCCATATGCACAAATACTCGATCTAAACCCATGATGTTGCTTGATTCAAAACGATTGGTTAGGTACCAAATCAAGTATTTTTCATTTTCGACGCTGTTTTTCGCTTTTTCAAGCAAGAAATTACATGCATCAATGCAAGTGTCCGCATCCGGTACGATGATTTTATCAAAGAAGCCATCTAATTTCATTTTAAGAACGTTTACAGGCATTCTTACAAGGGCATCTTCGTTGAAATCAACGTTATCCCAATAGTGGTTTCTGTAATATCGATATGGAAAAGTGCTGTCTTTGGTGCCGTCAGCTTTTGTTGGTAATTCTTGAGGAATTGTAACGGGTTGCATTGCCAATAAAAATCGGGCTAACATCGAGTTGGGATTCTTCGAGATATACAAACTGTCGAACTGATTTTTCTCTCTTAGGTATTGTTCTTTAATGGGATTTAAACGTGCAAGATTTGCAGGAGTACTATCGGTTTGCATTTGTTGATCCACTTCAATTAATTTCTGAATGGATTGCATTTTGCCCATTTGATATTTTACAAATCGATCGTTTTCTTCAGATCCTTCCACCGTCATTTTTGCATAGTAGTCGTGTTCATACCAAGAGGTATCGCAATTAATTTGAAAATCTTGATCGTCATCAATTAAAAATTCAAAATAGTCTTTTTTCTCTGGCAGTACGAACAAATACATACCGCGTTGCAACCAGAAATTACCGGTAAAATTGGCTATTCCTTTTTTGTCAACAATTGCAGTATCGCGTAAGTACTTACCCCCAATATGGTGATCTGCAATATATACCGTTTCACCGGGTTTTAGGCCCTTCATTTTGAATCGAACTGAATAAATTCCGGGCGATCTTCCATCCCATTGTTTGGTGTTTTTTTGTTTGGGATAAACACCCACTCGGTTTTCTTTATTTACCGAATATGGACGTTGATACGGAATAATTTTATAATTAGAATTCTTCGGCTGTTCAGAAGGGACATTGTTGATTAAAGAGGCATCCGCAGGAATGGATTTTGAATTGGGGTTGGAAACAGGTTGGATTTCATCGGCAGTAACGATGGGCGTTTCTTCAACTTTACGGGATTTGTTTTTCTTTGATTTCCCCGTGTTTTGCGCCACGAGTTGACTTCCCCCGATAATAAAAAAGGAAAAAATGGTAACAATATTCTTCAAGTTCATATCCGTATTCAGGTTAAAATGAGTGATTAAACAATTTTTTTGTAAATTTAAGACAAAAATAAGGGCAGTTGGTTGTATGAAACCTGAAAATTATGATTTCAATCATCGAGTATTTGATGTAGTTCGTCTGATTCCTCCGGGACGGGTTACAACCTACGGTGCAATAGCGGCATTCTTGGGTAGTAAAAGAAGTTCCAGAATGGTAGGATGGGCCATGAATTTAAGTCACGCTATTGATCCAAAAATTCCTGCTCATAGAGTGGTGAATCGACAAGGTCTTCTTACGGGTAAGATGCATTTCTCACATCCAGATCGAATGCAAGAACTTTTAGAAGCCGAAGGAGTGATCGTTTGTAACGATCAAATTCAGAATTTTAACGACGTTTTTTGGGTCCCCGAGATTCCTCTTTGAAAAGGTCCCACCATTGTTTCTTGGGGTAAGGTGCTATTACACTCACAGATGGATTGGTTTTTACTGGGTGAGGAGTGATAAGTTGGCGCGAATGCAATGCAATTGATCGATCAGGTAGGGGATTGCCAGCACCGTATTTTAAATCGCCTAGTATCGGAGAACCTACTTTCGATAATTGTGCTCTAATTTGATGGAATCTACCGGTTTCTAAATGAATTTCGTATAAATATTTACCAGCTAAACTTGCTAAAAGTCGGTAATGCAAAATACTCAATTTTGCACCTCCTCGTGGTTTATTATACGCTAAAGCTTTGTGTGTAACCGAATCTTTCCCTAGAAAATGTTCGAGAGTACCTGATTCCTCAGGAAGTTGCGTAGAAACAATGGCATGATAGATTTTTCGATTTTCTTTTTTCTGGAAAATTTCATTCATTCGAACCAATGCCTTGGAAGTTTTTGCTAGAATCACTGCGCCGGATACGGGTCGGTCTATTCGATGAACCAATCCAACATAAGCGGCACCCGGTTTATTGTATTTTACTCGAATGTATTCTTCAGTCATGCCGAGTAAGTGAGCATCACCTGTTTCATCGCCTTGTGTGGGAACTCCAGCAGGCTTATTTACAATGATAAGATGGTTATCTTCCCACAATACGTCAATCATAACTGCAAAGTTACGAAACATTGTTGCCTTTTTTTATGATTTAACTCTTATATGACGGGTTTAATCTTAATTTTAATAGATTCCATTCTAATTCACCTATTTTTGCGGGATTTTTTTCACAAATGCTGCGTTTTATACGAAATTACCGCCCTGAAATTTCAGAAATATTGAAATTATCGTATCCGATAATTCTCGGTCAATTAGGTATCACTTTAATGGGGGTGGCAGATACCATCATGGTAGGTGGACTCGGAAAAGAGGCATTAGCAGGTGTAAATCAAGCCAATAACATATTTTTTATGTTAAGTGGACTTACTTTTGGGATATTATTCGCGGTGAGTACATTGGTGAGTATTAAAGTGGGAGAAGGGAATCCCAACAAGGGTTTTATTACTTACCGTGCTGGTTTATTGGTGAGTGTAATATTATTTGTTATTCAATTGATTATTTTGGGAATTTTAATTTCTAATTTTCATTGGTTGAAACAAACAGAAGCAGTAAGTGAAATCGCACCCCGCTTCCTAAAGATTGTGGCTTGGTCCATTCTTCCCATGTTGATTTTTTTGACCTCGCGGCAATTTACGGATGGATTGGGGCATACCAAGGTTTCCATGTTCATAACCATTGGAGGATTGCTGTTGAATGTATTGCTTAATTGGTTGTTTATTTATGGGAATTGGGGTTTTCCAAATTTAGGTTATGAAGGAGCGGCATGGGCAACATTGATCTCCAGGATTGCTATGGCGTTGGCTGGACTTTGGTACATTCGTTATTCAAAGTTAATGCGTCAGTATTTGCCTAAAGTAATGCCTAAATTGAAAGAAGTTTGGATAGAAACCTATGCTATCTGGAAAATAGGATTCCCTTTAGGATTGCAAACTTTTGCAGAATGGGCATGTTTTGCGTTTTCTGGAGTTATGGTGGGTTGGTACGGTGAGGCGCAATTGGCGGCTCATGCCATGGCTTTAAGTGCAGCATCATTTACCTATATGGTGGCAAGCGGTATTGCTATGGCCGGCAGTATTATGGCGGGAAATGGATACGGAGAACATAATCCAATTAAAATACGAAGAGTGGCACATGTTACATTTTTTCTTTTGGGCGTTTTTGAGATTTTAAACGCAGGTGGTTTTATTTTGTTCAACGAGCAGATAGCGCATTTATACAAGGCAGAATCCGATGTCATGCCCTTTGTTTTGCCTTTGTTCTTTCTAGCCGCTTTATTCCAATTGTCTGATGGGATTCAAGCTGGTGCTATGGGATTGCTTCGCGGTATAAAAGACGTAGTTTGGGCCAGTATCATTTCGATCATTTCCTATTGGTTGGTTTCTTTACCTTTATCCTATTATTTAGGGGAAGTATTAGGTCAACAAGTGTATGGAATTTGGACGGGTTTTACAATTGGCCTTTTCATCGCTTCTATTCTAGGAGTGTGGCGCTTTTACCGTCGAGTGAAAAATTTGACAATTTTCGACTAAGAATATTCACGTATAAAGATTAAGATTGCAATTGAATATGAAAAAGAATCTAGCGGCAGTCTTTATTGGAGTTTTTTTGTTTTCGGGGGATGTGTTTTCTCAAGGTTTAAGATGGGAGCGATATGCGGATGTAAAAGTAGCTCCTGTGTATTCACATCGCATTTTAGGAAGTGTTACTCCTTTTACAGGGTCTAAAGGAATTCCAGCGTTTACTGAACAAGAATTGAAAGACTCTTTTAACGCTAGTGATATTGGATATCAAACATTTTCATTTTCTGCAGGTCTGGTTTTTAAGCAAACCAATTCTCGTATATTTTCGGTTTCTGTGGGATTGCAACAATGGGGTTTCACACGAGAAAAAGTGAATAATATGTTTAATTATCAGCCGCATCCTGATTTGGCCGTTTATGCTCAATTGTCAGTGGGTCCCACTCAACGAATGTTGTATCAATTTCGTCAGAGATACTTAGTGGCAGATTTGCAATACATGAAGCGCATTGACGGTTTGAACTTGAGAATTGAAAATTCTCAATTGTTTATAACCGCATCTGCAACTCCGGCTTTTTTAATTTACGACGATGTTCGAATAAAAACCCAAGGATTTTCATTGGAAGAGGGTCAATCTGTAAATGTATATGACTACACTTTAGAAACATTACCCAATGACGGTATAAAAGTGAATCGAGTTAATAATATACCTTTTAATGCTTTTGTTGGATTAGGAATGCGTTTGGAATACGGATTGTCAGAAAAATTGAAATTAATAGTGCACCCACGTGTTCAAATGGCATTGTTACCCAATCATCAAGGGGTTCAGACGGCTTGGGGTGCTCAGGGAATGCTCGATCTTGGATTTAAGTACCCATTGAGTTCCTATTGATTTAAATTGGTGCGTATCCCATAATATTGGGTTTGCGTAATTTGCAAAAAAAAATGCTGCTCGTTTTAGGAGCAGCATTTCAGTGAAAGTATTTAAACTAGTAGTTAATTGATCAACTAAGTTTATTTGCCATTCAATTTCGCCTTGTAAAATTCGCGGTTTAAATTAGCGATTACGGATAAAGGAATTTGCTTTGGACATTCAGCAGCGCAGGCTCCTGTGTTTGTACAAGCACCAAATCCTTCAGCGTCCATTTGATTAACCATTGCAACAACACGAGTTTCGCGTTCAGGTTGCCCTTGAGGTAACATGCTTAATTGTGACACTTTAGCGCCAACAAAGAGCATTGCAGAAGCATTTTTACAAGCACTCACACACGCTCCACATCCGATACATGTTGCAGCTTCAAAAGCTTCGTCGGCAACTTCCTTGGAAATCAGGACACTATTAGCGTCAACAGCGTTACCGGTATTAACTGAAACGAATCCACCTGCTGATATAATTCTATCAAAAGCAGAACGATTAACACTTAAGTCTTTAACTACTGGAAATGCATTGGCTCTCCATGGTTCCACTACAATGGTATCTCCATTTTGGAAGCTGCGCATGTGCAATTGGCAGGTTGTAATTCCTTGTTTAGGACCATGTGGACGACCGTTAATTACCATACTACACATCCCACAAATACCTTCACGGCAATCGTGATCAAATGCAACGGGTTCTTTCCCTTCTTCGATTAATTGTTCGTTTAATACATCGAACATTTCCAAGAAGCTCATATCTGGATTTGTTTCCACATTGTATGTTTCAAATTGGCCTTGAGCTTTTTCATTTCGCTGACGCCAAACTTGTAAGTTGATTCTCATTGATTGTCCCATATTGGCTTATTTGTAACTTCTTTGTTGAATTTTAATGTTTTCGTAATTTAGTTCTTCGCGGTGTAACTCCCATTGATTTTCGCCTTTGGATTCCCAAGCAAAAACAGCTAAGTATTTTTCGTCATCACGCAAAGCTTCTCCTTCTTCTGTTTGGAATTCTTCGCGGAAGTGACCTCCACAGCTTTCATTTCGATTCAAAGCATCTATACACATCAATTCTCCTAATTCAAGGAAATCTGCAACACGGCCCGCTTTATCCAATTCAGGATTGAACTCATCTGCAGTACCTGGAACACGAACATTCTTGTAGAAATCTTCACGCAATGCACGAATTTCGCTTATGGCTTCGTTCAACCCTTTTTCATTTCTTGCCATACCACACTTATCCCACATAATTTTTCCTAGCTCTCGATGATAACTTTCTACAGAACGCTTACCATTGATATTCAAGAACATATTGATGCGTTCTGCTGCTTTCTTTTCAGCTTGATCGAACGCTTCATGATCAGTAGGAATGGGTTTTGTGTGAATTTCTTTGCTCAAATAATTACCAATGGTGTAAGGAATTACGAAATAACCATCGGCTAAACCTTGCATCAAAGCAGATGCACCCAATCGATTTGCACCGTGATCAGAGAAATTAGCTTCTCCCAATGCATACAAACCGGGTACGGTGGTCATTAATTCGTAATCAACCCACAATCCACCCATTGTATAGTGAACAGCTGGGTAAATTCTCATGGGAACTTCGTATGGATTTTCATCGGTGATTTGTTTATACATGTCAAACAAGTTGCCGTATTGCCCTTTGATAATTTCTTTACCCAATTCCAATAAAGTAGCTTCATCTGGATTTGCTATGCCTCTTTTTGAAGCTTCAGCACGACCGTATTTGTTGATCATGTTATATTTGAAATCCAAATAAACTGCCATTTTGCTTGGACCTACACCATAACCCGCATCACAACGCTCTTTAGCAGCGCGGCTAGCGATATCGCGGGGTACTAAATTACCAAATGCAGGATATCTTCTTTCCAAGTAATAGTCTCTTTCTTCTTCCGGAATGTCGTTTGGATGACGTGTATCACCTTGCTTTTTAGGGACCCAAATACGACCATCGTTTCTTAGCGACTCACTCATCAATGTCAATTTAGACTGATAATGACCAGAAACGGGTATACATGTTGGGTGAATTTGAGTGAAGCATGGATTTCCGAAATACGCACCTGCTTTATGAGCTTTCCAAGCAGCGGTAACGTTACTTCCCATTGCATTGGTACTTAAGTAGAAAACGTTTCCGTAACCACCAGTACAAAGTAAAACAGCATGTCCAAAATGTCTTTCTAATTGGCCAGAAATCAAATTACGAGCAATGATACCTCGAGCTTTTCCATCGATCGTTACAACTTCGATCATTTCGTGACGAGCGTACATCTTTACATTTCCTAAACCTACTTGACGTTCAAGGGCAGAGTAAGCACCTAATAACAATTGTTGTCCAGTTTGCCCGGCTGCGTAAAAAGTACGCTGAACCTGAGTTCCACCGAAAGAACGGTTAGAAAGGGTTCCACCGTACTCACGAGCAAAAGGTACCCCCTGAGCAACACATTGATCGATGATGTTGGTAGAAACCTCCGCTAGACGATGTACGTTAGCTTCGCGGGCCCTGTAATCGCCACCCTTGATGGTGTCGTAAAATAAACGGTAAACGCTGTCTCCGTCGTTTTGGTAATTTTTAGCAGCATTAATACCTCCTTGAGCAGCAATTGAGTGTGCTCTTCTTGGGGAATCTTGGAAGCAAAAAGCAGAAACTTTGTAGCCCATTTCAGCTAAAGTAGCAGCCGCAGAAGCTCCTGCTAAACCGGTTCCAACAACAATAACATTCAGATGTCTTTTGTTGGCTGGATTCACCAAAGGAACTGAACTTTTATATTGGGTCCATTTTTCGTTAATGGAACCCTGTGGAATTTTAGAATCTAATTTCATACTCACTTTGTTTTATTAATTGTGATTATTTGATAATTCCTAAATGCATTACAACAGGTATTGCAGCAAAAACTATCGGTATTATGATTGAAAATGCAGTTCCAAGAGAGGAAATTAACGGAGTGTAGGATTTGTGGTTGATTCCTAAGGTTTGGAAAGCACTAGTAAATCCATGCAATAAATGATACGCTAAAGAAAAACATCCCAAAACATAAACAATAACTGCTATTGGATTGGCAAAAACGTTAACCATTTCTACAAATAAATTTTCCAAAACTTCTTGTGACCCTGTATGCGAAGCTACATATTGAACCTCTCCAAGGTGGTGAGGCATACCAAAACGACTTACAACCCAAAAATGCTTCAAATGCAAAACCAAGAAAATTAAAATTAGGGTACCTAAAAGGCCCATGCTTCTTGAATACCATTTGCTGTTTGCTGAACCAGCAGATTTAGCATATTTGGCTTTACGCTTTGCGCGGTTGTCGAACACCAACCAAAGTCCTTGACCGATGTGGATGATGAACCCAAGAAATAAAAATATTTCCGTGGTACGAATCAACCAATTTTCAGCCATAAAACGCGCTGCATAGTTGAATGTTTTACCTCCATCGTTGAAAAAAACGGTGGCGTTAATTAGACAGTGAACCAATAAAAAGGCGATCAAAGATACCCCGGTCACCGCCATAACAAGTTTTCTACCCAAGCTGGACGAAAACAAGAACGACATAACTCCCATAAATGTTTAGTTTTGATTTAGAATTCTGCAAATTTAACAATTCACATCAAGAATAGTTCTTTGATTTTATAATGCTCTTTATTTAGAATCAGTCAAATTAGCATTTAAATCTTTTAGCGCCTGCATTTTTTGAAGGTATTTACCTACGATATCAAATTCTATATTTACCAAATCTCCGGCATTTGCATTTCTTAAACTGGTGTGTTCCCATGTGTAAGGGATTATTGCAACACTGAAAGCGTCGGGGAAACTGTCAACAACCGTTAAGCTGATTCCGTTTAGCGTTACACTGCCTTTACCTACTGTGATGCCCGCATTTTCTGGATGAGATATAAATACTAGGTGTGAACCATCTACATCGTGAATTTCATCAATTGTGCCTGTGCAATCCACGTGACCCTGTACTATATGTCCATCGAAACGACCATTGGCTGGCATGCATCGTTCTATGTTTACAACGTGACCTATTTTCCATTGAGATAAACTACTTCGGTTTAACGTTTCTTTTATTGCTGTTACGGTGTATGTATTTTCGTTGAAATTTACACTAGTAATAGTTAAACAGACACCGTCGTGTGCAACGCTTTGATCTACTTTCAATTCGTGTGCTATCGGACACTGCATAGTTATATCCAAATTGGTTCCTGAGTTTTTCAATTCCTTGACAACTGACAGCGTTTCTACTATACCAGTAAACATAATTTCCAAATTAAGGACATTTGTTCAGTATAAACAATGCGAAATGTTAAAAAAATCTGACAAGTTGACATTCGATTTTTCGTGGCAAGATGTTTGAATGAAGTAGATTTGCAAATTGAATTTATAAAGTTCAAAAAAGAGTTACAGAAAAACACTTATGAATACGACTCACAATCATACTGAGAATGCCAACGAAAATGAATTGAATTCCCAAGAAAACGAGAATTCCAATCCAACATCCCCCGAAAACGAGCGTGGAGCGAATGAGATGAATGAAGATAATCCAGAAGTTCATCCAGAAATGGAAGGTGGAAGTACTGATGCAGTTCAGTTAGAGCGCGAAAAATACAT
>CAMDDG010000016.1 GCA_945890895.1 Chitinophaga pinensis | reverse complement strand
CATCGTACTTGAATTGGAAAATATCTAATAAATATCGATCATGGTCTGAAACCAGACCGTGGTTGGTTGTTACATAGAAATTCCCAACACTGTCAATAAAACTGAGCTCGAAATATCTATTTAAATATTGATTGGGGATGATTTTACCTTCAATTTCAGCAGTATCCATTCCCGAGATGGATTCCATGATTTTTGAGAATGGTTTATCGTCAGCCAAAGAAACGGAATTCAACAATCCACTGCTAACATAAGGTCGTTCATGGTAATACCATTTTTGATTTCTTTTATCCAATACCGGCACAAACTGTTGTCCCGATTTTTTGAACTGATGATAACGCAAATTCAATTCTGACTCTTCTAAAGCATAACTTTTTCTTAAAAAATCAGCTGAAAATTCATTCAACACAGCTACTGATGCATAATCAGCCGTTTTAATTTCACTGATTACAGCATCGGACTGCTCCATGTTTCCGGTTCTACGACTAAGCAGTGCTAAATTCAATCGATCTTCCGGTAAATATTTATCAGGAAACTGGACTCCAATTTTCTCAATGATACGTATTGCAGTATCGTTATAACCGAGTTGTGCGAACGCTTTGGCCAAAGAGCGCATTTCGATATCGGATTTAACCTTGTCGATATTTTTGTATGCTTTTATGGCTTCGGCATACTGCATTTTGGTTACGTATTCGGTTGCAACGGTTTTCGGTTGTCCCCGTTTCGAAATAGCACGTGGCAATTCCACTGCTCCCAGGTGAAATAGAATCCAAAGAAAAATGTACTCAGGTTTAATCATAGTTTAGAATTTTCTTGGAACCACTTTAATTTTAGACTTATTGTTATTTAGTTGATAGGATAATCCGAACTCTTGTGAATTAAATGAGGTTTGATTATCATACACTTTGCCACTTTCATAAGCATATACCACGCTAAAAAAATCATTTACCCGAACTTTGGTAAGAAACGCATGCGCTCGTGTACTTCTAAATCCATATCCCATAGATAAAACATCTTGATATCCGAAATGAATATTCCCATCTACAATTGGACGCATTCCAGCGTACCAGCGAGATTGTGCGGTTAATTTTGCATACCAATCCTTGGACAAATTGTAAATATAACCCGCATTTACGGAATAAAAACTTCTTGCATTGTAACCCAGATTTACATTTTCCACCAACCGATCGGAAACAATGGCAAACTGAGGCATAGATACGCCTACAAAGTAGTTTTTCCCATAAGCCATCATTCCTCCACCTACCAACGGAGATTGAAAACTGTAATCATTTCCCAGTTGGGCAATATCAGAGGGGATATTTGCCGTTAATTGAGAAATACGCATACTGAACGACATCAATCCAACTCTTAATCCGGCAGACAAATGAAGATTCTTATTTATTTGTTGGTGAAATGCAATATCAGTGCTGTAGGTAGATAAATTCAACGGAGATGCTGTTTTGAATTTCCCAACTTGTAACGTTTGAAAATTGGCACCCATAGCAAAATCCTTGTTCACTGGACTTTGAAAAGCCACGGCAGTATAACGGGGCGTACCCGGGAAATTGGCCCATTGAACTCGAGAAATGGCATCTACTTTTAGCAAACGATTCATACCATTATAAGCGGGATTCTGAATATTCGAGACCAAATCGTATTGGGAAGTTAACGCCACTTGTTGGGCATTCGCCATGAAACATCCCCCGAAAATCAACCACCCGAATAGAACTATTTTTATCTTCATCTTTTAGGGCTTTAAATAGAAATTACCTTTAGTTTGAGGTTTTGTAAATTGAGGTGCATCGGTACGATTGTGATCAAGAATATAGAAGTACACTCCTTCTGGCAGGATCAATCGTTGATTGGAAGTTCCCTTTTCTTCATTCCATCCTCCCCACAAATTATCATACGCTCCACTGGATTTGTATACAATTACACCCCATTGATTAAAAATGGTCAACTGTGCATTGGGATAGTTTTTCAACCCTTTTATTTCAAACAAGTCATTCACTCCGTCGTTATTTGGTGTGAAAATTTCAGGGACGAATGTTTGGGGATCCACAAAATCCTTAAACCCATTTTTGTCTTTATCAAAATCACCTTCTAATACATCTTCTGTATCATCATCATCTGAATCTAAATCTAAATAATTGGGAATACCGTCGTTATCGTAGTCGTTACTTGATTCAATACTATCCAAAATGCCATCAGCATCCGAATCTAGATCCACGAAATTACCTGCACCATCATTATCTGAATCATTGGCTGTTTCTTCTTGATCTGTGATACCATCATCATCAGAATCCGCATCCAAGTAATTAGGATATTCATCCAAGTCAAAGTCATTTGCGGTCTCAATTAAATCTGAAATACCATCGTTATCGCTATCAGAATCTTGAAAGTCAGCTATTCCATCTAAATCCGTATCGCTTACGCCTAGATCTTCAAAATCGCCATAACTACCGCTGAGTGCATCGGCTTCATCGGGGATACCGTCTTTATCTATATCTCCACCGTCTACTCTTCCATCTAAATTTTCATCCGAATAACCATTGCCACTTTCAACTATATCTAATATTCCGTCATTGTCCGAATCCACATCCAAGAAGTCATACAAACCATCATTATCGGTATCGATAGCATTGTAAACAGTGCCTTGCACTACGGTTCCAGACCCTTTAAAATCAGTACCTTTTACCTCGGTGACATCGTTAATACCATCATTATCGCTATCCAAATCAATCGAATTGGGTAAGCCATCAGAATCCACATCGGCATATCCTTCTACTTTGTCGAGAATTCCATCATTATCCGAATCCTCATCAATAGCATCAATAATTCCATCATCGTCGGTATCTTTTATAGACTCAGCAATATCCAATGTACCATCACCATCGGAATCCGTATCCCGATAATCTGGAGTTCCGTCTCCATCTGTATCAGGTTGAAACGGATGACCTTCTTGAATATCTGCAATTAAATCGTTGTCAGAATCGATATCTCTAAAATCAAAAGTACCATCTCCATCAGAATCAGCAGGTAATTTACCATTAAATGGAATTGCTTCGATTTCATCAGGGATATTATCACCATCAGAATCCTTGTCTTTTAAATCTGGAATACCATCGTCATCGGTATCAACCAAACCTTCTATTTGGTCGGAAATACCATCGTTATCACTATCGTCGTCCAACCAATTACCAATTAAGTCACTATCAATATCTTCAACTCCTTCTTCTTCATCTAAAATTCCATCTGAATCCGAATCCAAATCCAAATAATTGGGGATACCGTCGGAATCTTGATCGTTTTTAGTTTCTCTTAAATCAGCAATTCCATCGGCATCACTATCCAAATCAATGTAATTCGGAACTCCATCTTGATCAAAATCGGTTTCTGTTTCATCCAAATCCGAAATACCATCTGCATCGCTGTCTGAATCTCGGAAATTAGGAATACCGTCTTTGTCGTTATCAATCAATTCAGAATTATTTTTATTCTCCAATTTATCAGATATCAAATCGTTATCCGAATCCCAATCTTTGTAATCTGGAACTAGATCATTGTCCGTAAAGATTTCAGCATACCCATCTCCTCCTGCTGCAAGCAAAGGTATCCCCCAAAAACTCACTAAAACTTTTCCAATACCTACGCGCCCATTTCTGTCGGGGTCAAAACCATTGACTTCTACGCAATCATTGATACCGTCCCCATCAGAATCCCAGTCAAAAACATTGGGATACCCATCGCGATCCAGATCAAGAAGTACTTTTAATCCGCTATTTTCATTTAAATCGCTAATTCCATCATTATCCGAATCTCTATCTAGGTAATTAGGAACACCATCTCCATCAAAATCTATGGCGCGTTCAATAAAATCAGGAATGCTGTCTTTGTCGGAATCGCCCACTTCAACGTTCACTTTTGTCCAATAGTCCAACGATCGATTACCTGAACCATCAAAAGCATGAACCGTAATCCAGTTTTCACCTAAATCAGTAACTGAAAATACTTCCCGCTCTAACACAATTTTTGAAATACTGCAATTATCGTTGGCCTCAGAAATCACTTGATTGAACTTCAACAAAGCCCTTCCCGCAGTATCAATATAAATGGTGGTTTCTTTGGTAGTTAAAATAGGTGCACTGTTGTCTGAAACTTCAACCGTAAACGACTTTTGAGAAATATTGCCCGAAGCATCTTTTGCAATTAATCGCACCAGATTAACACCCAACTCTGAACAGTCGAATAACGAATCCGAGAAATACAACTGAGAAATGCTGCAATTGTCTGAACATTTGGGTGCGAAATCCGATAAATTCAGTTTCGCTGTACCCGAAGAATTCAGCTGCAATTTCTTATTCTCAACAAATAGTTTCGGAGATAAAGTATCCATAACCTTGACGGTTAATACTGCCAAGGCCGAATTTCCCGAAGTATCTTGAATGGTATACAATATCAATCGATTACCAATATCGGCACACGTAAAATGATACTGACTTAATGTTCTTTTAGTAATCTTGCAATTATCGGTACTACCTGCATCAAAATAATTCCAATCCAAATCATAAACACCCGCAGAATCTAAATAAACCGTACGATTGCTTGCTCTCATTACCGGTTTAATTGAATCCAATACGGTAACTTCAATATTCGTTTTACTCTGATTACCAGCTGCATCTACCGTTAAAAAATCAATGGAATTCTTGCCTAAATCGGAGCAGGTAAATCGATCTTTACTTAAGGTTGTTTTCGTAATACCACAGTTATCTGAACTTCCATTATCAACATCAAATGATGATAATATGGCGAAACCATTTTTATCTAAATACGCAACTGGGTTTCTTGTTTTGTTGCCTGGAGCAGTACTGTCTTTTACCACTACAGTAGCCGTTGCTGTTGTGGTATTTCCCGATCCATCAGTTAGGGTAAAAACTACGGAATTGTTTCCCGCATTTCCGCATGTGAATACCGATTGACTTAAAACTCGAGTAGATATTTTACAATTATCAAAACTACCATCATCCACATCGGTGGGTGCAACTAACGCAAAACCATATTGATTCAGATATACCGTAACCGGTTTAACTTTGATTACCGGCTTCATGGTATCAATCACGGTTACACGCACTGATTGACTACTTGAATTCTGTGCTTTATCGAAAATACGATAATTAATAAAATTCGTACCGAGCTGATTACAATTGAAATTGGATTGACTTAACTCCTGTTTTACAATACCACAATTATCCGATGAACCATTATCAATATCCGACGCAGTGATTGTGGCTGAACCTGATGAATTCAAGTAAAGCAATATGTTCCTATAACTTAATTTAGGGACAATTGTATCCAAAATATTCACCGATTGTACCGCCGTTACTGTATTTCCAGCAGCATCTTCGACGGTGTAGGTTATAGAATTACTTCCCAAATCGCTGCAACTAAAAGCTGTTTTGGAAGCCGTGAATTTGGTGATTCCACAGTTATCAAAATTTCCTTTATTTGCTTGGGATGGGTTCAAGGTAGCGCTACCACTGGAATTCAAATACAAATTGACCGTTTGGAGTACAAGTGTTGGTTTGATTGTGTCCATTACGGTAACCACACAATTTGAAGTTGTTGTATTGCCCTTAAAATCCTTGGCTGTAACCGAAACCGTATTCGAACCCAAAGTACTGCAACTGAAATCCGTTTTTGAAATTTGTACGGTTTCGATTTCACAATTATCAGAAATCCCGTTGCTAATTTGAGAAATATCTAACGTTGCTTTCCCTTGACTATTTAAATATAGGGTAGCATTTTTTAATGTAACTGTAGGTTTAACTACATCCAAGAAATCAATGGCAGCTGAAGTGGAATCTGTACACAAATTTTTATCCGAAACCGTAACGAAATATTTACCCGTTTTTAAATTTTTGAATATAGAATCCAATTGAGAAGTTGAAGTGTTCAACTTAAAACTGTATGGCTTGGTTCCTCCACTTGTACTAAACGCCAATTCTCCTTTTGTATCGTTAATACACGTATTATTTCCAATTGACTTTAAACTCAACTTCAATTTTGAAGGTTCCCAAATTCGTAACGTATCCGAAACAATACACTGATTAGCATCCGTTACTTTAAACGTATAATTCCCCGGGTCAGCGGTTGTTACGTTCTGTGTTGCAGCGTATAGATTGCTATTTTGATCTGTCCATTCATAAGAAAATGGAGATGTTCCACCCGATACAGTTAATGACATGGAACCTTTAGTTCCAAAACACTCGGAATTCAATGCCTTTTTTGAAACCGATAATGAAGCCGGTTGAGTAATATTTACCGATGCTGAATCCGTGCAATTATTATTATCACGTAAAACTATCAGGTAATTTCCGGCAGACAAATTCTTGTTTGATGCAGTCGTAGAATTATATCCCGAAGGACCTTTTACGGAATAGGTCCAAGGGAACGTCCCACCTGATGCCAATAAAGTCAGTGAACCATCGGCACCTCCATAGCATTTCACATTCGAAGAACTTTGATTCAATACCAATTGACTGGGAGAAGATATAGAATACGTTCTATTTAATGAACATCCATTGCTATCCATAACAGTCACCGAATAGTTTCCAGCTTTTAGATTCTGTATGGCTTGGGAGCTCATTGAGTTTGACCAACTATACGTATAGGGCTTTACACCTCCCGTTACATTAAGTGTTACTGAGCCAGTGGCATTCCCGAAACAACGATTATTCACAATTGTGGATGTTACTGAAAGTGCCGATGGTTCTAAAACCTGGGTATTAAGTTGTGCTACACATCCTGATGAATCGGTCACTTGCAAAGTATAGCTTCCGGCCGCAGCATTGTAAATATTAAATGAAGTGGAATAATACGAATTCGGTCCAGTCCAAGTTGCCGAATACGGAGTTCTACCTCCCGTAACCTTGGATTCCAAGGTTCCATCCGCACTCCCTTTACACAATGTAGCTAAAGTCTTCGTTAACAACAGTTTCAAGCTATCTGGTCGTACAATCACCACTGAATTAACTGCTGAACATTGAGTTTGAGTGTTTATTACTTTTAATTGATAGGAGCCAGGGGCCAACGAAGAAATATTCTTTGTATTGGAAGTATATCCCGATGGACCTGACCAGGAATAATTGAACGAATTTCCTATGCTGTTTATCGTTTTGGGGGATGCTTGCCCGTCTGATAATCCAGAACAACTCACATCTACATGGTCAATAGAAACTTCAATGCTATCGTAATATCCTAGATTAACTGTCGAATCTAAGGTACAACCCAAAGAGTCCGAAACGTGCAGAAAATAGGTACCATGAACCAGATAGTTTGCAACAGACTGATTGAAGTTTCCACCTGAGGAATCCGTCCAATAATATGAAAACTTGCCTGTCCCACCGGAAGCAGTTGCAATGAGTTTACCATTGCTGGAATAAAAACAAGAAGGTAGAACTTTGGAAATATTCACGGACACGGGTAATGGTTGATTTATAGAAACCGTTATACTGTCTATGGTACCAACACTATCTTCGGCAACGATTGTATATACACCGGATTTTAATTGAGTAAGTTGTGCATTGACCAAGAGAATACCTTGGTAACTAAAATCAACTGAGCCTTGGTTTCCAGAAACTTGAACATTCAATGAGCCATCGGAACCACCAAAGCAACTTACGAGTTTCACTTGTGCGGTTAACGTTAATGACTGAGCTGCAACTGACTGGAATTTCCATCCCCCGAAAAAAACAACAATAAGAGAAAAAAGTCGGAATAAACGCAAGGGGAACATCATTTTACTAGGGTAACTTTTTGGTTAAACTGAGCTTGTTTTCCGAATATATCCGTCACAAACAATACAAGTTCGTATTCACCAGAAGGCAATTCTTCTGTGCCATTAAAGAGTTTTCCATTCCAAGCATCTTCAATATTTTTGGATTCAAAGACTCGAATACCATCGGAGCTGTAAACTATCCAATTCGCTGCTCTTATTGAATGATGATTTCCTCGGATATGGTACTCATCATTGGATTGATCATTATTCGGAGAAAAAGCCGTAGGCAATAATATATTGTAATCCGGCCAAACCTGAATCGCTTTTGAAAAGGTATCTAAACATCCTTCGGCGGAGGAAACCACCAATCGCACTTGATATAAGCCTGTATCCGAATAAGAATGTTTTACCTCGTAATCGTAATAAAAATCGGACCCGTCGTTCATATCCCACTCGTAGGTCGCAGCATTGGTGCTTGAATCCAACAAATAAACTTCTGGTTTGAGTATCGTAGCTCTCTCAGATAAGACAGAAAAATAGGCTTCAGGATTGCTATATACTTCGGTTGAATCCCAGAAACCAGCAAAACAACCTTTATCTGAATTCATTTCCAAACGAATGTAATACTTGCCCGGTCTGCGATATACCTGAGTTGGGACTGAATCTGCCGAATTTCCACCATCGCCCAAATCCCATTGATAACTTACAATTCTTCCCGATGTAATACTCGCATTCGAAACTATATCAGATGGTTGATTTACACAAACGGGACTGATAGACAAATCTGCTTCCGGTGTCGGATTTACAATAACCAACATACGAGCTGTATCTGAACACAAAGAATCATTTTCTACGGTTAATTCAACGGTATAATTTCCTGCTTCGGTGTAATATTGATTGATATCCGCTCCAGTTCCATAGGAACCATCTCCGAAATCCCAAAACTCGTCGGGATTGGAGAAACTCGAAGAAATGTTACTGAAGTAAAAATCATTTTCTGCTAAACACTGTGCATTATTATTTACGGCAATTCGTGCTTGAGGGATATCATTTACTATAGCATAACGGACCGCTGTATCTGAACAACCGTATTGAGTTTTTGATACCAATGATACGCGATATTTGCCCGGCTGTATAAAATACGGCGTTAATGTATCTCTATTTGTTACGATTTGTTTGTCGAATAACCATTCATTATAAACACCAATTGTTCTATCTGAAACATCGAAAAATTTAAACGTTTGTTGATTAAAACAAGCTGAAACAGCATTCTGTAACAGAATAGCTTGTGGCATTTGTACTACTTTAACAAAGCCAAAACTCGTATCCGTACACAAATTTTCGGTTGTTGTAATTAATTCTACTTTGAAAGTTCCGGTATCTCCATATTCAAATACCACTGGTGTAGAAGTATACATGGTATCAATATAACCGTTGCCAAAATTCCAACTCAAAATAGCAAAACGGGAACCATCTACACGCGATTCATTTCCAAAGTTGAACGAATTACCTCGCAAACACTGTAAGCTATCCAAAATAACGAGTTTTGATTCTCCCTGAGGATATACTTCTATGGGTTTTTCCGTTGAATCAGAACACCCTTCAGAAGTCATACCTATCAACTTCAATCGGTACTTCCCAGATTCCGCAAAATGATGCTGAAACAAGGTATTATTCATTTGGGTTCCATCGGAAGCAAGCCAAGTATAATCCACCGTTTCTGAACCTTCATACTGTGATTGATTGTCAGCTACAAACGTATTATTTAACAAGCACGATGAATTGCGATTCAAGACAAATTCAATTTTAGGCAAATTGGTTACACGCACTTTTCGTATCAATGTATCGGAGCAACCAAATGCTGAAGAAGTTACCAATTTCACCCAATAACTACCTGCTTTAGAATACGAATGTCGACCAAATTCAGAATTTGAATAATTTACATCGCCGAAATCCCAGAAAGAATTGAACTTACCTTTTGAAATACTCGTATGATTCTCAAATACAAAATCGTTGTTGTTTATACATTGAACTGAATCCGTAAAAGTAAATTGTGTCTTGGGGTGTTCGTCAACTCGGATAATTGAACTTGTGGAATCCACACAACCATCTGCACTAACAACATTCAACTTAACCGTGTAAAATCCAACTGCCGAATAACTGTGATTAACATTACCTACTTGTGAATTACTGCCCGATTTTGTACCTCCATCACCAAACGACCAATATAATTGTCCACTATTATTAGGCAAATACGAAGAGCTACTCCAAGTAAATTTCTGACCTCTGAAACATTGTTCCGCATCATTTACGGTAAAAGTTGATTTGGGAACATCAAAAATTTGAACATTCTGTTTGGCAGAATCCATACATCCGAAATTGGTTTTCCCGCTTAAACGGATGGTGTATTTCCCAAAAGATGAGTAGGATACAACGGGCGAAGTTCCCGTTGATTTTTGATTGTTTCCAAAATTCCAATCGTATGCAATGCTGCCGTATTTTACATCTGAAACATTCGACACTTCAAAACGATTGTTGGTAAAACACTGTGCTGAATCTGCAAAACTGAATGCTATAACCGGTTGCGGATATACCACGACTGTCTTTTTCAAACTATCCATACAGCCCAACGACGATTTTACAATCAACGATACTGTAAAGGTGTCATCCTTTGAATAGTTCCATTTCGGATTTTTCACCGTTTGTTGACTTGAATTTCCAAAATCCCAGATATAGGATAAGGTTCCACCTTCAGCGTCTATAGTACTGTTATTGGTTGATTCGTATGAGTTATTGGTCAAACACTGATTACTCGTATTTATAGTAAATGATGGAACTGGCTGAGGGAAAATCCGAACAGTATTGGTAAAACTATCTTTACAATTGTTTGCAGAAGTTACAATTAATTTTACCGTATATCTTCCGGTTAAATTAAACGATTTCTTGACACTTTGACCGGTATCCGACTTGGCATCGGAGTACTTCCACAGATAACTCAACTTTGAACCATCAGAATTGCTACTTATGCTATTAAAATTAAATTCATTCTTATACAAACAAATTGCTGTATCTGATCTCAGGTATGCAGCGGTTGGCTTAGAATGTACCGTAATCCATTTTGACGTGGTATCTTCACAATTCCGATTGGATATGGCTTTTAACAAGACTTGGTATTTCCCAAAAGCAGAATAGGTATTTGAAGGACTAACTGAGGTACTTCCTGTACCATCACCATAATTCCAAACATACGAATTGGTGCCTGATGAAATACTTGAATTATTCGTAAAGCTAAATTGATTATTTGTCAAACATTGCTTTGTATTATTCACTGCAAAATCTGCTTTTGGTTGGGGATAAACCACAATTTGTTTTAATACAGAATCGCTACACCCTAAAGTGGATTTTGCAACTAATTTAATCGTGTAGCTCTTCACCTCGGAGAATACTCGCGATGCATTTAGTGAAGAAGAAAATGAAGTATCTTGATACTTCCAGTCAAAATTCAAGCTTCCCCCACCAAACGCAATAGTGGAATTATTTGTAAACTCAAATAATTGATTGTTTATGCATTGTCCCGTTTGATTTATGGAAAAGTCCGTCTTAGGATCTGCATTTACCGTAACCGTTTGTGAAGTACTATCCGCACAACCATTGCTGTTGGTGGCTTTTAATCGGATGGTGTAAACGCCAGCACCAGAGAAACTCTTTATAGGATTTACTAAAACACTGCTACTTCCATCCCCAAATTGCCAAACATATTTAATATTTTTTCCATTCAATGCAGTAGTTTGATTCACGATTTTAAAGGTATCCACACTGTTACATTGAGTTGCGGAATTGGATAGGGTGAATGTTGTTTGTGGGGATGCGATTACGGAAACAGTCTTTTTCAAAGAATCAACGCAACCGAATTGCGTGGTACCCAATATTCGCACAGAATACGAACCATAATTCGAGAATGTATATGTGGGATGAGTATTGGTTGATACGTTACCATCACCGAAGCTCCACTGATAATTCACCGTTCCACCACCACTTACTATAGAACTGTTGTTGTAGAATCCGTATAAATTTCCTACCAAACACTGAGTATCGGTGTTAACCGTAAACGACAAATTGGGCTTGGGTAATACTCGGATGCTTTGAACAACTGAATCCACGCATCCAAAACTGGTTTTGGCGGTTAACTTCACTTTAAACGTTGACGCTGAATTGTATTTCTTATTCGATACCGAACTCGAATTGGAAATACTGCCATCCCCCAAATCCCAAACTCTCGACAAGGAACCACCTCCACTCGAAATGGTCGAATTATCCGTAAAATTATAGGACTGCTGATTGACACATTGATCTTTTGAATTAACCGTGAACTGAGCAAACGGTTGCGGTCTAACCGTAACTTGTTTGAATAACGTATCTGTGCAGCCGTTCGAATTCAAAATGATCAAACGCACCCATTTCACTCCCGCATATTTGAATGTGTGTATAGGATTTTTCTGGGTAGATGTGTTGCTATCCCCAAAATCCCAAAAATAAGACAAACTGGAAACTCCATTATTCGGGTTGGAATTATCGGAAAACGAAAAGAGATTTGCAGATAAACATTGTGAGTTATTATCGACTTCAAAATCAGCGATGGGATTTGGATTAATTGTGATCCACTTCGTTGAACTATCTTGGCAACCATACGAATTGGTTAACTTGTGTTTGACTAAATACTTTCCAGAACTGCTGTAAGAATGCTGTGTTGATTGTGCCGAATTGAGCGATTGCGTTGTACCATCGTAGAAATCCCAAACTACATTTTGGATGCTGCCGGAATTGGATTTACTTGAATCGCTAAATACTATATTATTACCGCTGAAACACGTGTTTTGTGTAGTCGAACCAAATATCGAAATTGGATTCTTCCATATATTAAAACCAAATGAAATGGTATCTATACAATTCAAATTGTCGGTCAAATAGATAAATCCCGTTTTATTGCCTGCATTGTTATACTTTTTGGAAACGGTAACTCCTTGCAATTGTGTGTTATCAGCAAAGTTCCATTTCACCCCTTTAATACCACTATTGCCTAAATTAGTTGCTTTTAAAATTGCCGTTGTGGTTAAGCAAGAATCTTTGCTCAAATAAGAAAACTTCGCCTGCGGTTTGGGATTCAATTTAATTGTTTTTATCATTGAATCTTTACATCCATATTGGGTAGTGGAAACCAATTTTACAGCGTATGTTCCAGCAGTATTATACCCTAATTCAAAATTGGAAGAATTGGTTTTTGATTTTCCATTATCAGCAAACCAATCAGCTTTCAGACTTCCGCCTCTGCTTGAAACATACGATGTATCTGTAAGACTAAATTGATTATTATTGGCACATTGAACCGCATTGTCTATTGAAAATGCAGCCACGGGTTCGGGCTTTATTTCAATCTGTCTAATTAGAGTATCAAAGCAATTTTCATCGTTTTCTACAATCAATTGAACGTTTTTTATCCCTGCCCAAGAATACGATTTACTTGGATTCTTTAACGATGAAGCGGTAGAATCGCCAAAATTCCAGGAATAAGACAATCCCGCCACCCGCATTTCTGAAGTAGAAGCATCCGTAAATTGAGTAATATTTGAATGCATACATTGTAGCGATAAATCTTCTGTAAATTGACTCTTGGGATTGCTTTTTACCCTTAAAGTTCTCCAAGCAGTATCAACACATCCCAATGAATTCGTTACTTCCAATCGTACGGTATAATTACCTGAGTCGCTATACGTATATTGGGGATTTTCCTGAGTGGTACTGGATTTTCCATCCCCAAAAAACCAAAGATAATCCTGATTTACCCCGGAAGAAGTAGTTGTAGTTTGAGTAAACTTAAATTGATTTCCCACCAAACAAATCGAATCATCTGCTATTACAAATTGAGCTTGTGGGTTGTGGTAAACATTCCAAGATTTCTGAACGGTATCGGTACAACCGTCCGAATTCGTAATAATCACCTCGGCAGTTTGAACGCCCGCACTACCAAACGTTTTTTCAAAAACAGAATCGTTTACAACGGTCAAATCACTAAAGTTCCATTGAACATTCGCCATGTTTGGAGTGTTCAAGTCAATAACTTTGAATTCCCAAGCATTGTTCAAACAAGAATCTGTGTTCAATTTGCTCACTCTGGCTTGAGGTTTGGATTGTAACTCAATACTTCTCTCAGTAGAATCTGAACATCCAAAAGAAGTAGTTGATATCAATTGCACAACCTCCGTTCCTTGATTAGAATAGCTTATTTGAACCGGTGAACCTGAACCGGTTTTTCCTTGTCCAAAATTCCAAGAATAACTCAGCGTACCACCCGTAGACTTAACCGTGGAAGTAGACGTAAATTCAAATACATTATTGTTTTCGCACTGTGCGGTATCGTTTATTTTGAATGAAGGATTGGATTGTGGGAATACATGAACCACAGAATATACGGTGTCGGAACAACTATGAACATTAAATGCAATCAATTGAACATCGCGAGTACCATCGCTGCTGTATTTTTTTTCTGGGGATGTACTTGTGGATTGAGTTGAATCTCCAAAATCCCAAGCGTAATCCATGAATGAATTTATCGTATTTGATTTGCTCAAGTTGTTAAAAATAAATTCATTACCTTTCAAACACTGCAAACTATCGTTGATAGTAAATTGTGCCGTAGGCATGGGAAACACAGTTATTGTTTGCTGAATCGTATCTGCACAACCAAAACCATTTTTTACAATTAGACCTACCGAGTAAGTTCCTGCAACACTATAGGTATGTTTAACTGTACTAATTGAATCTATCGTATATTTTTTACCATCACCAAGATCCCAATAATTCACCATATTGTACGTGGCATACTTGTAGTTGGATACATCCTTAAATTCAAATTCATTACCCTTCAAACACTGTTCATCCAAGTCCATTCCGAAATCCGCCCGAGGATTTTCATACAATCGAATATTTCCAGTCACCGTATCAAAGCAACCTTCATCATTTGAAGCAACCAATTCATACCTTTTAATCCCTTCCGTTGCAAAAAACTTCACAAACGACGTATCTGTACTTTGCGTGTTATCTGAAAACTTCCAAAGCACGGAGGTAGGTAAAGATTGATTTAAATCGCGTACCTTAAACTGAACTCCTGAATTCAAACAAGAATCGTTTATCAATTGTGTTTGCAATGCAGGTTTCTTCACTATTTGAAGTTGAACCATGGCACTGTCTATACAACCAAAACTGGAAGTTGAAATCAATTTTACTGTTGGGTTCGAAACCGAATTATATAAAATGCTTGGATTCAGTGAAGTGTCCGTATTGCCGTTTCCAAAATTCCAGTTCCAACTTAAAGTTCCTTCACCTACCGAAATACTACTTAAATTGGTAAAATTCGCTTTTCCATTGTTCTCGCACAATTGAGAATCATTTACACTGAATTTCACTACCGGCATATCAAATACACGAACCGTTTTATATGCAGTATCCGTGCAACCATGAACATTGTTTGCCACCAATTCAATTAAATAGTTACCTCGACTGCTGTAACTAATACCAGGAGATGCAATGTTCGAACTATTCCCATCGCCAAAATTCCAATGGTAATTCAATGTTGCGTTACTGGAATTAGACTCGGAGCTTTGAGTCGTTTGAAATGAATTTTGATTCAAACACTGCGAAGTATCATTCACCGCAAAATCGGCAACAGGATTGGGAGCTACATAAACGGTTGCAACTTGTGTATCCTTACAACCTCGTTGATCAATTACAGAAAGTCGGATTGTATAATTTCCCGAATCTAAATAGTGAATTTGAAACGTATCTGAAACAGTTTTGGTGGCGGTTACTCCATTTCCCCAAGAAACCATCCATTGATTTATACTCGCCTCTCCTTTTACTGATTGATCCGTAATCGAAAACACATTCCGGTTCAAACAGAGTTGAGCTGCGCTTGAATTAAATTTTGCTTGGGGATCTTGAAGCACATGCAGTTGAGAATTCACGGAATCTTTGCAACCGTACGAACTGGTTACTGTTAACCAAGCCCTCTTGTAACCCGATAAACTAAATAGTTTGATTGCAGTATCTTTCTTTGTATTGAGGGATGTGGGAGCACTGGATTCCCAACGCTGGAGGTTGGTATTGTAGTCTTCAAATCTCCATCGATAATCCAAATTTCCTCCACCTGCATTTATGTATGACGAGCTTGAAACTTGAAATGAGTTACCAGTAAAGCAAAGTGCAGAATCACGAACTGCAATTACAGATACAGGTAAAGGAGCAATCATGATTCGTTTCGAAATTGTGTCTCTACACCCAAATTTATTTGTAGCAATTTGAGTAATCCATCGAGGTCCGGAAGAATTATAAATATTGATGGGGTTGGATTTCGTTGTGAACGAAGAGTCGCCCATATCCCAATTCAAACTCAAGGATGCTGAATTCTTAATATTGGACTTGGATGTAGAATTAAATACAAATTTCTGATCTGAAGAGCACTGAGCGGTATCATTTATGGTAAAATTGGCCGTGGGGTTTTCAGCAACATATATTTTAACCGTATCTGACTTTTCACATCCTTTATTGTTCTTTACATGGATAGAAACATAATAGGTTCCTGAATCTGATAAATTCAACTTCAACGTATCTGTCACAGAAGTTTGCTGGGACAAAAGTGAACCCCAATAATTCCACTGCTTTGAAACAATGGAATAACCGGCAGTATCAACCGAGCGATTGTAAATGACAAATTGATTTCCGTTTAAACATTGCTGAGCAGTGGGAGTAAATGCGGAGTCCAATAACCCTCTGCAATTGTAGTCGGTTAAGTTAATTTTGGATAGCTTATAATCGCTAAATTGTGTATTAGCAAGGTCTTTGTCAGATAGGGTTTCACCCTGAAAAACACGAAAATAATAATACTTACCATTTTCCAAAGTACCCTCGCTAAATTCATAGGTGTACTGACCCAGAATGGTTGAAACCGAGTCGTATTTAATGGGATTCTTGTTTACGTCACTGATTTCAATAAACACCTTTGATTTAAATTCAGGTTGCCAAATCGACGGATATATAAAAAAGGTATCGTAATCGCTGAGTATATATTTAATCTTAGGAATGGTTTGAACGAACTCACTTTCTACTGCACCCATATCCGGTAAAGAACCACTAGGAACAGGTCTATCGGTGCCATTTATATCCTTACTTAAACCAGAAACACTGGTTGCACGAGCAATTACGGGTGAAAGGTTACTTGGAATGAAAGTACCACTTAAAAATTCCGGTTCGGCATTTATATTCCCTGTACCCGACCATCCATTGTAAATGTTGGAATATGTCACGTTTATTTGACTACTTCCATACGATGCAACACTTCGAATAGGATAATGATGATAAGTAACAGCATATAAAATACTGTTGGATACGTTCACCTTACTGCCTTCTACAATGATCGCAGTATCTAATAAGCCAGTTAATTTGTTATGAGCGATGGTTGAAAACTGAATATTCAACTCCGATCCATGTATTTTGATGATCGATTTACCCGTGTCTTGGCCAATAATGCAATTTTGCACCAAAGTAACACCCGAATTAGATCCCTCTAAATACAGAGAAGTGCCAGCTGAATCTGCACGATTTTTTAAAAACTGGACATTTTGAAATCTCAACGTATCGGAAGCAGAAAGAGAAGCGTGAACTGCAGCACCCTTGGATGCTTTGCCTCGGGTCAATTTCAGTCCTTGAATATTCACTTTCGACGATCCTGTTGTCTGAACGGCCACAATTCGATGGACTGAATTTCCATCCAAATAGGTATTGTTTGAATAAGCGGAATCTCCTGTTAAAAGCCACTGAGAACCAATCGTAACACTTTTGTTAATAGAAATTGGGTCGGAATAGGTTCCGTTCTTAAGAATGATTGTATCCCCCGAAACCAATTTATTCAAAGCAAATTGAACGCTTGCAAATGGCTCATCCTTAAATCCATAAAACGCAGAATCCACTCCTGCAACATCTACCCACCAAATCCGATTGGATTCAATGCTGAATGTATCGCAGTAATCACCCAATAATCCAACTGAATCTACAGCACGCAACGAGTAGGTATAACGGCTTCCTGCAATGGCCAAAGTATCCGTGTAGTGCAAAGAATACGTAGAATCATACAGCGTAAATCCACCGTTATTAACACTTCTAAAAATTTGAAAATAGTGAGTAGAATCGGGTGTTTGTGTCCAATCAAAGTAAACACGATGAGGGCCACTTTTGGTATTCACTTTTACAGGTTTACCTGGCTTTCCCCAACTATTTAATCCGGAAGTGAACAGAAAAATTAAAATGAAAAGTTGATGAACTCCTCTATTAAATAGTGAAGCCCTTAAATATTGTAATAGGATTGAATATGAAGGAATTAATTTTCTCAAGAATAAAAAGCTTTAAAATGGGCAAACAATATTAAGAAAATTTTAGTTTAAATGCACCATTCTTTGAATTCAATAGCATTTAGAATACAATAAATTACTTGGATTTTAGGAAAAATCTAGAAACATTGAAAATGAAAAAGTATGTTTGTACGATATTTTACATTTAGTTCAATGATCTCTAGGTTCTCCTTCAGCCACAAATCCATAATCACCAGCAGCATTTTCTTTATTACGGGATTCTGTATTCATACACTGCAAGGTCAGTTTCCTGCTTTTCGACAACAATTTGCTCAACGTTCATTACTGAATCCCGCACTTATAGGAACTTCGCAGTTGAATCAACAAGATGCCATGCGAATCGGGTCAGGAACAAAAGCTCAGTGGTTAGGCATTTCTTCCAGATTAGCAACCCAAAATTTGGCTTTTGACATGCCCATTTCCAATACCAATATGGCTTGGGGCGTCAATCTATATGCCACTGATTTATATTCTGGATCAGAGAATCAATCCAAATACAGTCACTTTTCAGCAAGTGCACATTACGCCTATTCTATACCCATAAAAAAATCACAATTACGCGCTGCTCTTTCATTGCAATATTCCAGTTTTACCTTCGGTAAAGATCAATTTCTTTGGGAAGATCAAATTAATGCAAGTAATACCGGTTTTGTACTTCCTACTCAGGAACCACTCAATAAATTAACTCGAAATGTATTTCATGCATCCGTTGGATTCATGTATTACAATTCACGCGGATTTATGGGTGTATCTGCATTCAATATCAATGAACCTAAAATTGGATTTTATAGTGAAAATTCACAAAAAATTCCGTTGCGTTATTCCGCAATTGCCGGATATAGAATCTCTTCTTCCAATGCTCAAACAACGCTAACGCCAAGCATAAACTATTCATTTCAAGACGGACTCCATTCTACTTCACTCATGTTGAATACTCAATTTACCAATTTCCGTGCCGGCGCAGGTGTTCAACAAGCCCGAAATTATTTGCAAACGGCTTGGTCAATTAATTACTATTTTGGAGCTCGTTATGATCGATACTATTTAGGATATTCCAACGACTGGAATATTTCAATGCAAGGTCAAGGGATTCCAGTAACGCATGAATTCAGCTTGCTTATCTTCCCAAAAATATATAACGGTAGAAGTAAAAATCCTTCACCGTTTCCAGAATACTAACACGTGAACTTGTTTTTTACAAGGTTATTAGCAATCCTACAGCTAAGACCTCTTTGAACTGCAATCGCGGTCCTGTTCTGAGTCCCAACGGATCCAATGCAATTTGAATATCATCGTCGTAAATAAAATGAAGTATCATGGTAGTACTGATATATTCATTCACTTTCAGTGTAAAGGTATTCTCAAAATCTACGTCAATGTTGCCGGGTTTGTACAAATAATTACTGAAAAGCTCCAACTTTGACTGCAAACCAATGTTTTTAACAATGCGAGGCTCGTTAAATACAATTCTCATGTATCCTCCTGTTTCTGAACGGTGTTTTTTTCCGGGGGATAGCATTTCGCCCGTGAAATAATCATACTTTGCAGCTTCTACTCCATAAGCTCCTTGATCCGCTAAATTTTGATCTAAAACAAAGGTATTTTTTGAAGTCACAGGTCCCAAGAAAACCGAAAGTTTGGTAGAAGGGTTATAATCAAATCCCAACGAAGCAACCACATAACCTGGAGCAAAAAAACTCGAAATAGGTACGGTGTCAAATTCCGACATATAACCCGGTTGAAACTGAGTTGATGGAGTCAATAACGCGGTGTAATACCAAGATTTGCTCGCTTTTTTCCCTATTTTCGTCGTAATTTCAAAACGGTCATCATTCTTAAACCATCTACCCGACGATCCCTGCAACATCAAACCGTAACCAGCATCTAAGGTTGATTCCCAAGAAAATGTTTCAGAAATATAACTCAAACTCATGTTGAGCATGGTAGAAAGTGAAATGGAATTTTGTCCCCCTCCCTGCCAATTACTAAACTGACTTTGACTCGTATTAATAGTTGAACTTCCTTGAAACGTCCAAGTTCCTTTGGGCACTGATGTCTCAACGTTACTTACATCTGTAGCCGGTTGCGTTGTATCCAAAAAAGCAGTAGAATCCACAAAAACGGTATCGGAATCAAGGTAGATGGATTCCATCGATGCCGAATCCACAATAGGAGGAATGGTGTCGCCAGCAACTACTTGGGCATTCGATTTCGTGAAATAAAATCCCAAGAAAAAAACCAAAAAAAATGATCTAAACAAATAAGAAAAGGAAGTATACTGGAGGTTTGACATGACTGGGAAATCATACAATGTTAAAACGAATGTTCTGTTTATCCAAAATTGAGTATAAAAAATTAGTCTCTTCGATGTTATTGAAAATGCAAAAATCTAACGTATCATTTACATTCATGTCAATTAATACAACTTAAACCCAACTGATTAACGACCCGGACCCCACGAACCAGCAGGCGGTCTTCCACCGGGATACATCATTTGCATCCGTTTCAAATCAGGGTTATCCATCGGATCTTTACTGCCGTTAAGCTTTCGAATGTTATAGGTTACATTCAACATGATATAACGCGTCAAAACTTGAGTTCGGACATCTTCGTAATACGTATTCGTTATGTTTCTTGAAAACGCTTTGTTCTGGTTCAACAAGTCGTAGGCCGTAAAACGCATATCCCACTGGTTCTTTTTACCGAATTTTCTTCCCAAAGATGCATTCCACAAATAAATTGTTTGATTATAGAAATTTCCACCCAAACCATCCCAAACTTGCTGTGTTATATCACTGCCAATAACCCATTTTCCCTTCGGCATAAAATTCACTCTAAATTGCGTGCTTTGAGTAAAGTACGCGCTGTTTAAGTTCTTTTGAAACGTATTGGTAACTTGCGTTATAGCAGAATTGCTATATATACTGAAATCTATTTTTGAACTAATATTAGAGCTCAAAGAAATTCCCAAATTTGCACTGGGACTCTTGCTGTAATTGCGTATCGGTTCTGAATTTCCCAATTGAATCATGGATGGATTTTCACTAAATCGCAAGCCACCATTTATATTCGAATTGATTTTTCCTTTAAACAACGGCTTTCCGTAATTAAAAAACGCTCTCAAGCTATAAGCTCCATTCATATTCACAGGCATGGACAACTGACCGCCTGGTAATAAATATAGCACTGAATCACCTGCATTAATAGCAACCCGTTCACCATTAGGAATTATAGTTAAAGTAGAAATCTGATTGTTAGTCAAAGTACCATCAAACATGATAAAGTAATTGGTACCTTTTTGAGAATTCATGTCAAAATAACGGAAAAACAAACGGTGTTGATAATCCTGAACCAGTTTGGAATTACCCGATGTCAACTGCAAAGGATTGCTATTATCTACAACATCTTGCAATTGATCCACACTCGGTGCATTGTTGGAAGTGCGATAATTTAAGCGATAATTTCGTCGCATCCCGCCGTTCGATCTTAAACTAAATGTAGGTAAAATAGATCTAAATGTTCGATCAATTTCTCCTTCTCGGGGAAAGGTTTGATCGCCAGTCAATTGGGCAATTTGCGCATCCAACCCAGCAGTTATGCGAATTTTATAATTTTTATACTGATATCTAACACCCGCGGCTTGACTCACATATCCATTGGAGAACTTATTCGACAAAAGTGTATCCAATACATACTCGTACAAGCCAATTGGAACTTGCTGCAAATACCGATAATTCAAACGATCTGAATTGTTTTCATTCACACGAGAGTTGTATTCTACACTGAAACCATGATTGCTGTCCAATTGATCGGTGTATTCTAATTCGGTTCGAAAGGAACCATTCAACTTTCCGGTTACCGTTCTTTGATATAACTCGGTATAGCTTGAAGTGGCTGAATTGTACAAACTATTAGCCAATCCACTTAAACCCGAATAATCGTTTAAACTGGGCACCAACTCTAACGATATACTCCTACCCTTTTTCTTAAAAGAGTGCATCCAATTTAATTGAACATTGGCATTGTAACCATCATTATTACTCACATAATCATTGGATTGTATGGTGCTGTCCATTTGTCCTAAATCATTTCCAAATAATGATAACCCCGTTAAAGGATTTTTCAAACCACTGTGCTGGAAGGTTAATCGCGGCTGAACAATAATCATATCATTGCTATCTGGTTTCCACGTTAACCTCATATTAAAACGATGATTCCTATTGTGGGTTAAATTGTTGGCCTCTTGATTGTACGTTAAATTTGAAGCGTTCTCACCGGTAATAAAATATCGGGTTGTCGTATTCAAATTGGAGTTATCTGTATTATTCAGAAAATAACTAGCGGTAACATCGATTTTCTTGCCCCATTTGTCGGAATAATTCAAACCGAGCATGGATGTGGTTGTGATACCATTCTGACCACCCACAAAAAAATCAGCAGCGCCCGATGGTGGACCGCCGCCTCGATTTCCACCAAAACGCATTCCTCCGCCTCCGCCCATCACACTCATGATGTCCTCAACCGCAAAGTTCTGTTCATTGATGTTATTGGTTTGAAATAGGAGCGTAAGTCTACGATCGCCTTTAAACGTATTATAAGTTATCCCAGAATGATACTTTAATTCGTCTCCACTCCCTTCAATACTCTTTCCTCCTCCAATAAACACCTTCCCAAAACTGCCTTTTTTAAATCCCATTTTGGTAATAATATTTAATGTTTTAGTAGTATTACCGTCATCGAAACCTGTAAATTGACTTTGTTCGGATTGGGCATCAAATATTTGTACTTTGGCAATCGCATCAGCGGGTACATTTTTTAAAGCCGCCTTCGGATCATCACCGAAATAGGGTTTTCCATCAACCAATACGCGACGTACTTTCTCCCCTTGGGCTTCTACATCACCATTGTTTGTGGTAACGCCCGGCATCTTCCGAACTAAATCCTCTGCTGATGCATCGGGGTTTGTTTTAAAATTGGCTGCATTTATTTCGGTGGTATCCCCTTTTTGTTCAACCGCTTTAGTCGTAATTTCAACAGCCTCAATTTTCTCGGTTGATTTTAAAATGGTGAGCGTTGGGAAAATTAAATTTAAACCACCTTCACTTCGCTCCCGAGTAGGATTATCAAACTGCCAAAGTGTTTCAAATTCATCCTTAGAAACGCGTAGCAAAAAACCAGCAGTCCGCATGGAAATTCCCGAACTACCATCTCGCATTTTTATTAATAATTCCCTCGATAATACTCCTGAATAATTTCCTGCAGCATCGGTTTTGTAGACACCCAAATTCAACCCCAATCGGGCAATACTTTGGGCTAATTCCGCTTCTGTTTTGGGATTTCCGTATAATGAATCCTGTTTGTAGGCAAACAATTCTACTTGTGCCTGGGGAACAGGCATGGCATTTCCATCCAAAATTTTACCTTTTACCGTAACCGAAAATCCATTTCCACTCCCATTTCCAAATCCTTGTGCACTTAGCTGTGAAGATATACAACCCAACACCAACCCGACACCAACTAATAGTTTTCTCATTTAAATCTTTATAATCTTAATTTATCCGATTGACTGATTCGATTTCTTAAATCAGCCAAACTAGAATTTTAAACCCACCTACTTACTTAGACGCAATTTTCTAACAGTCGTTTAATTTATCTTACTTTTTTTAATACATTTTCCAAATGCGTTTCCACCACCAAATTAACCATGACATCGGGTTTATGTCGTTCCACCCAATCGGTATTCATCCCATATTTCCATTCATCAAAAATGAATAAACTTCTACCGCAACTTTCTGCTAATTCGTTGATCATGTCCGATCCAAAGGAATCCCTAATGAACAAAACATCTGCCAAAGTGGTGTCTTTATTGTTGAACCGCATTTGGTATTCCCAAGCATTGGAAAATTGTGGAGTTTTACATTCATAATTCGCAACACTGATGGCTTGTTTTTCAAACAAAGGAACCAACCAATACTTTGGCTCCGTTAATGCTCCACTTAACCCCGTAAATTGAGCCAAATTGCCGGAGTACCCATCTTGTTTATCCAATCGGTACCTGGAACTCTTGGGATTTCCAGGCAGTTTTACTTTCAATCCATCGCGATGCATCTGATTTACTAATGCAGCATGACCATGCCAAGCACCTAAAGGATTCCAATGATTGTCGGTTTTGTAAAATACCTGAATTGGGAACCAGGTTTTTCTGGCTTCAATGAGTGCACTTCGGGTATCCACAATATGTAAACTGGGATCCCTTTTTTTCAAGTATTCAATTAATATATCCGTTCTATTTTTCCGCTTCAATCCAATAACCGCATCGGGTTGTAAATCACCATAAATACTTTGTTTTGCTGGGAAAATTACGAAATAATACTCCATTCCTTTGGATTTGCAGTAGGTTCTTCGATCGTTTAATTCTCGATAAAAAGAATCCAACTCCAAGTCACTAAATCGCGCGTAACCATTGTATGTTGCCAATTCATTTCCGGTAAAAAACATCCATCCCTCTTTACCAAAATAAACATCTCGAGGCAGTGGTGATTTTTGAAATAAATTCAAATTCATTTTTCCATACAATCGCATAAATTCCGACCGGAGTCCAAATTTATCCGACATCCAACGATCCACTTTACCCGGAAAAGAATCGTAATTATTCAAGGATAAATCTTTAAAACCGGGCCTACTCGCCAATGTTCTATTCTCAATATTAGTATTATCAATCCATTGAGTAAAGCGGTTTAACCAAGGAAATACTATGCTTATACCTAAAATTACAATTAACCAAAAACCAGGGGATTTGAATTGGAGTTTTGACTTAATTGGGAATGATATCATTTTTTTCAACCACATATTCTATACATTACATCTAATTCCAAATCAATATTAAAACCTAAAATAAATAAATGGACTGTATGAACCAGAAATAATATAAATCGAGCAAATCCAAAATAGGAATACAAATCCCAGAACTTCCAACCATTCCAACCCTCTGAACCGTTGCTTCATTTGTTTCCACAGAGTGTTCCAGCCCCATTTACCATCCCCAAAACCAAAAGCAAAATAAACGGCTACAATACTCATCAACCAAAATTCCTTATTCAAAACATTCGACTGCATGTATAGGTGATAATTATCTGAGGGAACACTTCCGCCGCCAAATAATTTCTGATAAAATCCCCAAGTTTGTTCCATATTCTCAGCCCTAAATGGTACCCAAGCCATCATCACTGCGAAAAATGTGAAGCCGATTTTCAACCACTTTGGGATGAATGAGATGTCCCATTTCCACAGTCGTTCTACGGATAAGTACAATCCGTGTAAAACTCCCCAAAATACAAAATTCCAGCTCGCACCATGCCAAAAACCGGTACATAAAAAAACCAACCATAAATTAAATAATGTACGAAGTTTCCCCCCTCTATTTCCTCCTAAAGGAATGTAAAGATAGTCGCGAAACCAAGTGGATAGAGAGATATGCCAGCGCTGCCAAAATTCTTTAAATCCCGTTGCCAAATACGGAAAATGAAAATTCTCAGGGAAGTGAAATCCAATCATTCGAGCCAGTCCAATGGCCATATCACTATAAGCTGAAAAATCCATATAAATCTGAAAAGTGTATGCCCCAATTCCGATCCATGCGTTAATTGTAGACATATCCGATAGATAAATGCCCCACATTTCATCGGCAGCATAAGCAAAACTGTTAGCGATGAGGATTTTTTTCGACAATCCGATTAAGAATCGCTTAAATCCGACAATTAAATTGTTTTGAGTTAAATCTCGATGTTCAAGTTCCTCTGAAATTTGGTTGTATCGAACAATCGGTCCGGCAATTAATTGCGGAAAGAACGATTTGTACAACAGCAGGTTTAGAAAGTTACGTTGCGGTGCCACACTTCCCCGATACACATCAATTTGGTAACTCATACCGTGAAACGTGTAAAACGAAATACCTATAGGCAAAACTATTTCTGGCACCTTAACGGTTTGTACACCCATCTTAAGTGCTAGAAAATTCAAATTCTCAATAAAAAATAAAGCGTACTTGAAGTAAAACAGCAAGGCCAAATTCACGGCAATACCCAGCCACATCCACAAACGTTTCCCTTCACCGCCGGCAATCAAACCAAAAAAGTAATTAATTCCCGTGCTAAATAACAACAACCATGTGTATGAAACCGATCCCCAAGCAAAAAAAATCAAGCTAAAAAAGGTAACTAACGCATTTCTACCCGACTTTGGAACGAGATAATATCCAATTAAAAACAGAGGTAAAAACAGGTATAAAAATACCGGCGAGTTAAACAACATAACAACAAATATAAGAATCCGAAAATGATTACTCAGAATTCATTTAAAACAATCCAAAATTTCAGTTGTTATCCCTCCATTGTTTTAAATTTTTTCGGTCTAATAATTAATTCATTGCACTTTGAAATCTACTGCCATCATCTTCCCCAATCAATTATTTAAATGGCTTCCTTTTTCGGGGGATGTTCATTCTGCTGAAAATCATCTTCCTATAGTCAGTCGTATAATTCTGGTTGAAAATGAACTCTTTTTCTCTCAATTTAAATTTCATAAAATCAAACTGGTTTTGCATAGAAGTACTTTAAAATGTTATGCAAATTATTTAGAGGAAAAGGGATTTAATGTCGAATATATAGAGCTGAATGATCCAAGGCAAAATATCTCTGAATTATTAAATTATACTGCTAAAAACAGCGATTCCATTCACTACTATGAACCTTCTGATAATTGGATTTTAAAACACATTAATTCATTCAAATCCCAAAATAAAAACATCCAATGGATTGAACATGCCAATCCCAATTTTATGATTACTCCCGAAGAAGGCAACCTCTTCTTCAATGCTAAAAAAAGATACCACCAAACCGACTTCTATAGTTTTCAGCGACAAAAATTCGGAATTCTACTGGATGCCGACGGAAAACCCGCTGGAGGGAAACTCACATTCGATTCTGAAAATCGTAAAGCTTATCCCAAAGATCACATCCCACAAAAAACAAATTTCCCTCAACCCAATGAATGGGTGAAAGAAGCAGTCAACTATGTAGAAACTAACTTCCCAGAACATCCAGGAACCTTGGATGTCTTTGGAAAACAACACTTTTATCCCACCACGTTTGAGGAAGCAAACGAGCACTTAATGGCATTTTTGAACCAGCGACTTGAACGCTTTGGTGAATTGGAAGATGCATTTACTCACCGATTAGACGATGATTTCGTTTATCACTCAGTTCTTACTCCCGTTCTCAATATTGGCCTATTAAATCCGAGTGATATTATTCAAGCCACAGTTCAATCGGCTCAAGAAAGAAATATCCCGATTAACTCTGTTGAAGGTTTCATCCGACAAATCCTTGGATGGAGAGAGTTCATGCGAATTATTTACTTAAGGGAAGGAAGTAAGCAAAGAAACTCCAACTTCTTCAATCATCATAAAAACCTTCCTGCTTCTTTTTATGATGGAACTACCGGAATTGATCCCATTGATCGGATTATTAAAAAAATTCTCAAAACGGGTTATGCGCATCACATAGAACGACTCATGGTTTTGGGGAATTTCATGCTGCTCAGCGAGTATCATCCTCATCAGGTATATCAATGGTTTATGGAACTTTTTATCGATTCCTACGATTGGGTAATGGTTCCAAATGTGTATGGAATGTCGCAGTTTTGTGATGGCGGATTAATTACCACCAAACCCTATTTCAGTGGCAGCAATTACTTACTCAAAATGTCGGATTACCCCAAGCTTAAACCGGGACCTAAAAAGTTGATCCAAGAAATTTCCATGAATTCCAACGTATCATCAAGTACCCTATTTGATGATTTCGATACGAATTGGCAGGAACTTTGGGACGCACTTTTTTGGAGATTCATTGATAAAAACCGTCAGTATTTCCAATCAAATCCTCGCTTGGGAATGATGGTTATCACCTACGATAAGATGAATACAGAAAAAAGAGCACGATTAAGCTCTATAGCAGAGGCCCATTTTGCATAAAAACGCTGTTTTATTGACGTTCAAAACTCACCACAGATCGAGTTCGAATCATATTGACTAAATCGCGATTGGTTTGTATCATCTGGAGGTGCGTTTTGTCAAACTTCACAACTTGAAACGTATCATTCGCAGGTTTAAAGGGTTGTCTAAAAACAATGAGTTTAGACGTATCAAATGCGTAATTAAACGAATCAACTGCAACTCGATTCTGATATTGATATCCCTTAAAATCCTTGCCTAATTCCATCAATACGTAATTATTTGAATAATTAAAATTCAACGTATCAACGGGTACATCTTGAACTAAATCATAAATAACGGTATTTACCGTTTTCAATCCCCAAAAACCAAAAACTTCAAACGTTGTATCGCATTGGTGATTGTTGTTGGTATTGTCGGTTGGAGGATTGGGTATAGGATCCTTTTCACAAGAAGTAAAAGCAATTAAGGAAAGTACTAAAAGTAAATTAAGTCGAAAGATATTCATAAAGATAAAAAGAAAGCAGAGAGAAATTTATTTCTTGGTCATATTCAAGAGGGTAGTAACTTTTTCGTCAAAGTCTGTATCAACGTATTCGTTCTTAAGCTGAAGATTGCTCGCATCCAATTTAACCATATAAAAGGTATCATTGCCCCAATCCATTCCGTGAATAACTAACGTTTTCTTGGAATAATCAACGGTATAGGGATAGGTTTCAGTTATGGCAGTACCTTCATACAAATCTATGGTTCCGTCGTCTTTGATGTTCATTGATAATTCACCGGGCACGAAAGTTTCGGTGTTGGTTTCTATAAAAGTTCCGGTACTCGCTTCGTGAATGGTTTCTACGGTACTATTCAACTGCCAATCTGCAACTGCTTTATAGGATGGTGCAGAATTTATAGGTTCTTTTTCACACGATTGAATTGAAAATACAACCAATCCTGTTGCTAACAATGTGAGATTCTTTATGCCCATTTTCATGATAAACAGCGAATATAAGTTGTTTTTTTTTACTTTGAATGAACCTAGAATATGAATGTTATTCATATTTACTCAATTAAAAAAACACTTCCCATACTAAACCCACATCACCTTGGCTGCTGATATTAATACCCGCTTGGCATTTCCTCTCGGACCAGCAATTAAATAGGGAGTTGGGTCCACTCCGGTATTGGCTTCCTTGAAAACATTCTTAATCGTCCGATTGATTTTTGAAATCTTTTCGTGAATGCTGTTCTCTCTCACATCTACCAATTGGTTTATGGATTCATTCATGCGGTCTAAATTCTCGGAATTCGATATCATTCGGTAATATTCTAGAATATCATTCTTGTAAAGATATAAATCGGACAAACTGATTCCATTCAAATTTCTTAGAAATAAAATATATAAAGCCTTATGCAATGGTTCTAGTTTTAACTCACCTGATTCATCCGAAAAACGAATGTTGTAATTAATATCGATCAAGATGTTAGGCGCCATCCGTTCTGTCCAAGATTGACCTTTACCTGCCATTAAGGAAATCATACCTGAATTTCCATTAGCCAGAGAAGGCAACTTGGATCCCAAAATATCTAAGAATTGAAATAACCCTTTGGTTAAACCATATTCCTGAATTTGAAGTAAAAAGATCTGAAGTTCTTGCGGAATTTCTTCCCCTAGTCCGTTCATCAATCCTTGTAATTTTTCAAAAGTAGGCACCAATTCATGCTCTGCTCCAGTGGATTCAATTTGCGAAAAGACCAGCAGATTTGGAACATTCAGACCATTCTGTTCCTTTTGATTGTCCGAATTTGGCGAATCAGATAATTCACTTTTCTCTACCCAATGCGGTACAATACCATCCGAAGAATTCGAGTCAGCGGGTTCCAGGTAGTACTTTTGGATTTCAGGTTGCTCGGGCTCAAAAGGCAATGCTCTGTTAATAATTCCTCTGGATTTGTACCAGTCATTATCAACAATTAACCACTTTTCAGGTGTATCAAATCGATCCGAGTCAACGAAGTTAGCTAACTCAGATTCTTCCCAATTTCCCAACCCAATGTATTTAACCGTTGCCTGTTGTCCATCAAACAACACTACATAACCTCCGTCATCACCTTGAATATTCAATTCTCGCCAAATGATTTCGACGTAATCTTCGTTTTCAAATCGTTTGAGCAACTTGCTTACAACGGTATTTTGTTCTTTTTGAGATAAATTCTTAAAATGGGGATAGTACGCCAACAAATAGGAAATAAACGCATTCCGTTCGTTGATAAAATAGCCATGATGTGGACGATTCAGCGGGCTGAGCCAAAAAATTCCTCGCTCTTGAAATACATATTGAAGATGTCTGTTATCTTTAAAAAACAGTTCATGCATCCCCTTTCCACGGTGAATTAACAAAGCCCAGCGAAGATTTCTAAACGTATTTTTGGGGGACGACATACCACAAAGTTAGTAAGTATTGCTATTCATTAATCAAGTTCCACAAGGTTGTGAATGTATGTAATTTCTTGGATCAAAGTTTACAATGGATCAAATTCAAAAGTAGGGGGCTAGGCAATTAACTTAGCCATATTGAATTTTGCACTACCATTTTCTAGGGATCAAGTGTATCAAGTAAATTGGAACAAGTAATTTTTCTGGGGAGGCATTAAAAAACAAAAAAGGTTGCCTTTTGAGCAACCTTTTTTTCTGGCGGTCCGGACGGGACTCGAACCCGCGACCCCATGCGTGACAGGCATGTATTCTAACCAGCTGAACTACCGAACCGTTTCCGAACAATTATTTATTGAACGGGACTGCAAAAGTAGAATGATTTTTTATTCAATGCAAATTTTTTTGAAAAATTTTTCAATTCTTTTTGAATGCCTATTTTCGTATCCCTGCCAATTAAACCATATAAATATGCTGATATCCTACAAAAACCTATTCATTACACTTTTTATCTATTTGATTGTTAATACTTCTACCGCACAATTTCCCGATGTGGTTTGCTATCATGTTGATCATGGAGCTTCTGAACGTCCACGAAATATTGATGTTGAACACATGAAAATTGAAGTAAAAATACTTCCCTACAAAAAACAAGTCTCAGGCAAAGTAACTCATTCCTTTAAATCACTTCAAACAACCATAGACACCATTTTCTTCGATGCACCGGGTATCCAAATCGAACAAGTTCTACTCGATGGTAAGAAAATTGAATTCCGAACCAGCAAATTGGGTTTAATTGCTCAAACAAAACTCGTAAACGACTACCTCAAAAATCATAAAATAGAAATCCAATATACGGCCTTCCCCAAAAAAGGTTTGTATTTCATTGGTTATGATCAACCCATTGCTAAAAACCCCATTCATCAAACCCGTAGACAAGTTTGGACACAAGGCCAAGGCATCGACAATCGACAATGGATTCCTATGATTGATGTTCGCAGCGATAAATTCACAACGGAAACGGTTGTAACTTACTTCGATACCTTACCTGGTTATAAAATTCTATCCAATGGAACTTTAATATCTCAAAAAACCAACAGTGATAAATCGATCACCTGGCACTACAAAATGGAAAAACCCCATGCCGGATATTTGTTGATGCTTGCCATCGATCGATATGAAATAAAAAAGTCCGTATCAAAAAAAGGGGTTCCGCATCAATTCTGGTATTATCCGGACCACACTGATAGAGTAAATCCCACATCGCGTTACAGCGAAGAAATTTTGGATTTTCTGGCTGATGAAATTGGATTACCTTACGCTTGGGGAACGTACTCGCAAGTAATGGTTCAAGACTTCCTGTATGGCGCCATGGAGAATACTTCGGCAACCGTTTTTGGTGATTTTTTCTGGGTAGATGAGCGTGCTTATTTAGACAAAAACTATGTTAGTGTTAACGCACATGAAGCAACACACCAATGGTTTGGTGATTTAATTACAGGTCGACATGATGCTGAACAATGGCTACAAGAAAGTTTCGCAACTTTTTATCCCGGATTAACTGAACAGCACCTTTTCGGAAGTGATTATATGCATTGGTACTTCAGGAACAACATGAATGGAGCTATTGCTGCAGGAAAGCAAAATTCATTACCTGTGCGTCATAGCGCATCCGGTTCATCTCGGCATTATCCCAAAGGCGCATCTGTTTTATACATGCTGCAACACCAAGTTGGGCGAGATAATTTCAGAAGAGCCATAAAATATTACTTAGAGAAATATCAGTTTCAAACCGTGGAAACTTGGGACTTGCAAAAAGCATTTATTGATGCTACAGGAATTAATGTAGATGCATTTTTTGATCAATGGATTCATCGGGGTGGAGAACCCAAGTTTTTGGTGACAACTCAACAAAATTCAACCCAATCTCTCACCTTTCAAGTAAATCAAAATCATACAGTAGATGCAGTTGTTAACTATTTTGATGTGCCCATTGACTTTGCCATTTACTTTACGGACGGTACCAAAGTTACCAAAATAGCACGCGTTTCAGGTCCTCAAACTCAAGTTCAGTTCACCAATCTTCCTGCTGGTAAGGAAGTTGCATTTTGTTTATTCGACGAGGGAAGTTTTGTCTTGAAGGAAGCAGAATTTGTTAAATCCAACTCACAATGGCTAAATCAACTAAAATATGCTGAATTTATGTTGGATCGTTATGATGCACTCATTGCGCTAAGATCCGCTCCTATTTCAGAAAAAAAATCAGCGTTAATGGAGGCTTGGAAAAAAGAATCCTTTCACGCTATTCGTGCTGAAATTGCCTCACAATTATTAGAGGATCCACAAATCGACGCACCAACTGCCATGTCTATTGCTCGCGACAAACAACATCAAGTTCGAATGGTGTTTGCTCAAAAAATTCCTTTGGTATCTTCCACTCAATTTCTCATGGAAGAGTTATTAACGGATTCGAGCTACTTTGTTATTGAAGCTGCTTTGCAACGCATGATGAAGCATCCATTGTACGAAAGTCGCTTCCCGTTGATGATACAAAAATTGAATGGGATAGATGGTTATACTAATAATTTAGCCATTAGATATCATGAACTCGTAGTTATGGGTTCGAAACTTGGATTTTTAGCTCAATCCGAAGAAACATTAAAATCCGCTGAAAATTCGATGAGTACTCTGGCTGAAATGGCTAGTCCGATGTACGAATTTAGAACCCGAATTTTAGCAATACAAGCCATACAACGGCTAAACATTTTAAATCAAAGTGCAGCATTAGCTTTGTTCGATGCGTACTTTAATTTCAACAGTCGACTCAGTTCTCCTGCGCTGGAAGCTATCCGTAGTTTCTCGAACCAATGGGAACAAAATCGAGTTCTTCAAACCGCTTTATATAATTCAAATTATTCGAAAGAACAGAAAATTCAATTATTAAAAATTCTCGGTGTAAATTGAATTGATTTTAAGTAAAATATGCAATTAAACGGCATTTTTTAACATTTAAAAGGGCAATTTCTTTGAACTTTGGATAAGAATTCATTAATTAGCGTTTTAATTAGGATAAATTGTGAAGATGCACTCTACCGTCATAAATAAATCAAACTTATTGTTCAGAAATTTTTGGCAATTTTTTGCATTGGGATTAGGAATAATCGTCGTTTCTACGGGTTGTTCCCCCAAATTTGAAGACGCAAAAACGCTGTATGATCAGGGTTATTACGGACAAGCAGCTATTGTTTTTGAGGACGTAGCTCGTCAAGACCCCGACAAAAAAGTGAAGGAAAAAGCGTCTTTCTTGGCCGCTGAATCGTATCGTCTAAATAACAACTACGTTAAAGCTAAAAAACTTTACGAAAAAGTTCTTAAAACCGATCCAAATAATTCACAAGCATTATTGATGCGTGCCAACATGATGAAAAAATTGGAAATGTATCGAGAAGCGGTAAGTGCTTACGAAGACTATTTAGAGCGCGTACCCGGCGATTCTGCTGTAATTCAAAAAATGTTAGGTTGTGAAATGGCATTGCAATGGACCCCGGATAGTTCTCTTTTCAGAGTTCAAAACTTTAAAATTGCCAATACAAAAGCCAACGATTGGGCACCCATGATTGCTTCTAAAAAAGACGATGTTCTGTTTTTTGCTTCTGACCGCGAAGGAGGATTCTCCAAACGCGTTTATGAAGGAACGATGGAAATGTGGAGCGATATTTGGTACTTAGAAGGTAAAAAAGATGCTTCCGGTGGTTCTTCAACTGCCAAAGGTGCAAAAAGAACTCCTCGAAATAAAAAAGGAGAAACAGAAATTAAATGGGGCAAACCTGTTTATGCTGAAAAGAACTCTACTAAATTCAATGAAGGTGGAGTTACTTTCAATGAACGTTTCACTACCATGTATGTTACCCAATGTGGAGGTCGCGATGGAAAATCTGAAAAATGCGCTATCTACGAATACAAGAAAACCGGACCCGAATGGACAATCGGAGATGTGCTTGAAATTTGTTCCAAAGATTCAGCTCATTCATACGGACATCCCGCTTTGGGCGATGAAGACAAAGTATTGTATTTCTCTTCCGATCGCGATGGTGGTTTCGGGGGATTTGATATCTGGGCAGTTACCTACTCGCGTAGATCAAAATCATGGGGAAATCCTGTAAACTTAGGTCCTCAAATCAATTCACCTGGCAACGAATATTTCCCGTATTGGAACAAACACGATAGTCGTTTATACTTCTCGTCTGATTACTGGCCTGGTTTAGGCGGATTGGATATGTTTGCTGCCGATAAAACAGAAGAAATAAATGTCTGGAAAGATGTAGAAAATCTTCGCGAACCCTTAAACTCCGGTGGCGACGATTTTGGTATTACGTTCACCAATCAAAATTCTAAAAAGGGGTATTTTACTTCCAATCGCGGTGATCGTACCAACACCGATGATATTTACGCTTTCGATATTATTCCATTGGTAATCACTATTAAAGGTATCGTAACCGATTGTAATACAAATAAACCTCTAGCTGGAGCAACTGTGGTTTTAGCCAACGATAGAGATACTTCTACCATGATTCTTAAAACCAATGCCAATGGTGAATACATGGCTACATTGAATCCAAAAACCAATTACGAGGTAGTTGCTAAATACCCCGAATTGTATTATTTCGACATACCTCCGGTAAATAGAACTACCCACGGAATTCGTTTTTCAACCGAATTGGTTCAAGACTTCTGTTTGGTTAATCCGTTGGATAAAATCTATTCACTGCCTATTTTCTACGACTTGGATTCTGCGGCAATTCGTCCAGATGCAGCTAAAATCTTGGATACCTTCGCTCAAGAAGTATTGATTCGTTATCCTCGTTTGGTTGCAGAATTAGGCTCACATACCGACTGTCGTGCATCGGTAGACTATAACACTCGTTTGGCACAACGTCGTGCTGATAGCGCGCGTAGATACTTGATGCGTCGTTGGAACATTGATAGTGCTCGTATTCGCGCAGTAGGTTATGGAGAAAAAGAATTGATCAATGATTGTAAATGTGAAGGCGCTGAAAAAGCAGGTTACACACCTTATATTGCTGATCGCACTCGCAAAATGATTGTTGAAAAAGACAAAAAAGGCAATGTTATCAACAGTTATTACGAGAAATATAAAGCTTCTGAAATTGTTGTAATGGATGGAAAACCGTTCATTCCTTGTGATGAATATCAACATCAGCAAAACAGAAGAACAACAGTACGTTTTGAATTTGAAAATCAAAAGTCACGTGTTCAAGTAAACCAAGACGTAGATGTTAACAACGTAAACAAAGGTTCAACGTATAGAGATTCTTTACAAGCGGCAGAAAAATCAGCAAAAGACAAATTGGTAGATGCTGTACCAGCTGCTGATTTAAGTAACGCAGTTAAATTAACTATTTCCAAAGATGGTGATAAAAAAGCCATTCCTGTAATGATAGCTAATACCGAAGCGGTAATGTTCCACTACGATTTCAACGGTAAATTGGATGCTATTCCTCCCGCTTTGGCTGCAGAATGGTATAAAAAGAAATTAATTAAGAAAAAGGACTTCATCGATGGTGAGAAATTCAAAGTAGGCAAAGTGAAATTGCCTTCAAATAAATTTGTAGTTGAAGAAGTAATGTTGGGCGAATATCCTTTGAAAGGTGTTCAATTTACAATTACTGAAAAAGTAGAAACCCCTGTTTTGGGTAAGAAAACTTTGAATAAGTACTTCAAAACATCTTCATTTGAAAAAGATAGCGAATTGGTATTGATTCCTAAGAAGGCCATTAAAAAGCCCAAACCCGCTAAACCAGCAAAAACAACAACACCAAAAACCAAATAGTTTATTGAATTAATTATAACGATAAAAGGCGCCTTCTGGCGCCTTTTATCGTTATAGCAAAATTTCACGTTATTCCAATTTATTTCCTATTAGTGCTTATTATTAACTACTTCAAATTACAAAATAGCCCGTCGAATTCTCAACAACTTCTCCATTAACAATTTAAACTCGTTCAAAGGCAACATATTGGCTCCATCACTTTTTGCCGAAGCAGGATCGGGATGGGTTTCCACAAATAAACCATCAGCTCCAACAGCAATTGCTGCCTTTGCTATGGTCTCTATCAATTCAGGTTTACCGCCCGTAACTCCGGAGGACTGATTCGGCTGTTGCAAACTGTGAGTAATATCCATGACCACGGGTACACCAAATGTTTTCATTTCTGTAATATTACGGAAATCCACAATCAAATCTGTGTAACCAAAACTATTACCTCGATCCGTTAAAATAATATGGTTATTTCCAGAATCAATACATTTTTGCATGGCATGTTTCATGGCATCGGTGCCTGCAAATTGACCCTTTTTTATATTTACAAACTTACCCGTTTTTGCCGCTGCAACTAATAATTCCGTTTGGCGAAATAAAAATGCCGGTATTTGTAAAACATCAACATACTCAGCAGCCATTTCTGCCTCATGCGATTCATGAATATCGGTAACTACTGGAATCCCAAATTGAGCTCGAACTTCTCCTAAAATTTTAAGTGCCTTTTCATCGCCAATTCCGGTAAATGAATCAATTCTGGATCGGTTTGCTTTGCGATATGATCCCTTGAATATCAAAGGAATAGACAATTCATCGCAAATTTTAACCAGTTCCTCCGCAGTTTTCATGGCTATATCTCGGCTTTCAATCGCACAAGGTCCAGCCAAAACAAAAAATGATTCGCTATCGGTATGATGCAATAAGGGTATCTGAGGTTGATTTGACATAAGCGCAAAGGTAACTAAGCTATTGGAATTTATTCCATCCGAATCAATAACGGCGAATCAAACCGAAAACCATTTTTCGTGAATGAATGAAAAATACCAATAATCCAGCATAAAAGCTTGAAACCAAGTTAGTACCTAAAAAACGAAAAACTCATATTGCTGCCGTTCGCATCTTTACCCTTTATTTCAATGCGTCCAGATTGTCCTTCTAAAGCAGCCACCAAATCTTCAGCTTCCATCACCTTTTTGCCATTAAATTCTACCACCGTAAAACCGTTGGGCAATCCCATTTGTGATACCGCTCCTCCCCGCTGAATATTCATGATTTTCACACCATTACTCAAAGCCAACCGCTCTTTATCTGATGCACTTAATGCTTGAAAATCAGCCCCCAAATATTTGGAGCGTACCACACCTTTCATACTTAATTCATTTTGTGACTTCTTATCGATTAAAGTCAAATTAATCTTCTTGCGTTCTCCCTCTCGAATAAATTCAATGGGCACCGTATTTCCTGGACGTTGGTAAGCTAAAAACTCATCAAAACTGGATCGTCCATCTACATCCACATTTCCAATTTTCACAATCACATCATTGCGTTTTAATCCCGACTTTTCAGCAGGACCGTCCTCGAGAAGAGCTTTAATTTTAATGGGCTCTTTTTCCAATTTCAGGGCCGACATTTCCTCTGGGCTCACAGTTCCAATTTCAAAACCGGTAAATGCACGTTGAACCTCCCCTTTTTCTATAAAATCTTTTACAATTTTTTGAACTATATTGCTGGGGATGGCAAATCCGTAACCCGTATAGCTTCCGGTATTCGATTGAATGGCCGTATTAATTCCTACTAACTGTCCTTTCAAATTTACCAATGCACCCCCTGAATTACCGGGGTTAATTGCAGCGTCGGTTTGAATAAAGCTCTCAATGGGAAATTGATTCTTTACGATATTAATATTTCTACCCTTTGCACTAACAATTCCAGCAGTAACGGTTGAGTTCAAGTTAAATGGATTCCCGACCGCTAATACCCACTCACCCACATTCACTTCATCGGAGTTTGCAAAAACTACTGAAGGCAAATTACGCTCCTCTATTTTAATTAATGCCAAATCCGATCCAGGGTCTGTGCCAATTACTTTAGCAACATACTCTTTCTTACTCTTATTTAACACAACCGTTATTTTTTCCGCTCCTTGTATAACATGGTTGTTCGTAACTATGTAACCATCAGAATTAACAATAACCCCACTTCCTGTGCTCGTGGCCTGTCCTCTGCTTCCGAATGGATCAAAATCCCAAAAACTACCAAACGGACTTTCATATTGCACCGTAGAAAGTGTTTTAATAAATACTACCGTAGGCGTAGATGCAGCACTTGCCGATTCAAATGCAGACAAATCAACATTTGTGCCTGCCATTCTTAAAGGTATGCCGTTCTCCGCAACTTTTAACCAAGCCACATCAGAACCTTTCATCCAACTAAAAACAAAAGCTCCTAAAAATCCAGAAATACTGGAAATCAAAACAACGATCAACACGAACGACTTTTTCATAGTTTTATCTTTTTGAATTTAACGTATTCTTAATTTCATCATTTCTTCTACAATGAACGCCTTTAAACCACTTTAATGATCAAACCCAATCCACTGTATAGAATCAAAATTCAGCCAAATTACAACAATTGCGAATTTAACAAAAATGGCACCTCCAAGGGTGCCATTTCGATGTATTACAAATTAAAAACGTTGACTTTTTCTAATAAAGAAACTTCAATTATATCCTATCGATATTGTTGATACTTTCTTACACTTAAGCTATTAGAAAGACCAAAGATTTATGTAAAATGCGGTTATAAGCGCTCATTCCTAAAAACAACCCACAGGCAATTCCTTGCTCCATAGCGGTTTTAAGCGCTCATTCCTAGAAACAATCCACGGTCAATTCCTGGCTCCATAGCGGTTTTAAGCGCTCATTCCTGGAAACAATCCACGTGCAATTCCTGGCTCCATAAAGGGCCACGGTATACGAGAAAGTATTAATAACAATGCCACCAAATAAAACCACTTTGCATTGTCTTTTTCTTTCTTCACAGATACACCTCCAACGGTAATTAAAGCAATAGCAATAATCATAGTCAATGGATGTTCAACTGAGAAAAATCGAGCTGCAGGACTGCCCATAGCTTCCTTCATGCCCAAGGTTTGAATCAACTTCAATCCCCAAACTCCTACAAACCATTGAATCAATCCCAACAATAACATTACATGGGATGAAATCGTTAAAAAACGGGTTTCTTTACCGTTCTTTCTCAAAAACGCATTTACCATTGACCAAATCAAGAGTACTAACACAATCCATCTCAAGAAATTGTGTAAGTGGGTTAAGCCTGTCATCATATTTTATCCAATTTTAAGCGAAGTTAGTCAAATCTATTCGATTTTCAGAAATTACGCTTCAACAATCTATCGGTTAATTTTATAACTTCGCAATATGAAAAAATGGGGAATTCGCATAGCTGCCACTTTAGGCGTTTTATTCTTGATTCTACTCATCTTGCCTTTTGCCTTTAAAGGTAAAATCTTATCCACCATTAAAGAATCTACCAACAACTCTGTAAATGCAAAAATTACTTTCGACGACGATATTTCACTTTCTCTCATTCGAAACTTTCCAAATATCTCAGTTGGCATTAACAACCTCAAAGTAATTGGAATCGATTCTTTTTCAAAAGACACCCTGTTTGCCACGGAAAAAATGCGATTAACCATTGATATCAAATCCGTTTTAGGCAGTGGAAAGCCAATGACTATCAATAAAATCTATTTGAATAACCCATTAATCAACATCATTTTTCTTGAAAGCGGACGTGCTAACTTCGATATTGCCAAAGTAGACTCTACAGCAACCATCGACACCACAAAAAGCGAACCCATGAATTTGCAGCTCGAGAGTATTGTAGTTGAAAATGCGCGCATCGGATATGTGGATCATTCCATGGATTTCGATATGTTTCTTACCGGTTTTAATTTTGATGGTACCGGTAGTTTCAAAGGCGATGACTTTGCATTGAAAAATGAATTGAATGCCGAAACCCTGGATATGTCGTATGGAGGCATGAAACTCCTTTCAAAGACCAAACTTGCTTCTAACAGCACCATCAATATGAATTTCAATACGTTCCGTTTTGATTTCGGGGGAATTGAGGCCAAATTAAATGAATTTCCATTTGTTCTGAAAGGATGGTTGCAAATGAATGAATTAAATATGGACATGGATTTGGATCTATCCGTGCCTTCCTCAGAGTTCAAATCACTATTATCCATTGTACCCGGTGCATATACAAAAGATTTCGATCAGGTAAAAGCAACTGGAAAAATGTCGGTCCATGCAGCAATTAAAGGCATCATGGATGACATCCGAATGCCTTCCACCGATATTACTCTTAAAGTGGATAATTCATCCTTCCAATATCCCGGATTACCGGCTTCTGTTTCCGGAATTGATGTTGATTTAAATGTTAAAAACGCTGATGGAAATCCCGATAATACTACGGTTGATTTAAAGAAATTTGCCATGAATCTAGGTGGCGATCCCATTGATTTATCCTTATATCTTACCACCCCCACCAGCAATCCATATGGAAGGGCAAAGTTCTTTGCTAATGTGGATTTAAAGAAGTGGACCCAATTCATGCCATTAGATAAGGGCACCAAATTGGTGGGTAAAATTGCATCCGACTTACAATTTGATGGACGTTATTCTCAAGTTAAATCCGGCAATGCCGATGCACTTAAAGCTTCTGGAAAAATACAAATTGACGGATTGAATTATACAGCTCCTGATTTATTACCCTTGAACATACCTTCGTTAACCATGAATGCAACACCCAAAACATTTGATTTAAATGCAACGGGGTTGAGCTATGGAAAATCGAGCATGAATATTACCGGTGGATTGAAAAACTTCCTTGGCTATTTCTTAAATGGAGAAGTGCTTTTGGGTAATTTGGAAATAAACAGTAATTCCATTGATTTAAACGAATGGATGCCCGCTGAAACGACTACCACAGTAGACTCCAGTAGCACCGACGCCCCAATGGCCGCTCCTTCCATCCCCAAAAACCTAAATCTGCAATTTGCTGCAAACGTTGGCCAATTAAAGTTCCAAGATTATAATTTACAAAATTGTATTGCAAAATTGAAGGTGGAAAATGGAGAATTAACGGTATCTCCCGTTTCAGCTAATCTTTGGGGAAGTAAATTCTCTTTGAATGAAGCTAAGTACTCCTATCAAGCGGGAGGACAACCGCTGGCTTCTGGAAATTTCTCCATATTGAATTTTGTTCCCAAAGAAATTGCCCAAAATTTAGGCATTGCAAAATCATTTGCCCCTGCATTGAAGGATGTACAAGGCCTGATGGATTTGAATTTAGGAGGTAAAACGGTTTTAGGTGAAGACATGACCGTTGATTTAAATCAAGTTTCTGCAAATGGATTATTAAATATCATTAAAGGAGAAATGAAATTGCCAAGTTGGTTGAAGCAAGTGGCAGATCAATTCAAATGGGGTATGAACGAAACCATGGGAATCAAACCCACTAAAATGGGATTTGCCATAGAAAACGGCAAATTAAATATGAAAGATTCTCTAACACTGAACCTTCCGAAAGGATCTTCCATGAAACTAAAGGGAGCTGTTGCTTTAGATCAGTCCATTAATTTTGGGGGAAGGATAACTGCAGAAGGCAAGTCCGTTCCTATGACCATAACAGGTACCGTTCAGAATCCCAAAGTAAACATCAATTGGAAAGCATTTGGACGTGAAATGGTGGGGCAATATGTAGATCAAGCAAAAGGAAAAGCACTTGAAAAAGCAAATGCTGCAGCCGATGATGTTCTTAAACGCGCTCATGATGAAGGCGAAAAAATCATTGAAGAAGCACGTAAAAAAGCGGAGTTAATACGTTCTGAAGGAAAAGAATTAGCAAATAAACAACGCGCTGAAGGCGAACGTTTAGCTTCAGAAGCCGAAAAGAAGGCCAATGATGAAATCGATGCTATTTTGTCGCGAGCTACTACACAAATTGAAAAAATTGCAGCGAAAAAAGCAGCAGAAAAACTAAAGAAAGAATCTGCCAAAAAAGCAGATGCCGCTAGAGCGAAAAACAGCGATTTGGCTCAACGCACAGAACAAGAAGCTGAAATGCGTGCCGCACAAATAGAACAAGCTGCTCAACAACAAGTTCAAAAATTGATTGAAGCTGCTCAAAAACAAAAGGAATCCTCGTTGCCGAAATAATTAGAACTTCAAATGTTATTTTGAGCAACTATGTTGATTACAATTTTCCAGAAACGTAAATGTAGGGAGAAAACCACCTGCCTTTAATTGGTGCAATTTTTGAAATAACCTTTCCCATAGTCCAAACAAATTTGAAAAATAATTTTACACTGGATTTTTGAGAATTGTAGTTCTCCAACCAGATGGTAAATCCCCCGAAATAATCTGTTTCAATTTCTTTGAAATTCAGTTTTTCCATTCTCGATCTTAAAAAACCCAATTCCATACATTTAATATAGTGCTTATCGTAATTATCTCGGTCAAACTTCCGTTGAAACCAACCGTTTATCCCTGTAAAATTAGGCAGTATAACCAGCAGTGACCCATTTGGATTCATGTATCGGTAGTGTCCATACATTATGTTCTCTGTACTTTCAAAATGCTCAATCAAACCAATAGAAAAAACCATATCAAACTTGGTTGAAACGGGTTTGTGCGACAATACATCGGCCTCTTGCCATTCAAGTTCATTGTTTTCAATGCCGTTGGCTTTAAAAAAGGCCTGAAGCAATTCTTCATCTATGAAATAATCAACCAACGTGGTTCTTAAATTGAACTTTTGATGTAAATGCACCGAGAACGTCCCTGGAAATCCTCCCAATTCCACGGCTGTTTTAGGTTGATACTTCTGGATATGCTTTTTGAATAAGGGGGTAAAAAGATAGTCGCTATTTACCGGTTGCTCATAAAGTTCCTTTTTGTTTCGCCAATAATTCGACCAAAAAGCTCTGTCGGTTAAATCCATAACGCAAATCTATGTGGAAATATAAACTTTTGGAATTTTTTATAGCGTATTGGCTCATTTTATGTTTTGAAACTTTCAGTAAAAAAACAAAAAAAATCGCTAAATTATTGTAAATTTGTTTATTACCTTAATCTAAAAGCTATGAATTTCTTAAAAAAGAACATGGGAACCTTGGATAAAACCATACGTATTTCCATCGCTTTGATTCTTTTGGGATTGTACATTGGTGGAAGTATCCCTGAAGGAACGTTAACCCTTATAATAGTTATAATTTGCACTATTTTCTTGTTAACCAGCATGGTTGGTTTTTGCCCGTTATATACTTTGTTGAATTTAACGACTAGAAAACAACAAAAATCTTCGGAAATTGAGAATTAAATTAAATTTACTTCCTTTTTAATTTCCAAATCGTTAAATTTGTATATAATAGAATTTACGCAGAATTTATAATGACTCCAATCCGCTTTGAAGGGAGAAACGCAGAATTTTTTTCTACTCTCCGCAACAGAATTAACGATTATTTCAAAGAAAATAACATCAAACCCACAGGAAACTGGAAATTGTACTCCAAAACCATCATACTTGGTACCCTTCTTGGATTAAACTACGCATCTCTTTATTTTGTTCCAGCAGATTCAAATTGGATTTATGTGGTATACGCAACTATTGGAATTTGGTTCGCAGGTATTGGTTTTAATGTTATGCACGATGGAGCACATGGTAGCTATTCAGATAAAACATGGGTAAATAAATTAATGGCCGTTTCTTTAAACCTCCTGGGAGGAAACGCATTTATCTGGGCAGAAAAACACAATATTTCTCATCATAGCTACACAAATATTGAAGGAGTCGATGATGATATTGATTTGTGGCCCATTTTAAGAGTCAATACGTCTAAAAAGAAACTTTGGTTCCACAAATTCCAACATATTTATGGAATACCCTTGTATTTTGTAGCCTATCTATCTTGGATTTTCATTCAAGACTTTAAAAAGTATTTCACCGGTAAGGTGATTGACCGTCCTTTCAAAACCAAATTTGGAATTTTGCAACATATTGAGTTTTGGTCTTCTAAGGTTCTTTATTTCATCATATTCTTCATTCTTCCTGCACTTGCCATCGGATTTAAAGCTGCAATTATTGGGTTTAGTTTAATGGGAGCTTTGTGCGGAATTCTTATCACTGTAGTATTTCAATTGGCACACGTTGTGGAAGAAACTACATATGTAACAGAATTAGAGGATGCCAAAAAAGCAAATATGGAAATTGACGCAATTCACGTTACCGACGATTGGGCTACTCACCAAATTCATACCACCTCAAACTTCAGTACAAAAAGTAAGTTTTTAACTTGGGCTCTAGGAGGATTGAATTTTCAAGTAGAACATCATCTATTTCCAAAAATCTCTCACGTTCATTATCCTAAAATCAACGAAATTGTAAAAAAGACATGTGCTGATTTTAATGTAAAATACAACGAAGTTCCAACGTTCTTTGCAGCTATTCGATCACACTTATCTCACTTGAAAACAGTGGGTAGTTTGGCTTAATCCGTCGAACCAACTTACATTATCAATAAAATAATAAACCGAATTTTTAATTTTCATAACAATAAAAAAGGGGCTTTCGCCCCTTTTTTATTGTTATATTTCACCATTATATTGTTGTAATTAACAATAGAATCTCGATTACCATTTAATTATTTCAAAAGCAAAGTTATTCAACATCCAATTTCAAAAGGTGGAAATCTCCCTTCTTTTTGAATTCACCGTTCAAATTACTTCGAACCTTCAACCCACAATTTCGATAAATGAACTAATACTTCACTCGCCTTTTCCATGTCTTGAACACTCACGTATTCATGTTTACCATGAAATGCCATTTCACCGGTAAATATATTTGGACAAGGCAATCCCATAAAACTCAAACGACTGCCATCGGTACCGCCGCGAGCACTCGTTAATTGTGGCTCAATTCCGGCTTGTTTTATCGCTTCAATGGCATATTCAGAAATTTTGGGATTCAAAGAAACTACTTCTTTCATGTTGCGGTATTGCTCACTAACTTCCATTTTAGCAGTAGCACCCGGATAATCCTTCACGGTTTCGTTCATCAACATTTCCAAACGATTCTCATGCTCCAGTAGTTTCGCAGTTTCAAAATCGCGAACAATAAACTTCACCCAAGCATGTTCGGCTACTCCACCCATCGTTACGGGGTGAACAAACCCTTCACGATCTGATGTAGTTTCGGGACTCCAACTACTTTTAGGTAAACGACTCATGAAATCACCTGCGATTTTCAAAGCATTCACCAATTTATCTTTAGCATAACCAGGATGTGCTGAAATTCCATAAAAATGAATCGTTGCACCATCGGCACTGAAAGTTTCATCTTCATAAGATCCACGTTCTCCTGCATCCAGCGTATATCCAACATCAGCACCCAATTTTTTGATGTCAACATGATCCACACCCCTGCCAATTTCCTCATCGGGAGTAAACAAAACTCGAATATCACCGTGGGGCAAATCCGGATTATTTACAAATCGTTGAATGCAATCCATAATCACTGCCACCCCAGCTTTGTCGTCAGCACCCAATAAAGTAGTACCTGAAGCTGTGATGATATCTTCCCCAATTTTCTCTAACAAATAAGGATGTTCTGCGGTTCTGATTACTTGTGAAGTATCGTCGGGAAGCACCAAATCCTGACCCTGGTAATTTGAATGTACTATGGGTTTCACTCCTGCCCCTGTGCAATCTGGAGAGGTGTCTACATGAGAACAATAACAAATAACAGGCACAGCGTGATCTACATTTGATTTTAACGTGGCGTATACATAGCCGTACTCATCTAAATGTGCATCTTCCAGTCCCATTTCTAAAAGCTCTTGAACTAGAATTCGACTCAAATCCTTCTGTTTTTCTGTACTTGGAAACGAAGTGGATTCTGGATCGCTTTGAGTATCTACCTGAACGTATTTACAAAAACGTTCGGTTATAGTTGTGTTGTGTTTGTTCATTTTTGAATCTTCTTTTTTATGAATTATTCGATTTCGGTTTGGATGGTACCTTGTTCTGGATGAATTGCCTATAAACCCAAATTGATAATCAATTTAACATTCATGTACAAGCAGAATTGCCATCCCCCGAAACAAAAACTTAGCCCACTAAATCAGTCAATGACATTTCCAATGCCTTGGCAGATATTCCAGTAGTTTTGGGATTGAATTGATGCACACGCATTACTGCACTTCGAATAATGTTGCTAACATCCTTAAATATGGCTACGTCTGTTAACTCGGCATCTTGCTTCATTAAATATCCAAATACACGAGCCATACCGCAATTTGCAATAAAATCAGGTATAACCGCCATTTGCGAATCTGCTAGTTTACTGATGGGTCCCATGAAAATTTCTGCATCTGCAAATGGAACATTCGCACCACAAGAAATCACTTCAATACCTGCTTTTGCTATTCGATTCACTTGGTCTTCAGTAACCAAACGAGAGGCAGCACCCGGAATGAAAATCTCAGCTGGTAAATCCCAAATTTGAGCATTTACTTCATCAAACGACAACATATTTGGAGCATTTAACGCATTACCATCGCGAGTTAGGAACAATTCCACAACTTCTTCGTAACCCAAACCTTGCTTGGATATAATTCCACCGTTGCGATCTATGATTCCACCGATACGAACTCCGTATTTTGTTAAATAAAAAGCAGCAGCGGCAGCTACATTACCCCATCCTTGAATAATTGCCAATTTGTTGTTCATAAAACCACCATATACTTCGTAATAGTGTCGCACACCCTCAGCAACTCCCCAACCTGTAATCATATCGGCAATGGTAAATTTCATTGCCACATCCGGAGTTAAACGCTCATCGGTTATTGGCAACAAAACGCCTTCTTGCAAACGAGAAATAGCTTTCAATCGTTCTTCTGGAGTGTAAGCAGTCAAATGACCATTAACCACCCCTTCTTGTGGGTGCAAAATTCCCAAATCGGCTGTCATAGGAATGACTTCATGAATTTCATCTACATTTAAATCGCCACCTGTTCCGTAGTAATTTTTCAACAATGGACGAACCGCCTTATACCAACGCTTCAAAACGTCTTTTTTGCGTGGATCTGCAGGATCAAAGTTGATACCGGATTTCGCACCACCAATTGGAGGACCAGCCACGGTGAACTTCACTTCCATGGTTTTTGCTAAGCTCTCAACTTCACGTTGATTCAAACCTTTACGCATACGCGTTCCTCCTCCGGCAGCGCCATTACGCAATGAATTTATTACTACCCAGCCTTCGGCTTCGGTTTCAGAATCTTTCCAAGCAAACACGATTTCAGGTTGCTTGTTTTCAAATTTGTCGATCAGCTTTTCTAGTTTCACGGTGTATTAAATAATAGGGTTGATTTCTTTGTATTTAGTTTATATGTTGTACTGAAATATGGCAATGGAATGGCTTGAATTAATGATTCTTTATGGTTTTTTTTCGGGGGACATTCAATGCGTTTAATTCACAGAAAGATAACCATCTAAAGAACCTGCTATTACTGGAACTTTGGCTCCAGTACTTTCGTGAATGACATTGGGAACTCCATGAACTCTCATTGCTCCCAATAACGCAAAAACCATAGCTTCTTTAAAGTTCACAATTTCTGCATCGGGAATTATAATTTGTGAATCCGACTCCGATGAAATATAATCCATCAAAGTTCGATTAAACGCACCACCGCCTGTAACCAAAACCTTCATTTCTGTCAGAGATTTTTCCGCATACTTTTCAATTGCATTGGTAATTTGCACGGCTATATGCATAACCAAGGTTTTCATGCGATCTTCAACAGAATAATCATCAAAATCCCGAACCAAATGCCAAAATTCCTTATTGATCCACTCTCTACCCAAACTTTTGGGTGCTGATTTTTGATAAAAAGAGATTTGATTCAACTGTTCCAACAACGGGTAAATTACATTTCCGCTTTCAGCAATGGCCCCATTCTCATCGTACTTCAGCTTTTTTTCACGCGCTAATCGATTTAAAACGATATTGCAAGGTGCAACATCAAATGCCACTCTGCCTGCCGGTGTTTTCATCGAAATATTGCAAAATCCGCCTAAGTTTAGGCAAACATCAAAGTCATTGAATAAAATTTCATCTCCCAAAGTAACCAGTGGAGCACCTTGTCCGCCTGCTGCTACATCTGCACGACGAAAATTGGTAACAGCTGGAATCCCACAAGTACCATATAAAGTAGCTCCATCGCCAATTTGTGAGGTCATCCACTTTTGCGGATTATGAAAAACAGTGTGTCCATGCGACGCAACTAAATCGATCTGCAATCCGGTTTCTTTCCGAAATGCATCTGCCAATTCACCCAAATACCTTCCAAAAAAAATATCGGTTTTAGCGTACACCTCAGGGGTTTGGTATTTCACTTGCGATAATCTCACTCTCCATGTTTCGTTCATAGGAATGGTTATGGCTTTTAAAATCTCTGTAGTAAATTGATTCCCTACTCTTTCCACTTTACACAACGCCAAATCGATACCGTCCATACTCGATCCGCTCATTATCCCTAAAACATTCATATCCTGGTCTATTCCTTATTCGATTGATTTACAATTTGTAGTAGTTTTTTTAAGCTCCATTTTACACTTTGGGCCAAAATGCAAAAATACATCTAAAAAACGTATCTTGCACCTTCACCAACCGATTGCTATGAAACGTCGTTCATTTTTATTTTTCGGGGGAAGTTTGGCCGCTGCCAGTTCCGTTCAAGATGCCCAAGCAAAATGGGCGTTAGAATCGTACTTAAATGGAGGTGATTCCAATATGGATTCGCCCCAATTTGAAGCACTTCGTGAATTGTTTCCATTAAAATCCGATCGAATATTTCTCAACAACGGCACCATGGGTATTACTCCGTATCCGGTTTTGCAAACCGTTCAAAATGAATACAAAAACATAGCAGAAAATGCCGCATATCCTGCTCATAATGGAAGTTTAGAAACGGCTTTAGCTAAAGTAATAGGTGCCCAATCTCATGAAATCGGTATCACAAAAAACGTAAGCGAAGGCATCAATCATATTTGCTGGGGAATTCCTTTGAAAAAAGGCGATGAAGTTCTCATGACTACTCACGAACATGTAGGTGGTTGTGCTCCTTGGTTGCATCGTGCAAAAATCGATGGAATCATTATAAAAACCTTTGAATTGGGCTCTACGGCAGCTGAAACCCTTAACCGATTTGAAAGTGCAATTACTCCAAAAACTCGTGCATTCGCCGTTCCGCATATTCCTTGTACCATTGGACAAATTCTACCCATTAGAGAAATGTGTACGCTTGCTCGAACAAGAAACATCATCTCTTGCGTAGACGGTGCACATCCATTGGGAATGATTGAGTTTAATGTCAAAGAGTTGGGCTGCGATTACTATGCCGGTTGTTTCCATAAATGGGTTTTAGGCCCCATTGGGACCGGTTGGCTTTATATCCATGAACAACGACTGTCTCAAACCAAAATTACTCATGTTGCTGCCTACAGTTTAGACAATTTCAACATGAATCAAAACCCACCCATGTTGTCCGATCCAATTAATAAAGCATCTCGATACAGTTACGGCACCTTCTCTGGACCATTGTGGTTGGGAGCCGAAAAATCTTTGGAATTGTACCAGAAAATTGGTCCCCAAAATATCGAAAAACGCGTAAAATCTTTGTCTGGCTATTTACAAGATCAGTTATTAGCTATTGGAGATGGAATTCAGATGCTAACTCCAGCTGAATCCAAATCTCGAGGGGCACAAATCGGATTTAAAATACACCCCCAGAAAACTAAAAAAGACAATCCCAACTCGGGATTTGTGAATTACGCACGGTCTAAAAACATCATTTTACGCCATGTTGCAGAAAATGGACTTGATTCCATTCGGATTTCCACACATTACTACAATACCCAAAATGAGATCGACCAATGCGTAAGTCTACTCAAAGAGTATGCTTTTAGTTAGATTCTTGATAATACATAATAATCGATAATTTCGTTGTAAAGGAGAATATTGGGTATAAACAACCCATGCAATCCAACTGCTATTGGGTAAATTTGCACTCTAAAATCACCTGGCTTACCCGTATTCAGTAAAATGGAAAAAGATGCATCCTTAACCGCCCATCAGCATGCAGAAAATATCATTGAACGCTGGAATGCTGGCCAAACTTCATTTGAAATTACCACTTCAGGTAGTACAGGACTTCCTAAGACGTATATTTTAGAAAAACCATCAATGATTTGGAGTGCAAACCAAACATTAAAGCACTTTATTTCTACTCCTAACAAGCAACTCATCTGTTTGCCATTGAATAAAGTAGGCGGATTTATGCAAATCATTCGGAGTTTAGTCTGGAATCAATCTTTTTACCTGATTGAACCCAGT
>CAMDDG010000015.1 GCA_945890895.1 Chitinophaga pinensis | reverse complement strand
AGAAAAATTATTCCAAACAAGACAACTGGAGGTTATTTGCTGCTTGGAAGTGACCTAAATAATAATTATTACTCCGAAATCTTCAATACAGACAGTTTAGGGCATTTAATTTCCAGAAATTATGTAGACAGTTGCTATGACGCAAATTATCTTACTTATCTGATGGAAATTGTTGATATTAGTCCCTTTCAAGATTCACTATTCTTAGTTTCCGGTAGAACTACTTGTAATAGAAATCTGAATTATTATATTCTGGACAAATACGGAAAAACCAAAAGGAAAATTAATAGTAGATATAATTTTGAAATTCAATTGCCCCTTCAAAATGGGAATTTTCTAATTGCCTATGGTGACCAAATGGCACTCTTAGATCAGAATTTCAACCACATTTGGATTAGAGAAAAGCTATTCGGTGAACGTTTACATTTTAATTATGAAATACACAAATTACGCCAAAGCAAAGATGGTGGATTTTATGGTGTTGCTGAAGGCATAGCCCCGAGCGGAGAAGATAATTTGGTATTTGTTTTCAAAACAGATCGTGATGGACTTATTCATCCGCAAAACAAATACAGCGAATGGGATCAACCGCTCATGTTAATTCCTAACCCCGCTTCAAAAAAAGTTCGTATTGCCATCCCCTATTACTACGGTCAAATCGAAGCACATTTTTTTGATGCCAAAGGAAATCTCATCTCAAAACAAATTCAAAACGACACAGATCTTTTTGATATTCAACATCTCTCTCCCGGTATGTATTTCGTAAAAGCAGTCATTTTAAACACCCAAGAATCTAGAACCATGAAGTTGATTGTTCAGTAAAAAACTAAATATCCTTAACGAAAACACACCCTAAAGGGTATAATTAATTAAATAATCACTATTTTTATACCCTTTATGGTATATATTTAAACAATTTAAATATATTTGTACCCTAAAGGGTACTTTTATGAGTGAAAATATTGTAAAATTCATTAAGGAAAAGCGAAAACAATTAAAACTAACTCAGCCTGAGTTGGCTGAAAGAGCCGGCGTAGGTCTTCGCTTTGTGAGGGAATTGGAGCAAGGGAAAAAAACAGTACAATTGGATAAAGTCAATCAAGTTTTGGCATTATTTGGAAGCGAATTGGGAGTTGTTCAAAAAACTGAAATATGAGGAGAGCCCAAGTATTCTACAAGAATGAATTAGCTGGAATCATCAGTGAAACAGATGATGGCTTTCAATTTAAATATAATCAACAATATTTAGATAATATGTCGTCCAAACCCATAAGTTTAACATTGCCTCTTCAACCAGAATCTTTTAAGAGTAAAGTGTTATTTGCATTCTTCGATGGTTTAATACCAGAGGGATGGCTGTTGAATATTGCAGTAACCAATTGGAAATTAAAACCCAATGATCGGTTCGGGATGCTCATAACCTTATGTACGGATTGCATAGGCTGTGTATCAATCATTGCTTTAAATGAGAACTTATGAGTAGTTGTTTGATTTGTTATCAACCATTAAATGCGGATCAAACTGATTATCATCCGGTTTGTATAAAAAAACTATTCGGCACATCTCAAGTACCAATTATAGATTTTGAGTTAAATCAAATAGAGGAACTGGCAAAACAAATTATTATAAAAAGTAAGGCAGTAACCGGAGTACAACCCAAATTATCTGTAAATATCGAGAAAAACAGACAGACACCCACGCGATTAACAATCGTCGGCTTACAGGGTGATTTTATATTAAAACCTCCAACATCCATTTATAAAGAGCTTCCGGAAAATGAAGACCTAACCATGCATTTAGCTGAATTAGTAAAAATTAAAACCGCTAAACATGGTTTAATTCGACTAAAATCAAAAGAATTGGCTTATATCACAAAACGATTTGATCGAATTAAAGGTGCCAAGATTGCGGTAGAAGATTTTTGTCAATTAAGTGAAAATCTTACCGAACATAAATACAGAGGCTCCATTGAACAATTGGGTAAACTAGTATATACATTCACAAAAAATCAAGGTTATGAAGCTCAGAGATTGTTTGAAATCGTGTTATTTTCATATCTTACAGGTAATGCAGATATGCATTTAAAAAACTTTTCTATAATTGAAAATCAATTTGGTGAATTTGAATTATCTCCTGCATACGATTTGCTCAACACCGCTATTATCATGCCAGACGATCTAGAAGAATCAGCTCTTACAATCAACGGTAAAAAGAACAAATTAAAAATCAACGATTTCAATAAACTAGCGGATTCATTGAAGATAAATGAAAAGTCATTAAATTCGATAAAAAAGCGATACACAGCTATATTACCAATTTGGATTAATTGTATTGATTCAAGCTTTTTAACTGCAGAAACAAAATTAATATACAAAAATTTGATAATAAAAAGGCATCAAAAATTATTCCCATGAAAACCAACAATCCCTTCATATAATTGATTGTTGAGTAAAACCTGTGAACTACAACCCCAAATAGGTTTTGGCGTGATTCAATGCATAGGGGATTCCAGTGATATCTTTACCGCCGGCAGTAGCGAAAAACGCTTGTCCTCCGCCTCCACCCTGAATGAATTTGCCGCAATCGCGAACCAATTGTGAAGCGTTCCAGGAATTTTCAGCGAGCAATGATTCTTCCAAATAAATGGCTAAACCGGGCTTATCCTCAGCTACAAATCCCAAAACAATGGCAGCGGGTGTAAACTCATTTTTCAATTGAAAACACAACTGTTTAGCTGCATCGGCATTAGGCAATGAAAGTTCTGCTATTAATACATTTACGCCATTGATTGTTTCAAATTTTCCGGATAATTCCTTTTTGATTTGAGCCACTTGCAATCCCGTAAATTCCTCCATTTTTTTATGTAAAGCTTGATTCTCAGAAATCAACTTTTGAATGGCATCTACTGTATTTCTGGGATTATTTAACAAGACTTTGATTTGATCTAATTCTTGAATTTTGGAATTTATAATATTCCAAGCTTCTTGATTGGTTACAGCTTCCACACGTCGAACACCCGCGCTCACACTTCCCTCGGAAAGCAGCTTAAATACTCCTATTTGTGATGTATTGCGAACATGCGTCCCTCCGCACAATTCCATAGAATATTCGCGATCAAATTCAATGACACGCACAAAATCTCCATATTTCTCGCCAAACAACGCCGTAGCACCCATTTTCTTTGCCTCTTCAATAGGTAAATCACGGTGTTCAATGAGGTCGATAGCTTCGCGAATTTTTTCGTTCACGCGGTCTTCCACCTTTTGCAATTCTTCTTCCGACATTTTCCCAAAATGAGAAAAATCGAATCGCAACATTTTATCATTCACCAAGCTCCCTTTTTGAGCCACATGGTCGCCCAAAACTTCCCTCAATGCGGAATGCATTAAATGCGTTGCAGAGTGATTTGATGCAATGGCTTCTCGTCTTTTTTGATCAACCGAAGCAGTAAACAATTGCTGAGGGTTTTTGATTTCTATTTCAGCAACCAACACATGCAACTTATTCTCCTTATGTGTATCAACGATGCGAATTCTTTCGCCATCTTCACCGATTAACCAACCGGTATCGCCCACTTGTCCACCGCTTTCAGCGTAAAAGGGACACGAATCCAACACGATTTGAGTTGTATTTTTCCCTTTGGATTGTACATTTCTAAATCTTGAAATTTTGGTAAATTGGGTAGTAACATCGTATCCGCAGAAAATTTCTTCCGCTGATTCCATAACCACATTCCAATCGCCCGTTTCCTTCTTTGCATCTGCTTTACTGCGATCTTTTTGCTGCTGCAAAGCCGATTCGAAGCCCTCTAAATCGACATTTACCTGATTTTCACGGGCAAAAATCTCCGTTAAATCAATAGGAAAACCGTAGGTATCGTAAAGTTCAAACGCCATTTCACCAGAAATTCCTTTGCCGGGATTCTCGGTAAAATAGGATTGTAATTTTTGGACACCGGTGCTCAAGGTTCTGAAAAACGAAGCTTCTTCCTCGCGAATCACTTTAGCCACAAAATCTTGTTGCTGTTTTAGTTCGGGGAAAGAATCCTGGAAATAATCCGCCAACGGAGCCACCAATTCATTGAAAAATGGCTTTTGGAACTCCAAATAACTGTATCCATAACGCACAGCACGACGAAGGATTCGTCGCACCACATAACCCGCTCCGGTATTGGATGGAATTTGTCCATCGGCAATAACCATACTCACCGCGCGAATATGGTCGGCTATTACACGAAATGCAATATCTTTCTGTTCATCTGCACCGTAAGAAATACCGCACAAACTGGATGTTTTTTGAATGATAAACTGAAAAATATCGGTATCGTAATTCGAAGATTTCCCTTGAATAGCGCGCACTAAACGTTCAAAGCCCATGCCCGTATCCACGTGTTTTGCCGGCAAGAATTCCAAACTTCCATCGGCTTTGCGATTGAATTCCATGAACACGTTGTTCCAGATTTCAATTACCTGTGGATCGTCGTTATTCACCAATTTGGCTCCATCTAAAGCTGCTCGTTCGGCATCGCTGCGCATATCGAAATGGATTTCCGTACAGGGTCCGCATGGCCCGGTATCGCCCATTTCCCAAAAATTATCCTTTTTATTTCCTTTAATTATTCTTTCGGGGGATATTAACCCTGCCCAGATATCATGCGCTTCTTGATCAAAGGGTATGCCTTCTTCAGGGCTTCCCTCGAAAACCGTAACATACAAACGATCTTTGGGCAATTTGTACACTTCGGTGAGCAATTCCCAAGCCCAATGAATAGCGTCTTTTTTAAAATAATCACCAAAACTCCAATTTCCGAGCATTTCGAACATGGTATGGTGGTAGTGATCGTGTCCAACTTCGTCCAAATCATTGTGTTTACCGCTGACGCGCAAACATTTCTGACTGTTGGCCACACGGGTATCCTGAGCAACCGTATTTCCCAAGAAAAAATCTTTAAACTGGTTCATACCCGCGTTGGTAAACATGAGGGTTGGATCCCCTTTTACCACGATGGGAGCCGAAGGAACGATTTTATGTCCTTTTGAAGCGAAAAAATCCAAGAATTGTTTTTTGATCTCAAGCGATGAATTGCTCATAATTACTGCAAAGATATTGAATACAAATCAGACAGCCGAAGTTTTTCGATTCCTCTAACTACTTTTTTCAAGCCTTGGGAATTAGGAATTATTAAGCTTTTTTACTTCTTTCTCAAAATCGCTTACAAAGTTTTGATCTTGAACAATTCTGAATTTCTCAAATTCCTTTTCAGCCAATTTCATTGCTACATCATGACTTATTTTACCTGCATCTTTTAGAATGTTGTATTCATTAAATTGAAGGAAAGCATCCAATCGAGTCACCCAATCAGCCATTTTCATGGGAACTTGTCTCTCAGCTTGCAATTCTGCAAAATCCAGGTACATTGTAACAATTCGTTCCAACTCCTTGATTTCCTTTTCCTGCATATAGTTTTTAGCAGTACCAATATCACTCTTAAGGATTTTCCCCTGAGGCGCATTCTTCCAGGTTGTCAAACCCATATTGGGTTGTGTAGCATCGGCACGATTCGCAATTATTTCTGCTGCTGTTTGCCCAATGATAGCCCAATGTAGCTTATTCTGAACTGTTTTAAAGAACTTTTGGGTAATTTCCGCATCCTTGTTATAGTCGATACTACACTGCTCGTAGATGTCAGTAATTTTGAGATAAAAACGTCTTTCGCTAGCCCTTATTTCACGAATGCGTTCTAATAGTTCGTCAAAGTAGTCCTTACCAAAGTGTTTTCCCTGTTTAAGCCGTTCATCATCTAGTACGAATCCCTTAATTATGAATTCTCTCAGTGTTTTGGTGGCCCATATACGGAATTGGGTAGCCTGATGGCTGTTTACTCGGTAGCCTACGGCAATAATGGCGTCTAAGTTGTAAAAATCCACCTCTCGGCTTACATCTCGAATACCCTCTTTTTGAACTACTCGAATTTTTCGAGCAGTTGGATTTTCCTCCAATTCACCTGTTTTATAAATTTCCTTCAAATGGTATGTAATGGTATGGCTTTCTACACCAAATAATTCTGCCATTCGCTTCTGGGTTAACCAGAACGTTTCCTCATTAAAAATCACTTCTATTCTTACATTACCCGTTGGAGTGCTATAGAAAATAATGTCGTTATGTTGATTTTTTTCTTCCATTCTAATTGTCGTCGAATTGTATATTACTATTTTGATCGCACTACAATAAAAAAGTACGTAAAAAGGATACTACCTTGTTATCAAAATTAGGAGTTTTACACTTATTTTCATTATCACATTCTTGACTCGTTAAAATCGTTTAAGAGATGGTCCAATTTATTTGGGATTTTTTTTTAAACATTATTACTTTTTCGATGGATACATACAAAATTTTATGCAGTACCCAAAAAGTAATTAAGAAATTATTGCTTAACTCGGTTATTATTTTTAAACCTTTTTTAAAAAAAACTGTAATGAATAAAAAAACACAAGGCCACCCGTTGGGGTGACCTTGTGAGTTGCATCTGCGAAAGTTGATAGGGTTTAATTGCTGAAATACTAAAATCGTAAAAAGCAGATCAAACCAATTTCAACGGCGAGACGACTATGTTGTCATTTAGTTATTGTGCGTTCGCTAATTTGGGAGCTGCTGCTTTGATTTCATCACTTGAACCATCGGCAAACTTCTGGAAGTTGTCGTTGAACAATTGCGATAATTTCTGACATTGTGCATCGTATGCTTCAGCGTCAGCCCAAGTATTGCGTGGATGCAATAATTCCGCTGGTACGTTAGGACAAGCATCTGGCATCATCACACCAAACACGGGGTGTTGAGTAAATGAACCATTCAATTGGCCTTCTAACGCAGCAGTAATCATAGCGCGGGTGTAGCTTAATTTCATGCGACTTCCCACACCGTAAGGACCACCTGTCCAGCCCGTATTAATCAACCAAACATTGATATTTGGGTTTTCAGTAAGCTTCTTACCTAACATTTCAGCGTATTTAGCTGGGTGCAATGGCAAGAATGCTTGTCCGAAACAAGCTGAAAATGTAGCTTGTGGTTCAGTAACTCCAGCTTCAGTACCAGCCACTTTAGCTGTGTAACCGCTGATGAAGTGGTACATAGCTTGTCCAGGTGTTAATTTAGAAATCGGAGGCAATACACCAAACGCGTCAGCTGTTAAGAAGAAGATATTCTTAGGAGCATCACCTACTGAAGGAACTGCAATGTTATCAATGTATTCAATTGGATAAGCCACGCGGGTATTTTCAGTAACTGAAATATCGTCGTAGTTAGGAGAATTGGTTCCTTCGAAGAAACGAACGTTTTCAACTAAAGCGCCGTGTTTAATTGCATTCCAGATTTGTGGTTCTTTTTCTTCGGTTAAGTTCACACATTTTGCGTAGCAACCGCCTTCGAAATTGAAAACTGATTTGTCAGACCAACCGTGTTCATCATCACCGATTAATTTACGATTTGGATCTGCAGACAAGGTAGTTTTACCTGTACCGCTCAAACCGAAGAATACGGCTGTATCGCCTGCTTCACCAATGTTTGCCGAACAGTGCATGCTCAACACCCCTCTTTCTTGAGGAAGGATGTAATTCAATACGCCAAAAATTCCTTTTTTAATTTCACCGGTATAACCTGAACCACCAATCAAAATGATTTTGCGGGTCATGTTAACAATGGTGAAGTTGTGTTGACGAACACCATCTTCAGCACCGTTTGCTTTAAAAGTAGGAGCTGCAATAATTAACCATTCGGTGGGTTGAACGGCAACTTCCGATGGAGTAGGTCTCAAGAACAGGTGCTTAGCGAATAGGTTTTGATAAGCACTTTCTGTTACCACTTGAATATTTAAACGATATTCTGGATCTGCACATGCATAGGCGTGGCGGATAAAAATTTCTTTGTTTCCTAAATGATCAACTACACGGTTCAACAATGAATCGAATTTCTCAGGAGAAATCGGTTGGTTCACATTGCCCCACCATGCTGTATTTTCAGTGGTTTCGTCTTTTACTAAAAATTTGTCTTTGGGACTGCGTCCGGTAAATTCGCCGGTGTCAGCTGCAAGCGCATCTTTGTCAGTAAGTTGACCTTCGTTTCTTTCTAAAGCTTTTTGAACAAGTTCTTCGGTAGTCAAGTTCTCATACACTTGGCTCGCGGTGTTGCGAATAGCTGAAATCAGCTCTTGGTTATTCATCATAAAATAAACTATGTATATTTGACGGCGCGAAATTACCACTGCTTTGTGGTAATCTCATCATTTAATCGGGAATTTACTGTTGATAATTACGCACATTAATTATTTATGGTTTTGCAACGTTCATCGAATTCAAACACGAATCAAAAATATGATATTCAATAATTTAATAATAAAAACTGCTTTTCATGGTGTAAAATTGACACTTTGTATTTTGTGCATTAATTTATTGAATGTCAATCGGTGCAAAAGTCAAACTTTAAACGGACCCACCTTAACAAGTTCCACTCTTCAGGAATTGAGTATTTACAGTGGAGGTATCATTTGGTATGGGGGAAATTATTTACTAGAAAAAAAAATCAACCACAGCCCCACTTATTGGAGGGTTCCAGGATTGGATTTCCAAAAACCCATTCCGTACAACGGGAAAATTGCTGGACATAGCGACTGGATATTGATGTCGACCGCATTTTTAGCAGCCTTACCGGCATTAAATCCCCAAAAACAGAAAATTGAATGGAATTACGCCAATTTATTGGCTCAAAATATTCTAATTACCACCAATTTAACTCAAACGGTAAAGGTTTTGGTTCAGCGTCAACGTCCGTTAACGCAACATCCGAATTATATAGCTTCGGGTAATAACGACGATCACTTTTCGTTTTTCAGCGGACACAGTTCATTCACTGCCGCAGCTGCAACAACCGCTATGTTATACGCATATCGCTATGATGGAGGAAAATGGACAAAACCCGTAGCATGGGCATCGGTTGGATTGGCGTTAACCACAGGTGGAATGCGCATTGCGGCTGGAAAACACTATACTTCCGATGTACTAACAGGATTCATCATTGGCACGGGAATTTCGTTGTTGAATGCCCGCTTACATGAGAAGAGTTGATTAATCTATTTTGTTGCTGGACTTATTTCTAGAATTTTCATGTCCAATTTTCTTAATATTCTCTGCAACCGGTAAATTTTCAGGCATTTCACCACCGAGTTCTTCAATGGTTTTTCTCACTTTTTTACCCACTTCAAAATGTGTTTTATTCGCATTGGTCTTTCCTTTTACTTCTTCTCGCTTGAGCTTTTCTTCGGTTTGAGTAGCGCGAAACAAGTTAGCTGCCAATTCTGTACTTCCCATAAAATCAAGGATTTGCTCACTTTTTTTAAGCCCTTTCTTTTGTTGAATGGCTTTAGCATCCAATCCACCATATAATCCTTTGTATCCATGATTTTGAAAAATTGCATAATCTTTCGCGCTAATCACTCCGGCGTTTTTTGCAGCTGCAGCAAGCTGGATATTGTGTTTCGTTAATTCCTTTCTTAAAAATAATCTGCGTTCATTTTCAGTGGTTAAATTATTAAATTCAACCATCTGATGTATTTCACTGATTCGTGTTTGAACTGCGAAATATGTTTGTCCTAAAGCAACGATTTCTTTATTGGGATCAGCGTTTTGTACAATTAAATAACATCCATATCTCGAAAGTTTAACGCCTTCAAACTTCCTTAATGCACCCGAACCAAGAGGTACCATCTCGAGGATATCCTCGAAATGGTCTGATACTAATTGGGCACTGTTTTCACAGGCAATTTTGGCTCTTTCAATTACGGGCAGAAAGTGCCTATATTCTGAGTATTCAAGTATTTTAGATAATTCTCTGGAACTCCAATACTCATTTCCTAAATTATCAATTTTCTTAATTCTTTCAAATAAACTCAATTGATTTTCACCGGATAAAGTTTCTAATTTCATCGTTTTAATTTTATGGTAAAATTAGACAGCGAACATTAGAACAAATTTGCGAAAATCAATTATTTTTCGATTTCTCCTTGAAAAGTTTCTTGAATTTCTCCACTTTTTCGCCCACGATATAAACACAATAAGGCTGATTGGGATTGTTTTCAAAGTAATTTTGATGGTAATCTTCTGCGTCAGAATATTTGGTAATCGGAACAATTTCTGTTACAATTTTATCTTTCCATAAACCCGATTCTTGAGCCGCATCTCGACTTAACTCGGCCAATCGCTTTTGATTATCATTGGTGTAATAAATTCCGCTTCGGTATTGGGTTCCCACGTCGTTTCCTTGTCGGTTAAGAGTTGTAGGATCGTGAATTCTCCAAAAAACCGTCAATATTTCCTCAAACGATGTTTCCTTGGTATTGAACACAATTTTAACGACTTCCACACATTGAGTTCTTCCGGTGCAAACTTCTCTGTAGGTAGGACGTGCTACCAATCCGTTGGAATAACCGCAAATTACCTTCTCAACTCCCTTCATGTTGCGGTACACCGCATCCAAGCACCAAAAACATCCCCCGCCCAAATAGCACGTATCCAATTTTGTGGAATTCTCTATTCGGTTTGAACTGGATTGATTTTCACTTCTAGAAAAATTGGCGGCATGATCGTTAGCATTTCCTAAATGCTCGCCCTTAATGCCGGAATTTTCTCCCGAGTTTCCTGGATTATTCGTTTCTGAGTTCATATCGTTTGATTTTTTATCATGGGTCGAAGCGTTCGACGTATGTTTCGATTCAGAATCGAACCAACTACCCTTTGGTTTTGTATCCCTTGCTGTGCAAGAAAGACTTAACGCGATCAACCAGATCCCCTTGAATAAGTATGTCGCCATCTTTAGAAGAACCACCAACTCCGCAAAATGTTTTCAATTGTTTTTCCAGCGACTTCAAATCGTCGGATTTTCCGATGAACTCTTTAATAACAACGGTGGGTTTCCCGTTGCGCATTTCCCGTCGAACGTATAATTTTTGTTGTTCCGGGGGAAGTGTGTCCTGCTCCTGGTCCGAATCGTACTGATATTGATAATCGGGGTTGGTAGAATACACAACACCTTGTTTATTTTTATTCTTATTACTCATTTTGGGGATGGATTTCAAATTACTTTTAGAGGGGATGGTGTTCAAAAACGATATGAAGATTTGACGATTTTCGATTTTAGAAAGTCCAAGAATTAGGATACTCTTCGCAGTACATAAATGATTTGTATTTTGGGGGAACGGTTCAATTATTTCTATGAATCAATCCTGCCTGAGGTTGAGCCGTTGGCATGATGACCAAGTCGTTGATATTTACATGTGCTGGGCGCGAAATAGCATAATAAACCGCATCCGCGATATCGGCGGCTACTAAGTTTTCAAACCCTTGATACACGGTTTTGGCTCGATGTTCATCGCCTTCGAATCGCACAATACTGAATTCCGTTTCAACAGCTCCGGGATGAATACCCGTTACCTTTACTCCAAAAGCAGCCAACTCCAAACGCATGGCTTTGGTTAGAGCATCTACAGCATGTTTGGTTGCACAATATACATTTCCATTGTTATACACTTCTTTTCCAGCAATGGATCCAATATTCACAATATGTCCGGATTTTCGATCTTTCATCCCCCGAGAAACCGCTCGAGAAATATACAATAATCCCTTTACGTTGGTATCAATCATGGTATCCCAGTGCTCGGTATTTCCATCGTAGAACTGCGACAAGCCCAAAGCAAGTCCTGCATTATTAACAAGCACGTCAATATTTTTCCAAACATCGGGAAGCGAATTCAGTGCATTCAATACGCTTTCTTCATTACGAATATCGAAATTCAGGGTATATACGTCGTTTTGTGGATAACGGGATTGGAATTCTTTCAAACGATCTTCTCGTCTTCCGGTTATGATTACTTGATAATTGTTACTGAGCAACAGTTCGGCGGTTGCATGACCGATTCCGGATGTCGCTCCAGTAACTAAGGCAATTTTCTTACTCATACTAAATTCAACTTTTAAAAAACTCTTTATGCAATTAGTTCAAATTCAATTTTATTTTTGCTACTAATGATTAATGTGTGAAGGTTGGATTTAAATGTTAATTTTCAGCAACAATGATCATGTTGGGAGAAAAATATACATTTTGGGTGCTTCTACCTGATGCAAAAATGACCAATTTATAACTCAAAAACACGGGTGCCGCAATGAGTTTGCGCAGTATTTCTTTAAAGGGGTTTTGAATTTTCATTTGGGATGGATAAACCATTACCTTCTTGAATCCGCAGGCCAAATGCACTTGCTGAGCTGAAGAAGCGTTGAGATAATTTTCGTGGGTAAAATCACCGTTGGCAAAAATCGAAGCGAACGGCGCGTCCAAGTTCGGCGTTCTAAAAATGGCTTTCCCACCGGATTTGAGTTTGGATTGAATGGTTTGGAGCAACTCAACGAGTTCGTCTTTTGTGAAGTGCTCAATGATATCGGTTCCCGTAATAACATCGAATTGCTCATTGGAATTTTTGATAAAATCCAAAGCATTTCCCATTTGTACTTGATTCACGCCCATTTTGTGGGCCAAATCAACTTGTTCTTGGCTCAAATCCATGCCAAAGGCGTTCTCGAATCCCGCATCCCCCAAAACCGAAAGAAGACTGCCGCTTCCGCATCCCATATCAAATATGCGCGCTGATTTTGAAACGGAATTCAATAACGGCAATAATTCCATTTGAAAACGCCATTTTTCGCGCTCAAACAGCGATTTTGAATCGGTTAAACTAGCACGTCCGCTTTGTGTGCTGTGGTAATTGGAATAAAGTACGTCTCTGTAATTTGTGGACATAAGACTCCAAATTTACGATGGAACAACGGGAATATCTACTGCTGCCATGATCGAAGTACAGGTAGCTACCAATTTACGGCTGCCGTCCTCAAAAATATCGTACACTTCTCCTTCGCAAAAAACCAAGAAATTGCCGGATTTGCGCACTTTCCCCTCGGCCCATACTTTTTTAGATGTTGAAGGATTCAAGTAACTGATTTTCAAATCGGCAGTTACCACATTTTTACCTTCTTTAACCGCTGTATATGCGGCAATTCCGGTAACCACGTCACACAAAGTAGCGGTAACACCTCCGTGCATAAATCCGTTTTGTTGCAGGTGGTGTTTTTCAATGTCGATCGACATGGTAGCCCGCCCCTTTTCCACATCTTCGAGCACCAAACCCAGGTGATTGATGAAATGGTTATTCTTTAGTCGTTCTTGCAAATATTCTTTTAATGGATTCATTGGGTTCACTTTTAAATTTTTTATTGTTTAAAGTCTAGACTCGTATTATGGTAATGAATTTCACGATGAAATGCCGGATGTTGATGGTTTTTTCAACTGAATTGGGTATAAATTGATAGTTTTGATTTTATCTAACGGGATTGTAACCGGAAATTCTCAAAATTTTAGCAGCATCCGTTTCATTGAAGATTTCTTCCCAAGTTGCACCCGATTCTGATTTATATTTCTGAATAATTTTCATACCTATAAAACTTCCAATCATGGGAGGGCAATCTGCAGGGATTCCGGATCCGAAAGTTTTATTTCCGTAAACGAAGTAACGTCGATATTCATTGAAATTCGAGCTAAATAAGGCTTTTTGATCTAAGAAATGTTTCCAAATTTGTCCTTGATCTTTTTCCATCATGGCCCACTCTTCTTGGGTATAACCGAGTATATCATACGGATTGGGTTGGTCGCTAATTTGCGTCATCAGTGCCCACATTTTCCCATCAAACATCATCTGGTCAATCATAGTTTTAATACGGTGTTTGGGAGCGTATGTGCTGTTTAGATAATTCCAAATCATCATGGTTGGAATTTGTATGGGGTTGTTATAGCGCTCGTAAAACGAAGGAACATCCAGTGCTTTATACAGGGGGAAGGTATCGTTCATGAACATTTCCTTTGAAAATCCAAGTATCAACGGTGTTTGAACGGTATCTTTTTGTTTTATGATTTTTTCTTGGGGGATGGTAAACGTGTTGTAGTTTGAAAATTGCGACATGTAACCGTACACCACTGGAACCGGAGTTTTGGGAAGTTCTTGGATTAAATTGGCCCATTGCTGTTCCAAGGAAGGTTTCCATTGAGTATGAATGCTGTAATGTTTTTTTAGAGCTTGAAATACTGGACGATTTACTTGAACCCAATAGTTAAATCGGTCGGCTATTACGCTATCCGGGAAATTCACAAATTGGGAATAGTCCATTATTTCAGAAAACCATACTTTAAAAAACAGTGGATGCTTACTTCGAATCTGATTTAATTCAGCAACACCGCAATGTTTTTGAGAAAGCTGATCCAATTGCTCAACGAAATCGATGTACTCAATTTGGACCGGTTTTGCTTGTTTTCCCCCACAGGATGTGAGCAAATAAGTAGCAATTAGGGTAGCTAAAATCCATGTTTTGTTTAAAATCTTGTTTTTTTGCATAACATTAAAACGACAAATGAAAAAGAAAGGTTTATTCGCTGCATTGCTATTGGGTTTTGGAGGGTTCTCTGCATCCCAGGCACAATTTTCATTCGGCTTCAAAATTAGTCCAAATTTTGCCTGGGCAAAAATCCAGGACGGCGCTATGGAAAATAATGGCTTAGGCCTGGGGTTTTCATACGGCTTAACGGGTGATTATCAATTTGGTAGCGTTGGAAATTATTTTTTAAGCGCCGACGTTTTAATCACATCTGCTCCTGTTAAATTACAACAAATGGGCAATTTAGTGAATCAAAAAGCGGGAAGTTTAAACGCCGATACATTTACCAATGTAAAATTCGATTACAATGTACAAATGCTTCAAATTCCCATCATGGTGAAGTTCAAAACCGATGAAATCGGAGGAATGAAGTACTTCTTCCAAGCCGGTTTGGCCCCTTGTTTCTTAACCAGCGCGCGTTTGAAAACAACGGCAGATCCGAACTTATACGAAGGAACCAATTTAACTTCACACAACCCCAACAGCACTTCCAATGGAAATTTTGATTTCAATGGTGGAAACAATACCAATGCGAACTTAGACTATATGGACGATGTTGCAGGATTCAGAATGTCGCTTATTTGGGCAGCAGGTATCGAATATCCCTTATCTGAACGTTTGAGATTGTTGGGTTCTTTAAAATTTGACAACGGCTTCACGGACTTATTAAAAGACGACAAATATAGCGGAAGACATAACTTTTTATCCTTCCAAGTTGGTTTGATGTTTTAAAGAGACGTATTTTCGCTCTTGATTTGAAAATCACTATAGCACAACTGAATTTTAAGATCGGCGATTTCGAAGGAAACACTTCGAAAATCGCCGATGTTATTTTTAACGCCAAGCGTCAAGGATCTGACTTGGTGGTTTTTTCCGAAATGTCGGTATGCGGTTACATGCCCGAAGATTTATTGGACTATCCGTATTTCATTGAAAAATGCGAACAGAGTTTAGAAGTAGTTGCGCAAAGTTGCCAAGGCATTGCCGCCATTGTTGGAGGTGTGGTTCGCAATCCGAATAAAGGTAGACTGCTGCAAAATGTGGCTTGCTTCATGAACAATGGAAGAATTGAAAAAATCATCCCCAAAACCCTACTTCCTACTTACGATGTTTTCACAGAAGCTCGGTATTTTGAACCAGCACGTGAAAGTTCAATCATTGAATTTCAAGGAGTCAAAATTGGAATTGCAATTTGCGAAGATTTATGGGATCAATACAACGATTTTGAATATACCACCAGTCCAGCAGAACAGTTGAAAACCCTGGGTGCTGACATAATAATCAATCCTTCGGCTTCACCGTTTAACTTGGGTAAACAATCTCATAGAAATCGCGTATTTAGTGGACAAGTTAATCGATTCAAAATTCCAGTTTTATATGTAAATCAAGTGGGTATGCACACCGAATTATTGTTTGATGGTAGCAGTAAAGCGGTCAATCCCAATGGCGATATTTCCATACAATTGCCTGAATTTGAAGAATCAGTAGCCCAATTAGAATACCACCATGGGTATTTTTCTGTAGAAAATTCCAATTTGACAATTGGAACCGACAATGTTGCGTTGCTGCATAAAGCTTTGGTGTTTGGTATTCGTGATTATTTCCAGAAAATGGGCTTCAAAAAAGCCGTTTTAGGAGCATCAGGCGGGATTGATAGTGCTTTGGTTCAACATTTAGCAGTTGATGCATTAGGAGCTGAAAATGTATTGGCAGTGTTAATGCCTTCGCGTTTTTCTTCTGAGGGAAGTGTGAGTGATGCCATAGAATTGAGTAAAAACCTTGGGAATGAACACATAATTTTGCCCATTGAAGATGTTCATAGTGCCTATGAAGGATCATTAAAACCCATATTTGAGGGCACCGAAGTGGGATTGGCTGAAGAAAATCTACAAGCTCGTTCACGTGCCGTATTGTTAATGGCCATTAGCAACAAAAAAGGCAATATTCTTTTAAATACCAGCAATAAAAGTGAAATGGCCGTGGGTTATTCCACCTTGTACGGCGATTTATGTGGAAGTTTATCGGTTATTGGGGATGTTTATAAAACCCAAGTGTATGCTTTGTGCGAGTATTTGCATTCAAGCCAGGGTAAAATCCCCAGAAACATCATAGAGAAGGAACCCAGTGCAGAATTACGACCCGACCAAAAGGATTCCGATTCTTTGCCCTTGTATTCCATTTTAGACGGAATTTTACGTCTGTATATCGAAGAAAAAAAGGGACACAATGAAATTGTTATGGAAGGTTACGATGCAGCAGTTGTAGCGAAAGTGATTCGAATGGTCAATGCAAATGAATACAAACGCTATCAAGCTCCTCCAATACTCCGTGTAAGCACGAAATCATTTGGAAAAGGACGAGTGATGCCTTTGGTTGCCACGTATGAAATTTAAGATTTTTAGCGACGTTTATCCGCCATCGTTTATTCGATTGTGTTTGGGTGCATTGTTGTTTTTTTTATCTTTTAATATTGTATTGCCAGAACTTTCAACCATGTTGAATGAACTGAATGGCTATGATTATTTGGGTTGGATAATACCTGCTTTCTCTATTTCAGCATTGGTAGCACGCCCGCTAAGTGGGTGGCTAACCGACAACGTGGGTCGCCGCTGGACCATGATAGCTGGGTGTGTTTTTTGTATTGTTGCGGGATTTTTCTATCCATTTGTGAGTTCTGTCGGGGGATTTTTACTCGTGAGAATCATACATGGTTTTTCTACGGGATTCACCCCTACCGGTTTTACTGCATTTACTTCGGATGTGATTCCTGCTTCTCATCGAGGCCGCGCGATGGGTTGGCAAGGGGTTTTCAATAATGCTGGAACTTCATTGGGGTATGGATTAGGCGCCGTTATTGCATTGAAATTTGGACGAGATGCCATGTTTCTCACCAGCTCTGTATTAGCGGTGTTTGCGTTAATGTTGTTTTACTCCTTACCTGAAACCAAACCCGCTGAATCCAAGCGGAAATTTGAGTTTTCTTGGAAAAATCTCATTTATATTCCGGCTTTAAGTCCCGGTATTATTATGTGGATTGTATGCATTTCATTGGGTACAATTTTAACCGTTATGCCGGATTACACTTTGTCTTTGGGATATGAAAACAAAGGATTGTATTTATCTTGGTATATTGGATTTTCCCTGTTGTTTCGATTGGTAAGTGGTAAAGTTTCCGATGCTTTGGGACGAGCTTGGTCGACAGCAATAGGCACTTTTCTACAAATTTTGGCCATGTTTGCATTGGTTAAAGGCGGTAGCAGTTTCTATTTCTTTGCAAGTGCTATTTTATATGGTATCGGACAAGGTTTCAATGCACCCAGTTTATTTGCTTGGGCTGGAGATGTTGCAGGTCCCGAAAATCGCGGTAAATCGCTGGCAACCTTATTTATATTTTTGGAATTGGGAATTATTACCGGCGGCTTATTGGCAGGAGCTATGATCACACGTTGGCAACAGAGTTATGAAAATATCTTTTTGATCAATGGTTTAAGCTTTGTTGTAGCTTTCGGGTTGAGTGTTTATTTTATTTTTAAGGGAAGATTTCAGAAATCACAATATTAATTGATAGACAGAATTTTACATTTTTAAATTGAAGTTGATTATTGTACTTCAAAACGAAAACTGAGCACTGGATATAAATATAATTTGGTGGTTCTAAATGGGATTTTTGAATAAATTAAACGTTGGGAGCTTGATTTTAGTCGTAATTATAAATCAATTTACACTTTGATGAAAATTGATTAAATTTGAGTTATGAAAAATGATGATGAAATTCTTCAATCATTAATTGCTGGTGGATTGATTGGCGGTACTTTAGGTGCAATTTTATCTAAAAATCAAGAAGACGGTGCAACATTAGGTGCTGTAATTGGCGCTGCAATATTAGGCACATTTAAGGCTAATCAAAAAGCTCGTGAAACACATATACCATTAGTCATGGAAGAAGGCGGTAAACTTTACCAAATTAATGCGAATGGAAACAAGCAATTCCTTTGGGATATTGAAAAGCCAAAGATTAAAATTCAAGAGAATTTCAAATTAAAGTAAAATGGCCAGCAAACGTTTAAGAGTGTTTGCAGGTCCAAATGGCTCGGGTAAAACAACTATTATTAACAGTTTACGCTCAGAAATTGGTTTTGGAATTTATGTAAATGCAGACGAAATTGAAGCCAATTTAAAAGAAAGTAAAGTTTTACTTTTCAATTCCTATAATCTTAAAGTAACATAAAATCAAATTCATACTTTTTTTAGAGATAGCCAGTTTGCACCTGTTCTGAGAAATGAAAATGACTTGTGCGAAAAGCTGGATTTAAAAGACAATGTCTTACACGTTAACACATGTATAGATTCTTACTTGGCAGCAGATTTAGCAGAATTTATTAGACAACAACTTCTAGAAAATGATATATCATTCACCTATGAAACTGTGATGAGTCATGTGAGTAAGTTGAACTTTTTGAATAAAGCAAGGGAAAAAGATTTTCGTATTTATTTGTATTATGTAGCTACAGAAGATCCTGAAATAAATATTAGTCGAGTAAATGTAAGAGTAGCTCAAAATGGGCATGACGTAAATTCAGATAGAATTAGAAATAGGTACTTCAAAAGTTTAAAACAATTAAAGCCAGCCATCAAATTAAGCCATCGAGCTTATATCTGGGATAATTCAAGCAGTGCGAGTATATTAATTGCCGAGATAACAGATGGAGAAGACGTAAAAATTTTCGATACATCCAAAGTGCCAAACTGGTTTGTAAAATATTTAATCAACACTTAACAATATTTCACCCAATAAATTGAGACGTTTGTTAATTAAGTTTTTTAATATTGAAATGGCAAGTATAATTCAATTATTAGACTTTAAAAAATGTTAAAAAACTTCATTGGGATCCTATTTTTTGTACCCATGTTTTTGTTTTCTCAAAGCAAGAATTATTGGTATCCGAACAACGAGAGTCAATTAACAGACTTCGATAGTGCGTTTAGCAATTTTGAAATTGACAACTTTGTCTTATACTACCGCAATGAGAGTACGTGCAGTTCTTGTGAATTATTTCAAAAATATTTCCCAAAACAGTTAGGAGATCGTTTTTTCTATTTCAACGTAACTTACAACAGAATAGAAGATATTAAAGATTCTGTAATTAACTCTAATAAATTTTTGAAACCAACCATTCAGAATATTATTGGATTTAACACAGGTGAGTATCTGTTAAAAATCAATAAAGAACTCCGACTTGTTTCCATTATACCCTTTTCTTCAAATAGGAATTATGATGTAATATTTAAACTTCTCAGCGACAGAGTTGTTATTAATTCCCAAAAAGAAATCAACGTAAGTAAAAAAGTAATTTTCACTTCTGCCATTTCCGCAAACGGGAAATTATTCGCATTATCGACAAGCAATAATATTTATGCATCAATTAATAATGAAATTATTGATAATCAATGTATTTTTCCTCGACCTAAATATAAGGATTTTATTGAACGGCTTCCGAAAAATTACACTCTGAATTTAATAAAAGACACGTCAGATTCACGGTTTAAGGAATTTGTTAAATCTCCAATTCAAGTTGTGAAAATCTTCGAAAAAGATTCTATTTACGGCATTGTTTACCAAATAACTTGCTTAGAATCCAAAAATGACACAATGACCGAGTTAGCATATTATTTTATCCAAACTAATCATCAACCACTTTCCTTTTTAAGAATTAATTCAAACAACTCAAATACTTTGGCTGTTCCCTCTTTATTTACTGAACTAACAAATAATAATCATCTTGTGATAGGGAATTTATTTACTTCTGAAAATTCAAAGAAAAAGTTTCCATTGTTAACGATGTACAAATTCAACAAAAAAAATGAAATTCAACCTATTAAAAACATAAAGTTTATTTCTATGAATCTTTATGATACACTGAAATTTAAAACTACTGGCTTCTTTCAAATTTTCAAAATCATTGACGAGAATATTTTCTTTGAATACGGTGGAGTTATTTTAACAAAGAACCATAAATTAATCGTACCTGAAATATTAACTTTCACGCTCAAAAATTCACAGTATCAATTTTGTAAACTCAAAAGTCTTGTTCAAACAGCTACAGGTTACCGTACACTTTATTCCATCGGTTACTCTATGGTAGAGATTGAATTTAATTCAAAATTTGAAGTTACAAATGTTGATTTTTTCTCATTGAAACCCTATTGGGACCCAAGTCATATAATTAACAATGAATTTTTCCTGGGGAACAATTTTGAAATAAAAAAAGGCAAATTAATATCTCAATAGTTAAATTGATTAATAACTATTGTTTTATATAATTACTGATACTTGAAGTTTTTCAGAATGTAAAACATATCGTTGCGCCATTTTGAGTAAACATTGTATGAACCATATATATGGTTAATGAATTCACGCTCAGTTTTAGGCAAACGACCGTGTTTTAGTTCAAAAGAACGCTCCATGTACTCAATGTAGTAGGTAAAATCCACCATCCCTTCGTACCAATTTTCGTAAACAGCATAATAGTCGTACCCTTTACGGATAGCCGTTGTTTTTCTTTTTCGGGGGAAGCGCATTCCAACCAAATTATAGTACTTCTTGGCATAGAACGAGTTTTGTCCGTCGTTACCACTTTCTTCAATTTTTAAAGCGGTATACAATTTCGCCCAACGTCCAACTACAGATTTAGCCACTGTATGTAATTCTTGAACTTTGGGGATGGTTTTTAAAGGAAGAATTAAAGAGTCAACATACAACTCATTTCCTTCAATACGAACTTGACTTACCGTGAATGGATGCTGGCCTTGTAACGGATGTTCTGGTTCAAATCGACTGGTCTGATAGGTCAATAAAATTGACAAACCAAATACAATAAATATGCTAACGTATTTATTCAAAACAAAATGCGAAGTTCGGTAAAAAAATCGAATTCAACCTAAAAATACGATAATAGGCCTGAACGAATCGTTAAATACGGGTTACCACGTTACCCAATTTGCTTGCAATTTCCTTTTTAATTGTATTTAAATAATCCAAATATTCCATGATTTCTTCATGATTTGCTTCTGGATCGAGGAGCATTTTTTGAGTGGCAATTATTAACTCTTCAATTTTAGTTCTTCTTAAATTTAAGAAAATGTCTACAGCTTCCTGTCGGAAGTTTTCAGATTCTTGTTTTACGTAAATCAAATTCCCTTCAAACGCACTGCTTAACTGATAATCTGCAGAAAACACAGATGCGGCAAAACCTGAAATACGATTATCCGTATGCTGAATAAAATACTCTTTTGTGGGCCATTCCAACTGCTGATCATACAATTCTAAAATGTGTTGAATCAAAAACTGGCTTTTTTCATCTTTAAAAGCAATGGATGCTTCATCTGCACGGTATTCGGAAATAATGAAATCAATTAATTTTAAATTATCATCAAACATCTCTCCCCCGTAAAGGAAAATCAATCGCAGGAGTGCTATTTCTTGATGAACATCAGATAGCTTACCTCCGGATCCGACGTTAAACTGGGTAGGTACCGATGTTTTCTGCTCAGAATAAACGGTATTAGCGGAATCAACACCGGCATTTTTAAGCAACAAATCTACCTCTGTGAGCATCTCACGATGCTCTTTGGTGGCTTGTTTTCTAAGTTGCTTAGTTAATTCAGCATAAAGATTATCAATTTTAACATTGCAAATCGGCTCCAAATTCGTCATCAAAACATCGCGTTTCAAACGATCTTGGATCAACGCTACGGATTCAATGATATCTGAAATCGCCTCCGATTTTCGAATGGGGTCGTTCTCGGTGCCTTGAAGTAACAATTCCGCTTTGAAAAAAATGAAGTTTTGCTCAGCCGAATTTAAGTATTCTTTGAATTTTTCGGGACCTAATTTTTTGCAGTAGGAATCGGGATCTTCGCCTTCAGGCATGGGTACTACACGTACGTTTAATCCTTCTTCCAGAAGCAAATTTATTCCTCGAAGCGAAGCTTTCATCCCGGCCGCATCACCATCGTAAATAACGGTGGCATTATCCGTAAAACGCTTAATCAATCGAATTTGCCCAGGAGTCAACGCCGTACCGCTGGATGCCACTGCATTGGTAATACCCGATTGATGCAACGTAATTACATCGGTATATCCTTCCATCAAATACGCCTTGTCCTCTTTCCGAATGGTGTTTTTTGCTTGATTTAATGCAAATAAAAAATCACTTTTTTTGTAAAGTACCGTTTCGGGTGAGTTAACGTATTTGGGCGCATTATCTACTTTTCCCATTACCCTGCCGGCAAAACCAACAATGGCATTATTTACTGCAATTAATGGAAAAATAACGCGATTGCGATATAAATCATAAAAGCTACCATCTTTATCTCGTTGTTTCACCAAACCCGCTTGAAGCATGAGTTCATCTTTAAAACCTGCTGCTCTTGCAGCTTGATAAAATGCATCCCAAGAAGAAGGACTAAACCCCAATTTCCAATGTTGAATCGTATCAGGGGTATAACCGCGTTCTCTAAAGTAGGGCCCCGCAATGGTTTTACCCTCATCGGAAAGTTGTAATTGTTCGGTGAAAAATTTCAACGCGAATTCATTGATTCCGCGAATTGCCTCTTTTTCCTTTTGAGCTTCGATGGCTTCATCTTTGTTTTCGGAGGATGTTTCCACCAATTCCAAATTGTAGCGCTTTGCTAAATTACGTGCAGCTTCAGTAAAGGTGAGGTTTTCAATATCCATCACAAAGTGAATGGCATTACCCCCTTTTTGACAACCAAAACACTTGTAAATTCCCAAGCTGGGTGTTACAACAAAACTAGGTGTTTTTTCATCGTGGAAAGGACAATTCCCTTTATATCGAGACCCCGAACGCTTTAAATTAACATAATCGCCTACTACGTCTTCGATGTGAGCAACATGGAGCAATTGGTCTATGGAATTGGGACTGATCATTTTTTAGGGATGGAGTTCAAAAATAACTAAAATTCATTCGGCGAATTGAATTTTCTGAACCTTAGTCATTTTTTTAAATACATAAAACCAGGTTCCATGAATTCATTGGATTTTTTAGATACAATAACGTTTTTTCAACTTAAGCAATTATTTTTCCAATAAATTTGCAAATATTTGGGAACTAATTTTTTTTATAAATCTAATTAAGCATCCTCCGAAACCCTGATCAATCCCAATAAATTATTAATTCAAACCATTAAAACCTTCCCCCGAAAATACAATATACATCATGCGTTCCATTCAATTTATCCAAGAAAAAGCCAAAGCATTGTTGCCAGAATTGATTCAAATTCGTCGCGAAATTCATCAAAATCCAGAATTATCATTTCAGGAGTTTGAAACACAAAAATTGGTTGAAAATTATCTTCAAAATAAATTGGGTTTGAAAACACAACGCTTGGCAAATACCGGTGTTGTGGCTTTAATTGAAGGTAAAAATCCCCAGAAAAAAGTAGTAGGATTGCGCGCCGACATGGATGCGTTGCCCATAGTAGAAGTCAACGATGGACGACCGTATCGCTCTAAAAATGAAGGGGTTATGCATGCATGCGGACACGATGTGCACACAACTTCTCTATTAGGTGCTGCCACTATTTTAAATGAATTGCGCAATGAATTTGAAGGTACAATTAAGTTGGTTTTTCAACCGGGCGAAGAGAAATTGCCGGGTGGCGCGAGCTTGATGATTGCAGATGGTGTTTTGAATGACCCGAAGGTAGATGTCATGATTGGTCAACACGTAATGCCTTTGCTAAATACCGGTAAAATTGGCATCCGAAAAGGTTTATATATGGCGAGTACCGATGAACTGTACGTCACTGTGAAAGGAAAAGGCGGACACGGTGCAATTCCTAATTTAGCGGTTGATAGCGTTTTGATTGCAGCTCATATTGTTGTGGCTTTGCAGCAAATTGTATCGCGTAATGCCAATCCAGCTATGCACAGCGTGCTGTCCTTTGGGAAAGTCATAGCCCAAGGTGCAACCAACGTACTTCCCGATGAAGTAAAAATGGAGGGCACGTTCCGCACTATGGATGAAACCTGGCGCGAGGAAGCACATAAACGCATGATTAAAATGGCTCAAGGAATCGCTGAATCGATGGGAGGAAGTGTAGATTTTGAAATCAAAAGAGGTTACCCATTTTTGAAAAACGACGAGTTAATTTCTAAAATTTGTCGTGAAGCAGCCGAGGAATATGTGGGCAAAGAACAAGTTAAACCCTTGGATATTTGGATGGCAGCAGAAGATTTTGCTTACTACAGTCAAGAGGTTCCCAGTTGTTTTTATCGATTAGGAACTCGCAATGAGGAAAAGGGCACCGGAGTTAGTGTGCATAATGCAAAATTTGATGTAGATGAAGATGCTATTGAGCAAGGTGCAGGTTTGTTTGCTTATATGGCAATTAAGCACCTATTATAGCGCAGAGATCTTCAACCGCTGAATCCCAAATGGAAGCAGCCATTTGTGCTTCTGCTTCGTTTACGAATTCCACAATGATAAGTTCCACATCACCGGTAATTTCATCTTGTTCAATACGAAACTCCAAATATTCACCATCATTCCCACCGTCGAATTCAAAACGAGTGTATTTATTGGTGACGTTTTTCACCATCTTAGCTACGTTTTCGGTGCCATCTTCCCAAGAGAAACGATAATCACCGGCGCCTAAAATTTCTACGTGATCGGCAAACCAACTTTGCAAACCAGAAGGATTGGATATGTATTGAAATAATATATGTGGAGAGGAACGAACTGAATATTCTAGTTCCAATTTCATTTTTCTATTGCTGTTTTTACTCATGACTAAAATCCCTTTTTTGCAAAGAAATCATTTTAATTGAAAAAACAAAATATTAGAACTTGAAGTTATAATTATATTTGTAACACCATGAACTTAACGCGCGTTGTAAAAAAGCTATTGTGGATCAACGCATTGGTATTTTTAGCGTTAAGTTTTTCAGGTATTTACCTTGCTGGATGGCCTAAATTTCAGTTTGTATTCGACAAGATTACACTGAATATACTCAACCATCACAGTCCATTAGCCGATTCTTTTTTTAAATATTACACTCAACTGGCGGAATTGCCTCTGATATTGTTGAGCATCGGTTATACCCTTTTCCAACTTCGCGAAAATGCAATTTATTGGTTGATTTCGTTTCTGATTTTTGCCCTAGTACTTCAAACATTGAAATTGGGATTTAATTTTCCTCGTCCCATTATCCGTTTTCCGGAACACATCCGACAAATTGAGGGTATGTTCATATCCAGTTGGAAAGCATTCCCCAGTGGCCATACCGCAAATGCAGTATTTGCAACCGGATTACTTATAGTTAGTTACAAAAAAGATCGTCCTATTACTCCTTTTGGATTGTGGATCGCATTTTTCTTTGTATTAGGAATTGGATTCAGCCGAGTTTATTTAGGACAACATTCTGCTGAAGACGTTGTAGCTGGTTCCACATTTGGATTATGGTTTTGGTGGATGTGTTTAAAATATGAAGATTCGGGAACACAAATTATCCGAAAGCGCTTTAAAGGTTCGAAACAAATAAATATACACTCATGAAAAAAATTCACGTACACCTCATATTTACAGTTGTTACCCTTCTCTTCTTAATGTCGGGACTCAACATGATTCAATTATTTGATTGGGATGAAGTGAATTTTGCTGAAGCGGCCAGAGAAATGAGTATTTCCAAAAATTATCTTTTTGTTCAAATTGGATTTGAACCTTTTTGGGAAAAACCTCCATTGTTTATTTGGTTACAAGCATTTTTTCAAAATCTTTTTAACACACATTCTTCTTGGGTGTATAAAATGCCCAATGTTATTGCGGGTGTAATTTCAGTAAATTTAGTTTATCACATTGGAGACCGTTTAGGTAAAAGAATGTTGGGCGCATTTTGGGCTTTGGCTACTTTATTTACCTTTGCTCCCTTTATCTATTGGAGATCTGGAATTATTGACCCGGTTTTCAACTTGTTCATATTTTTAGCCATTTACAAATGGTATCAAATCACCCAAAGTTACATCAGGGAGGAACGAGCACACCTGTATTACCTAATGGTAGGTGTATTTTTAGGACTGGCATTTCTGACTAAGGGACCCGTTGCAGTGTTAATTTTTGGACTGGTGGTATTTTTTGTTACGGCCATTCGATCAAAATGGCATGAACTTTTGAGTCCTTTGTTGTTACTCTCCTTTTTAGGATTCCTTTTATCCATTGGATTGTGGGTTCTACCCTTGTTAAATTCCAACGGACAAGAGTTTTTAACTCATTTTTTTTGGTATCAAGTAGAACTTTTCAAAGGTCAAATTCCCTATCACAATCAACCTTGGTTTTACCACATTATAGTGTTATTGGTATTGGCATTTCCGGCATCTACCTTGGCATTACCTCATTTGTTTGGCAATCGGGTAATGGATCGAGATGTGGACACTTGGAATTTAACCATGAGAACACTTTTCTGGGTTGTTTTGGTCGTTTTTAGTATTACCACTACCAAAATTATTCATTATAGTTCGCTTTGTTGGTGGCCCCTTACCTATTTTGGGGCATACCAAGTTTATTTACTTCATACCAATCGCTGGCATTTTCCGTATTGGTTAAATCTACCATTATTTATTAGCGGACTCACTTTAATGGTGGCGTTATGGGTTTTGCCTTTGGTGATTATTATCGAGCCAACCCCTCAATTTTTATTGCAAAAACTGGATGTTTTCTCTTTGGGGATATTAGAGGCTGCTCCCCGCTGGGATTGGACAACCTTACTTCCCGCATCACTTTTTACCTTTTGGTTCTTGGGATGGCTAATTCTCTCGTTATTTAAGAAAAACCCGAGTCCGGGTTACTTGTATATAATTTCAGGAAGTGTCGCTTTGATTTCAGCTGTAACGTTGATTCCCAAAACAGCAGATGTTTTACAAAAACCACTGGTTTCAAAAATCAAATCGTTGAGAGCACAGGGAAAATTCGTGGAAGTTCACGGTTTCAAGACGTACGCATTGTATTTCTTTGGAGAATTTCAACCCAAAGATTTTCAGAATTTGAATCCTCAAAATCCCGCTGAAAGCAGTGAAGCGTATCCCCAACAACAAAATCGCAGATCTCATGCACACAATCCCCAAAATTCTCAAAAAGTATACATTATTACCAAAAAAGATCATAAGCCCGATGACTGGTTTTTGAATCGTTATAGAGTTTCCGAAAATTTTAGTGGGTATGTCTTGTGGGTAAGTAAATAAGGCGAAAACCGCCCTTGAAAATTGGAAATTTCAGGTTGAATGTCTTATTTTTGAGGAAAACCAACTCCGTATGGAAAAAAGAAAATTGTGTATCATCACATCAGATTGGGAGTACGGAGCAGGGAAATTGGGGACTTCAACCGGTCCAAAACTTCTTTTAAACGCGTGCTCCGAATCAAATATAGAAGTGTTTCAGGATGTTCCTGTTAAACATGTTGATTTCGACAATCAAGATAAAATAAACGTTGAATTTGATCAACCTGCTCCTTTTTTAAAACGAGGTAATACGTTTTTAAATCATCAAGAACGGGTTGCACATGAAATAGAAAATGCATACAACCAAGATCATCAAGTTTTATATTTGTCCGGTGATCACAGCAATGCCGTAGGTGGAATAGCTGGATTTTGTCGAACTCATGACCCCAAATCAACCGGTATCATTTGGATAGATGCTCATTTAGATTTACACACGCCTTTAACCACTCCTTCTGGGAATATTCATGGAATGGCATTAAATACGGCGTTGGAATCCAATAATGAGGCGTGTCAGTCCAATGACATTGATACCGACACGCTATCTACTTGGAATAAAATCAAAGCCTTGAAGAGGCAAGGTTCTGTTCCGGCTGAAAACATTGTATTTATTGGAATTCGAAGTTACGAAGAGGAAGAAATTGCACTGGTGAAGGAATTAGGTATTCAAGTGTATTTTGCCGAAGACGTACATAATATGGGTATGGATAATGTTATTTCCAATACAATTGAGTATTTGGATTCTAAAACGAACCATTGGTATGTAAGTTTCGATGTAGATAGCTTAGATCCCTCGTTATCTCAAGGTACTGGAACACCCGTTGAAAATGGATTGCAAATAGATCAAGCAAAACCACTGATTAATGCTTTGTGGAATCACCCAAAGACTCAGTGCTTTGAGGTTACTGAAATCAATCGCGAATTGGATCTAAACAAGGACATGGTTCAGGTAATTTGCAAGCTCTTGAAAGAGAGTATGTCTTGAATTAAATAAGTTCACTACATAAATGAAGTGAAACTAACATTAAAACGTAGTTTCTAAATGTGTAGAAACCACTCCATAGTATCTACACCATCGGCATATTCCCATAATGTGGGGCATTGAGCTGCTCCGAGTTTTTCAGTTTTTATAGAATCGTGAAGATCTACATTACTTACCACACACTGGATTTCATCTTGATGTTTGGCGAAAAATGCTTCTATTTCCTGAGTAGATTTGTAATATTGATAGTTCAACATTCCTACAGGAGAATGCAATTGGTCTCTTTCTTTGAGCAACAAATATCCTGAATCTATATGAGGATCTAAATTCATCAATAATAACGCCTTATGGTAGTTGTAATTATTTGCGTATTTATTGTGAAAAAGTACTGAACCATAGTGTTTTTCCCATACGTCGAATAAGGGTTTAAATTCGAATCCTTCGGGTAGAAACAACTGGGTGATGTTGCGACAACCTTTCCCAAAATAATGAAACACATCTTGACCTAAATCAATGTAATCCTGTTCGCTGCACTGATTGTTGGGTGCTAAAACGCCTATTGAATGTCGATTTTTTCGGAGGATGTGGGGAATGTGGCGAAAGTAATACTCGAAATACCGATAGGTATTATTACTTCCTGTTGCGATAGCCCGATCAATACCTTTCAATTTATCGGTATACTCAATGTTTTCCTTCCAAATGGGATGGAAATTTGCTGCGGCATTCAACCACATTTTGGGTAGAATATCGTCGTCGGAGGATAATCTCAATTTTACTTTAAACCCTGCTAACACGGCACAAATCACATCGTGCATTACTACAAATGGAATGTTTCCGGCTCCAATGATTCCAACGGTTTTGGGATGGTCAGCTTGAGGATTGATTCCATTATCGTGCATCTGATTGGGTAATTCAACTCCTGAAATACGCGACTCTGCTGCCGAAAAATCATAGCGTTTCAACCATTGTTCAATTTGTTCATCGCTCAACGCAAGTAACCACTGATCTAATGATAATTCTATATTTTTCTGGGTGAACCACGGATTGTGAATTTCTGCAGTTTTGATGGTTTCTGACCAATCCGATGATTTTTTATAATCTACAATTGCAGATTTTAGTGCTTTTAAGCAATTCAGTTGAAATTCCATTGCAACAAAGATAGGATGGATCAGTCGTAGAAATACTCTTCGCTTTTCTGGAAATTACCAAAATTAAACATGTAGGTAAATCCGATTTGTACATTACCACCTTTAAAATTTACGGGAAACGATTTTCCAAAAAATTCACCGTATTGCACATTCATTTGATGACTGGTACTTATGGCTTGTTGATAGGTAACATTAAATTCGTAGCGATCACCTCCTTCAGTTTTACCTCCGAATACGATCCCCAAATAAAACAAGGGATAGATTCGAGCTTTTTCATTTTGAACTAAACGAAATCGAGGATTTAATGTTTGATTGTATGTTGTATCGTTTTGAATACCATCCAAATTGTAGTTCATTGAGACACCAAATCGCTCAGAAATATAATTTGAGGAACTGAAACCTTGTCGCAAACTCATTCCCAATTGAATATTCACACTGGAAAATCCTTTGGCAATGTTGGTATTATACGCCATAGTATCATTGGCAATTTTGTAACCCGTATTGAGGTATCCCAAACCTAAATTCAGCGAAGATGCGCGGGTTAAATCGTAAGATAAATTCAAATTAGCAAAACCTCCAATGCGATTTCGAGTAGAGAAATTATTGGCCAACGTATCATTGGTGCTGGTTTTTGATAAAGCTACACCTCCATTTGCACCCACATACCAGCGACTTTGTGCGTTTATTTGAAGACTAGAAATGCCCAATAATAACCATAAGGCCCATTTTTTTTGCATAATTACAAAAATAAGGTATTTATATTAATCTCACACATCAGGGCATTGGACCTATTGATCTGCTTAGCATCATGTGCAACACCAAACTCAATTATCCTAATCCTTTATTGAGTTATTTATTCAACACCAAACACCGATAATTTTAATGCAACTTGGAGTTACAACTTTAACACCAAACTCAATTATCCTAATCCAACATCGAGCGACATCATCAACACGAAGCCCAACATCAATCCTAAAGTAGCACGATCGTTATGTCCATTGGATTGGGATTCTGGAATCACTTCTTCAACAACAATATAAATCATTGCACCTGCTGCAAATGCCAGTGCGTAGGGCAGCACACTTTGAGCAACCATGACCAAGGCTACACCTAAAACGGCTGCAACGGGTTCAACCATACCACTTAATTGGCCCCACATAAACGACTTCCAACGGGATAATCCAAAACGTCTTAGAGGCAACGAAACCGCCATGCCTTCAGGAAAATCTTGTATACCTATTCCGATAGCCAAAGCAATTGCTGCTGGTAAATCGGCACCGGGTAATCCTTCAGCTACGGCACCAAAAGCAACACCGACTGCCAAACCTTCTGGGATATTATGCAGAGTAATTGCTAAAACCAATAAAACCGTACGATTCCAGTTGGTTTTAACTCCTTCCGATTTTTCCAAAGGTGCATTTAAATGCAAATGTGGCAACCATTGATCCAATCCAAATAAAAAAAATGCTCCACCTAAAAATCCAATACCCACCGGTATCCAGGCCGATGAAGCGCCCCAACTACCCTCCGCCATTTCAATAGCCGGATTCAATAAACTCCAAAAACTAGCTGCGAGCATTACCCCAGCAGTAAAACCCAGCAAGGTATCCATGTATCCTTTTTTTACATCTTTAATCAAGAACACCATTGCAGCTCCAAGTGCAGTAATAAGCCATGTAAATAAGGAACCCGTAAAACCCTGCATCAACGGCGACATTCCTTCGAAAAATGCGGTAAGTTGTTCCATCATATATTAAAAAAATTACATTTCCTCAAATATACGAAAACGCTGAGATAAGTATAGTGATAAAATATTTCTATAAACGAAATGGTTTCTTTCTTAATTAGTGCACTCGATCTCCTCTTAATTCTAGGTTGCTTAAAACTTCTGCTTCAATTTTAAGCCATTCCTGCCAACGGGTTTTAACCAATTCCTCAGGATAATATTCCTTAGCTAAGTCAATGAACATGCGGTAATGTCCAGCCTCTGAAACCATAAATTCGTGGTAAAATCCTTTCAAATATTCATCGTTGCAATACAAACTCAGCAAGCGAAAACGCTCACAACTTCTGGCTTCAATTAACGCGCAAACAAGCAAACTTTCTAATAGCTGTAGTTCCGTGTCCCCTTTTTTCATGTGTTTTTGAAGCCCCAAAACGTAATCATCTTTTCGGGTTTTACCTAACTTGATGTTTCGTTTGGTCATTTCCTTTAAAACCTTTCTGAAATGTCCCCACTCTTCCGCCACCAATGGGGTAACTTCCTGCACTAGTTTTTCTTTATCGGGGAAGCGAATAATGAGTGAAATGCCTGAGGTTGCGGCTTTTTGTTCGCAAAATGCATGATCAATCAAAATCTCTTCGATCGATTTTTCCGCTATATTAACCCATCGTGGGTCGGTTGGGAGCTTTAATCCCAACATTTTAATACTGCTTATTTCTTCTTGTGCCTCCATGCCTCAATTAAATGGATTTGCTCTAGCAACCTTCAATTTTATTGACGCGATTTTCATGTCGACCACCTTCAAACTCATGACTCAAATATGCTTCAACTATTTTCAAAGCAACTTCTTTGGAAACAAATCGGGCAGGCAAACAAACTACATTAGCATTATTGTGTTGACGAGCTAATGAAGCCAATTCAGGCTCCCAAGCCAATGCCGCTCTCACACCTTGATGCTTATTTGCAGTAATACACACTCCATTTCCACTTCCACAAATTAATATACCTAGTTGATTTTCGCCAGTAGCAACAGAATCAGCAACTTTATGAGCGTAATCGGGATAATCAACGCTATCAGAAGAATCGGGACCAAAATCTTGCGGTTGGTGACCGTTTTCCAATAAATAAACTAAAACGTCATTTTTTAGTTCAAAACCAGCATGGTCAGAACCTACAGCGATGGTGTATTTTGTTGTCATGTTATTTATTATTAATGGGTTGTGGTTTTTTGTTTAATAATTTGGGAATTTAATTGATATCTGCTCGGTGAATTTATTTGTGTGCTATGAATTGGAATTTATTTGTGTTTTGCTCGGTGAATTTATTTATAAACTGCGAATGGATATTTAATTGTGTACTAATCAGGGAATGTAATTCTGTTTTTTGAATTTGAGTTCTATTTGGTCTGTATTCCGTTTCTTTCTACTGTTTGTAAAGATAAAAATTCAATTAACGTTAATTCTATCACACCTTGATTATACTCCTTACTATTTAATTCAACGATTTAATTTAAATTTTAGAGTGATTTAGAAAAAAATTCAATTTACCCAAATTTATGAATCCAGTTCGTTACGTCGTTTTTCAACTCGTTTGGCGATTTGTATCCCCAAGAAATACAAAAACATCAAGGGCAATCCCAATAACAATTGAGAAAACATGTCCGGAGAAGGTGTTGCAATACCAGCAATTACAAAAATAATTACGGCGGCATATCTCCAATATTTTTTCAATAAATCAGAAGTAACTAATCCTATACTAGCCAATACATAGATTAAAACCGGGAGTTCAAAAACCAAACCTGTTGCTAAGCTCATAAAAGTAACGAATCCTGTAACAGAGGAAACGGTTATAATATTCTGAATTTGTGGACTTAAAGAATAGGTAAGTAAAAAGTTGGTAGCAACTGGAACCAACAAAAAATAGGCAAAGAAAACACCCGTAAAAAAAAGTAAAGAGACTACGAAAAGACTTTTTCGCACTCGTTTAATTTCAGCAGCGCTCAGTGCCGGTTTCACAAACAGCCAAATTTGCTGTACAATGTAAGGAAAACTCACTATTGCCCCAAGAACAAATGAAATTTTAAATGCGCTAACAAATTGACCTTGAATTTGTTGGCTTTGCATACTTAACGCAGGCGGTGTCCAACACAGAGCATCCGATTGAGTAAAAAAACGTCCGGCTTTGCAAAAGAATCGATATCCCCAGAAATCTGCTTTAAACGGCGATAGTATGATAAAATCAAATATTTTCTCAACGAAAAAAAATGCAATTATGGTTGTACCGAGGAGTGCATAAGCTATGCGAACTAAGCGAGCTCGGAGTTCGTCGATATGGTCAAAAAATCCCATATTTTTTTCATTGGGATATAATTCATCTACATCGACTTGATCCAAAGGCATGCTACAAAATTAGTTTAAAAGTGAGGATTAAGAAAACAACTTTATTTGAATGCTATAAAAAGATATACGTTCGTAAAAAACAGAACTTACATCAACATTCCACCGCAAACCGAAAGGGTCTGACCGGTAATGTACTGACTCATATCTGAAGCTAAGAACATACATACATTTGCCACATCTTCAGGAGTTCCACCACGTTTCAAAGGAATGGTATCAATCCAACCTTTTTTCACATTTTCATCCAAAACTTCGGTCATTTCCGTTTCAATAAAACCCGGAGCTACAGCATTGCAACGTACACCTCTAGATCCTAATTCTTTTGCAATACTTTTTGTAAATCCAATCATACCCGCTTTAGAAGCCGCATAATTCGCTTGTCCTGCGTTACCAGTTACACCAACAACAGATGTCATGTTAATAATAGATCCTGCGCGGTTACCCAAGAAATGTTTCAAAAAGGCTTTGGTTAGATTGAAAGCACTTTTTAAATTGGTATTGATTACATCATCCCATTGTTCTTCGGTCATGCGAAGCATGAGTGTATCGCGAGTTATACCTGCATTATTAATCAAAACATCAATTTTGCCGAAATCAGCAATCACAAGATTTGCCAATTCTTCGCTTTGCTTAAAGTCAGCAGCGTTGCTTTGGTAACCTTTTACTTTTACACCATATTTTTCGGATAATTCTGATTCGAAAGCGCGAGCTTTTTCAACAGATGAAGCAAATGTGAATGCAATATTGCAGCCATTTTTAGCAAAAACTTCCGCAATTCCTTTACCAATTCCGCGAGAAGCTCCAGTGATTAACGCTGTTTTTCCTGATAACATGGGGGCGAAATTAAGCATAAAAAACATGTGTACGAAATTACACCTTACATTGAAGTTCTAAAATTTCAACTTTTATCTTGATTTGGATTTCGATGACTAGAGCGTACATTTTAAATAATCGGTGCTTACGTTTTAAATAATAAGTAGAGCTTACGTTTTAAAATTCTAATGTTTAAATGACGCTTGTTGATCTTAAAACATAAATTGCTCAGAAGATTATGCATTCCCTGTTTGGGTAATATGATTTCAATTTTAGTCAGGCAATAATGTGTATGGATAACTCACAAAATTTATTGTGAAAATTGAATTTACTTTTGTCTTTAATTAAAATTAAATGGTTCATTGCACAGTTAATTTGTTCGATACTTGACTAACTTATTCGTTGTGCAGCTAACTAAAATGCGGTTAATTTGTTCGAAACTTGACTAAATTGTTCGTTGTTCAGCTATCTAAAATGCGGTTAATTTATTCGAAACTTGACTAACTTATTCGTTGTGCAGCTAACTAAAATGCGGTTAATTTCTGATTATGATTCAACTCGACTCCAATATCGAATTTCTTAAAGGCGTAGGACCGGCGAAAGCCGAGGCCTTAAAATCCGAGTTGGGGATTTTTACGGTTGCCGATCTTTTAAGTCATTACCCATTCCGCCATGAAGACCGTTCGAAAGTGGTTCCCATTTTTGAAGTACCTCGTTATAAAGATGTTTATGTTCAATTTAAGGGAAAGATTATTCCGGGCGGAATGCAAGGACAAGGTGCTGGCCGCAGGTATACAGCATTTTTAACTGATGGAACGGGTGAATTGGAGTTGGTATGGTTTCAGGGTGCACAATGGATTGAAAAGTACTTAAAACCGCATTCGGATTATTTAGTTTATGGGAAAATTAACGATTTCAAAGGGAAATTTTCTATTGCACATCCAGAATTGGAATTATTAACGCCCGATTTTCAATTATCGAAACTCGGTTTACAGCCTGTTTATCCCATGACCGAAGGACTCAAGCGCCGACGGATCGAAAGCAAGCTCCTTTCTCAATTGTGCAAAATGGTGGTATATTCACCGGGATTTCAAATGCCGGAAAACATCCCCCAAGAAATTGTTCAAAAATTCAAATTCCCCACTCGAACTCAAGCATTGCAAATGTTGCATGCCCCTCGAAATGTGGACGAATTGGAATGGGCAAAAAAACGGTTAAAATTCGAAGAACTTTTCTACCTTCAACTTCGTCATTTACAATTAAAAGGAAATCGAAATCGCACTTATCGAGGACTTATTTTTAACGAAATCGGTGAACATTTCAATACATTTTATCAAAATTTCATACCGTTTGAATTGACCAATGCACAAAAAAAGGTGATACGGGAGATTCGCAACGATATGAAAACGGGTAAACAGATGAACCGTTTGTTGCAAGGCGATGTGGGATCAGGTAAAACAATGGTGGCCCTTTTAAGTATGCTCATTTCCACCGGAAACGGATTTCAAGCTTGCATTATGGCTCCAACCGAAATATTGGCTCAACAACATTTTGAATCCATAGCTGAATCGATCGAACCATTGAATCTTAGGGTAAAACTTCTTACCGGTTCTACCAAGAAAAAAGAACGATTAGCTACTTTAGAACAACTTGAAAACAATGAAATCCACATCCTTGTGGGTACTCATGCCCTATTGGAAGAACAAGTTAAATTCTCCAATTTGGGATTGGTGGTTATCGATGAGCAACATCGTTTCGGTGTGGCTCAACGGGCTCGACTTTGGAAAAAGGGTAACGTATTACCGCACATTTTGGTTATGACCGCTACACCTATCCCCCGAACCCTGGCAATGACCGTTTACGGAGACTTGGATGTGAGTGTAATCGACGAACTTCCCAAAGGTAGAAAACCCATAAGAACCGTTCATAAACACGAATCTTCACGCGGATTGGTGATGGATTTTATCAAAGAAGAAATTGAAAAAGGTCGACAGATTTACTATGTTTTTCCATTAATCGAAGACTCAACCAAATTAGAACTTCAAAGTTTGATGTCGGGTTACGACATGGTTACAGAATACCTTCCTACACCGCAATACAAGTACAGTTTGGTACACGGTAAACTAAAACCCGCTGAAAAAGAAGCGGAAATGAATAAATTTAAACGACATCAGACCGACATAATGATTGCAACCACCGTTATTGAAGTCGGTGTAAATGTTCCCAACGCATCGGTGATGGTGATTGAAAATGCAGAACGTTTTGGATTGGCGCAGCTTCATCAACTTAGAGGACGTGTTGGTCGCGGTGCTGAACAAAGTTACTGCGTACTTATTACCGGCGGGAAATTAAGCGAAAATGGCACCAAACGCATTCGTACCATGGTTCAAACCAACGATGGATTTGAGATTGCCAAGGTGGATTTGGAATTAAGAGGACCTGGCGAATTGGATGGAACCAAGCAAAGTGGTGTTTTGGACTTGAAATTAGCGGATATCCGACACGATGAAGCTATTTTAATTGCTGCTCGCACAGAAGCGCAAAATTGGCTAGAAAAAGATGAGTTACTGATGTTGCCTGAATCGGCCCCTATCCGAAATGAATTGGGGAAATCGCCCAATCGGACCATTTGGAGTAAAATTTCCTAATCAAAAGGCATCAGAATTGGGTTTATAATGCCCAACTCACAAATCCGCGTTTAACAAAATTAGGATCGCCGTTAAATCATCGAATTTTCTGCAATTTCAACGGTTTTTGCCAATAATGTACTTGAATTGATGTAATTTCACGACTTCAATGAATTTCTTCACCGAAATCGGGCAGTATTTTCTCTTTTTGAGACTAACATTTCGTAAACCTCAAAAATGGAGTGTTTTTTGGAGAATTCTCCTGCTTGAAATGTATCAAATTGGTATTGGGTCACTGGCAGTTGTTGCTTTGATTGCCACGTTTATGGGGGCAGTTACCACCATTCAAACTGCCAATCAATTACTTACTCCATCCGACATGTTTCCGACACAACTTATTCCAAAATTTGTTGTTGGTACGGTTGTAAGCACCAGTTCCATTTTAGAATTGGCACCAACCATCACGTGTTTGGTTTTAGCCGGTAAAATTGGAGCCAATATTGCATCTGAAATTGGCAATAAAAAGATTTCAGAACAAATTGATGCCTATGAAGTGATGGGTATTAATTCTGCGTCTTTTGTGGCATTGCCAAAAATCGTTGCCGGTTTAATTATGATTCCAAGCTTGATTATTGTTGCTAACTTTTTGTTGATGTATGGAGGTGTTTTAGCTACCAAATTTACCTCTGCCCTTACCTACGACGATCTAATTTTAGGAGCTCGTTTGGTTTTCCACCCAGAATACGTGCGAATCATGATGATCAAAGGATTCATTTTTGCATTTTTAATTACCAGTTTAAGCGCATTCCAGGGATATTACACCGAAGGGGGCGCCTTAGAAGTGGGCGAAGCCGGAACTCGTGCTGTTACTCGTATCTGTGTTTTTATATTGTTTTTTGATTTAATTATCGCTCAGATTTTCTTGGGATTATGATAGAAGTTATAGGTCTGAATAAATCGTTTAACGATCGTCAAATCTTATTTGATATCCATGCCCAATTCGTTTCTGGGAAACCCAACTTGGTTATCGGAGCATCTGGTAGCGGTAAAAGCGTACTTTTTAAGTGTTTGGTTGGACTTTTAATACCGGAATCCGGTCAAATTCTTTACGAAAACCACGATTTCCTTTCCATGCCTTACGACGATAAGCTCAAATTGAGAAAACAAATAGGCATGCTTTTTCAAAACAACGCCTTGTTTGATTCACTAACTGTGGAAGAAAACGTTGAATTTCCGTTGAAAATGTTCTCAAGTATGTCGGCTCAAGAACGAAAACACCGGGTGAACGAATGTTTATCGATGGTAAATTTGGTGAATTCCAATCATAAATTTCCCGCTGAAATTTCTGGGGGTATGAAAAAACGAGTAGGAATTGCTCGAGCCATAGCTTTAAACGGAAAATACTTGTTTTGCGATGAGCCTAATTCTGGATTGGATCCGTTAACCAGTCGCGTTATCGACGATCTTATTTCTCAGTTGACAGCGGATTTGCACATGACTACCGTGGTGAATTCTCACGACATGAAAACCGTTAAAGACATAGGAGAACACATTATTTTCATCTATCAGGGAAAAAAATGGTGGGAAGGAAGCAAATCTGAAATCGATGAAGCTCGTTTATCGAATCCCGAATTAAATGCATTTTTCCAAGCTAGTTTTTAATTGTTACTGTATTTAATTTCAATCGGTTAATGGCGTCATTGCCCATTCCTACTACATTTTTTTGGCTCAATCGCAAGCTTCGATCGTAATAAAGTACAATCACCGGTGCTTCTTCTGCCAAAATTTGATTAGCCATGACTATTTTATGTTTTCTTTCTTTTTCTTTTTCGGGGGAATTTACCACGCCGAATGCAATTTCCTCAAACAATTGATCAAATTTTGAATTCGAGAAATGTGTGTAATTGGGACCATTGGGACTAAAATATCCCGTATAAAAACAAGAAAGATAATTTTCTGCATCCGGATAATCGGCAATCCAAGAACCGCGAAACATGCCTAATTTCCCTTGATTTCGCAATTGTCGCAACATTCCACCTGTTTGTAAATCTATTTCAACATTCAATCCCAACATTTTCCAAACTCGTTGCAAATACACAGCGATATCTAAATAATCCGACGTGGTAGTTAGTTTTAATTGAGCATAACGCTTAGGGAATTTTAAGTAATCGGATTTACGTAGTAATTCCCTTGCCTGATTTAGGTTTCCATTTGTATTTGAGTTTCCTTTCGATGCTGCTGTACTCACTTTTGATGGATTTGAATTGTTTTTTAAACTGAATGGTTCATTCAGGTGTAAATCGGTTTGATTACTTGAATGTGTGTTTTCAGTGGTATTAGACCTTGTATTTGCCGGGTAATCCGACATCAATAATGCAGGGGGTACAAATCCTTGTTGACCTTTTTTACCCAAACCGTTGCGAAAAAATCGGATAATCTGATCTTGATCTACAGCGGCCTGCATGGCTTTTCGTAAAAACTTGTCCTTAAACGGATTTAGTTTACCATCTAACGAATCTCCCAAATAAAATCCAATATACTCAGTGTTTAAAAAATCGGTAATGTTGGCATTTATTTTGGCAGAATATTGGGATTGAAGCTCACCTGTTTTAGTTAACAATTCGTTTCGAAACGAAGCATCCACTCCATTAAAAAAATCGTATTTACCGGCCATAAATTGCATAAAAGCGGTTTGTTTGTTTTTTACAAAATCTACATTTACGGCGTCTAATTGGGCAGGTTTTCCGTGGTAAAATGGATTTTTTCTACTTACTAATTTAACATCTGTTTCCCAACGTCGTAAGTAAAATGCACCGGTTCCAATGGGTTGGGTACTCATTTTTTCGGGCGACCATGTTTGTGTAAATCGGGGTACTATCCAACAATAATTGGTGGCCAACAGCGATAAAAATGCAGGAAATGGTTTGGTTAGCCTCAATTCTAGGGTACTGTCGTTGAGAACGTGAATGGGCGATTTCTCAGAGCTGCATATCTTTGGAATGTTCCAATCTGCAGGTTTAATTTCTTGCAGTTCTTTGGGGATGTCCATTTTGTCGGATAAAATCCAAGCGCCTGGCGAAGCCACTTTGGGACTTAATAGTCGACAAAAACTGTATGCAACATCGTAAATGTTTAATGCTTGTTTTGATATCGGTAATTCACCGTTTTTGTTCACATCGGTCCAAACAAAAAATACATTCGGCTTGAGCGTAAACTTATACACAGTGCCACTTGGATCAATTTCAACGGTTTTACTGAGTTCGGGAACGGGGTTAAGAAGGCTATCCAACCCCATCAAGCCCTCGTAAATTTGGGCACCTATCCATATTTCGGACTGCGATTTGATGAATGCTGGATCCAATGTATTTACTGACACATCCTCATTGTATCGGAATATCAAGGGATTAGAAATCTTATCCACATTTTGATAACGTTTTATTCCAAAAAAAGTGAATAAAACGACCCCCCCCAAAGTAGCTATTTTGATTGCTGATTGGATAACTTTGTTACCCTGCTTAAATCGATGAAAAAGATTACGTACTTCGGTCACGCTTGTTTTGAATTGAATTGGAATGGCAAAAGTATTGTTTTTGATCCATTCATTCGAGGAAATTCCTTAGCCAAGGATGTGAATGTGAAAAATATCATGCCGCATCTGCTTTTATTGTCTCATGCTCATTCCGACCACGTAGCGGATGCCGTGGAAATTGCGTTGCAATCGAATGCAGAGTGCATAGCGGTATTTGAAATTTGCAGTTGGTTGCAAAACCAGGGAGTAACAAATTTCCACCCTACCAACATAGGAGGAAAATTAAAACGCGATGAATTAACCATTGTGCACACTCCTGCTCTTCATTCATCGAGCTTTGATGATGGAACTTACGGTGGAATTGCAGGTGGATTTGTAATCAAATCAGAGCGTGAGAGTATTTATTTTGCTGGAGATACAGCATTATTTAGTGATTTAAAATTGATTGGTGAAATGCACCAACCTCAATGGGCAATTTTACCCATTGGTGGCAACTTCACTATGGATGTAGACGATGCAATTGTAGCCGCAAAATGGTTGGGAGTAAAACAAGTAATTGGAATGCATTTCGACACGTTCGGTTACATTCAAATTGATCATCAGCATGCCATAGAAAAATTCAAATCCCAAGGAATTGAATTGCATTTGTTGAACATTGGAGAAATGAAGGAACTCGATTAAGAGCAGAATTCACATCCCCAAAAAATAAAAAATAAAAAATGGGTAAAATTATATCAATAGCGAATCAAAAGGGCGGCGTAGGTAAAACCACCACGGCCATCAACTTGGCTGCTAGCTTAGCAGTTCTTGAGTACAAAACCTTATTGGTGGATGCAGATCCTCAAGGTAATTCTTCTTCTGGGGTGGGCTTGAATCCCAAAAATATCAAACTCGGGTTATACGAATGTTTGGTACAAGACATCCGTCCGCAAGACGTAATTTTGTCTACCGAAACTCCTTTTTTAGATATTATTCCTTCAAATATTGATCTGGTTGGTGCCGAAATTGAATTTTTGGATATGCCTCACCGTGAAAAGATCATGGAAGGATTATTAAAACCGTTAAAGAGTCAATACGATTTCATAATTATTGATTGTTCACCTTCATTGGGTTTGATTACTACCAATGCACTTGTGGCTTCAGACAGCGTAATTATTCCCGTACAATGCGAGTATTTCGCTTTGGAAGGATTGGGTAAATTACTGAATACCATCAAAATTATCCAAAATCATTTAAATCGACACTTAGAAATAGAAGGTATACTTCTGACCATGTACGACAGTCGTTTGCGTTTAGCAAATCAAGTGGTGGAAGATGTAAAAACCCATTTCCAAGACATCGTTTTCGATACCATCATTCAGAGAAACTCAAAATTAAGCGAAGCCCCAAGTCATGGTTTGCCGGTAATTTATCACGATGCTGATAGTAAAGGATCGGTAAATTATTTGAATTTGGCCAAAGAAATTTTAGTTAAAAACGGAATCATTACAGCACCAGAAGAATCAACATTAGCATGACACAAACACCATTGAAAAAGAAAACCACCGGATTAGGCAGAGGTCTGAGCGCATTATTAGAAGACGCAGACGAAGTACAAGGCAGCGTTAATCCAAATAGCAGTGATAAACCACTGGGTTCTATTTCTTTGATTCCCATAGCCTCTATTGAAGCAAACCCGTTTCAACCTCGTACTGAGTTTGATATAAAAGCCCTCGAAGAATTGGCAGCTTCGGTTGCAATTCACGGTGTTATCCAGCCCATTACCGTTCGTAAAATGGGGTATGATAAATACCAAATCATTTCTGGTGAACGCCGAACTCGTGCTGCTTTAATGAGCGGTTTAACCCAAATCCCAGCCTACGTTAGAACTGCAAACGATCAAGGAATGCTGGAAATGGCATTAATTGAAAACATTCAACGGAGCGACTTAAATGCCATCGAAATTGCAATGAGTTATCAACGTTTATTGGAGGAATGCAGTTTAAAGCAAGAAGAATTGGGCGATCGCGTAGGTAAAGATCGTACAACCGTTACCAATTATTTGCGTTTATTAAAACTTCCAGAGGAGATCCAAATGGGCATCAAACAAGGGGTAATTTCTATGGGACACGCTCGTGCAATGATTAACATGGACAATGAATCTTTACAAATGGCCATGTTCCGTGAAATTGTTGAAAATAAATTAAGTGTTCGTGCCGTTGAAAGCTTGGTGAAAGAAAAGAAATCTGCACCCGATAGTACAGAAAAATCTACGTATATTAATGGTACGGATTGGGATCCAGAAATCGATCGGATTACGGAAGAATTTCATCGCAAATTGCGTGCAGCCGTTCATTTAAAAAATGGCGTAAAAGGCAAAGGTAAAATTGTGATTTCGTATAAGAATCGCGACGATTTGCAGCGAATCTTGAGTCTAATTGGTGATTAATCTTAAACCCATCGTTTGAAGAACCTATTTTTTGTTTTATCATTTTTCGGGGGATGGCAAATCGCTGCTCAAATTCCTTTGGGTACACTCTCAAAGTTTCAAGCAACGTATACTATAAATGCGGTTCCTGAATTAAAAGTAAAGGAAATTCCTTCATCTTTATTCTTAAACGATACCCTGTCCCCCGATAAGGATACTACCAAAAATACTACAGTGGTGCACTCGCCAAAAAAAGCAAGCATCTATTCTTTGGTTTTGCCCGGTGCTGGACAAGTCTATAATCACAAGTATTGGAAAGTACCTATTATTTATGGACTTTTAGGTGGAACGGGATATGGTTTTTACACATTTAACAAAGATTTAAATGCAACAAACAGTTATTTCAGAAGCTTATACAGTCAAGGTAAAGCACCAACTCCATTGGAAATCGACGATAGAAACACCTTGAGAAACCGTAGAGACTTGGCAGGAATTTCCTTCGTTTTGGTATATGTATTGCAGGTAGTAGACGCTACTGTGGATGCACATTTTTACAAATTCGATATCAACCAAAAGTTGAGTGTGGGAATGAATCCTGACAAAGGACAACTGTTTCAATTAACGTATCAAATTTCAGGCAGATAATGGAAAGAATAGAACAAATAAAGGATTTTTTAAAAGATTCTCCCAATGACGCATTTCTGAATTACGCATTGGCACAGGAATGGATCAAATTGGGAGATATGGATGCCGCACTCAATCAATTTTTAGGGTTGTTAGAAAAACACCCCGATTATTTGGCCACTTACTATCACTTGGGAAAACTGTACATCAAATTAGGTCGAAAAGAAGAAGCCATGTCCATTTTCGATACAGGAATTGATAAAGCGAAAAAAGCGGGTGAACAACATACCTTAAGTGAATTGCAAAGTGCTAAATTAGAATTGGAATACGACGACGATTGAAGGTGGATTCACCTTTTCACCAGGTGTTTTTTGAATTTATTTCATTATCAAATGAACTAGATTCGTATTACCACAATTATCGGATAATGATTTTCTCCGATATTACTTCGTTGTTGCGTGTGACTAACAGTGTATATATTCCAGATTTCAATTGTTGGTTTGAAATTATAATTTTATTATCCTTTGAAATTCCCGTTTGGATGATTTTAGAAGTGATATCAAATAACTGATATTTCGCTTCACTAAACAATCCCTGTAATTCACATTCAATGGAATTGTCTTGTAAGTATTTTACTTTCAAAAACCGTGATTTATGCCATTGTTCGTCCCGAATATAAGGTGCACTTGCTGTATAATAAACTTTATTCAACTTTATATTATGAAATACCATTTTAGCCTCTCTAAACATACTATTTTCCATAAAAAAAGTGTCAGTTGGTACTATTTTCAATGATGGTAATTCACGCAATTTGCTGCACTGATATTTGCTTGTATCAATCTTTTTTGATGCAAAATTGAGATTACTATCAATGACAAAATAAAATGCTCTGGGATATCCAAACTCATTTAAAGCTTCACCGTAAACAAGAAGTTTATTTTGCGATAGAATTAAAGAACCCATTACTTCCATATTAAAAGAATCGTCCAAACCATTGTTCAAATTACCCCAACCGTAAATGGGCTTGGTTATAGTTTGAACTAATTTTTTATCAAAACTACGTATGTAATAAAAAAAACGTTCTTTATTTCCTGGATGAATAAAACTCGAATTGTCTATAATTGTTATTGATCCTTTTTTCCCCCAATTGTCAAGCATCAAAATTGTAAAATTACTTTTTGTTGTATCTGACATATATGTTAGAGTTGCTGAATCTTGTTTTGTATAATCGAGAATACCATGTTGATATCCTTTGAACTTTTTCTTTATTAGAATTGAATCTTTAAAATGGAAACCATTAACGAATAATTTTTTCTCAGATTGTAACATATTTCCCCTAGCACCATAAAAAAATGAATCGTTAAATTGCTCAAATATCCAATAATTCAACTCTTCTGAATTCGGATTATACTCGCTGTAAAATGCTTTGGGAGTGTCTTCTACAAATGAATTTTCACCTATTTTTTCGAATTCCCCTGAAATTATACATTTATCATTTTTTGAAGATAGATAACTGATAACAGGTCGGTGAAAATACGGTGAAAAATAAATATTCAAATCTGTATTGAAAAACAACAAATTACTCCAGAGTTTATAGTCTGAATCTTCCTTAAAAATGCCTTTAATCAAATAAAAAAACTCATTGTTTCTATGCATAACCGGAATATCAAATTTTTCTAAATGAATATGCATATACTCAAGTTTTGGATCTTTTGAGTAATACACTATTTTACTTTTAACTAAATTCAAACATGTATCCAACTTACTTAATAAAAATATTTGTTTTCGATCAAGAGTATAATACTCATCTAATAAATCACTTAAACAATAAATGTAACCATCATGATAAATTAATTTTGAATTACTCTGAATTACTCCTTTAAATTGTCGACTAATCAGCAAATTACCTGATGTATCTAATACATTTATTAAAAGAAAGCTATCCGTGTTCAATGAGTAAGCAAACTTTCCATTAGGTAAAAGAGTAGCGCTTTTAATGGTACTATTCTCTACAGAGTTACTTTTAAACACAAAATCATTTACCGATTGTGCTCGAACCATTTGACAGCATAGAAATAAACATGTTGTTATTCCTATTAAAAAAATAATATTTCGATTTCGCATAATGATTATGGTTTATAGATTATTTCAGAATGGTAATATACCGAATAAAGCAGAAGTAAAGCATAAAAATTGGTTGGCCAATTTTGGGTTTGTAAATTCAAACTAATAGTACTACCAGCTGAAATTACATGTACTTGATCATAAATGGGGATATTACTGGAAAAAGGATTAATTACTACTTGTACTTGTTGCGAAACGGAATAATTGTTAATAATATTAACATTTAAATTTCCATTAAAAGGATTAGGACCAAAAGTGTAATTGATACTATCATAAAGTTGAAGTGTTTGACTATCTATAAAATTCACCAAAGTTGGCGGACAATCAATTTGATACAAGTAACAATACAATGATCGTGCTTTACTACTAACTAATGTGCCACTCAATTTAATTGTGTCTAATTTGTTTTGTATAGTACTTACGTATATTGAGTCAAAATTATTTTGAAACAAAGAATTTAAAATATCGATATAATCTGTCAAATAATTTAATTCATAATGTATTGGTATTATTCCATTAATTTCATTTTTTAAATTTATCCAACGATTTGAATCAAGATGATTCAAAAAATGAAATGCAGAAAAATAATAATAATCTATAGAATCAGGAATTGTTTCAATCAAAGTGTCAATCTTTGAAAAGCAGAGATTTTTTAAAGAATCCGAGTAATCCAAAGATATTGACTGCAAATCAGTTCTAAATTTTTGCATATACTCGTTTTTTAATAAAATGTAATCCCAAGTGTCTGGTTCAATAGAATCTAGCTTTTTTCTCCCAAATCGTAAAGGATCAACTAATCCAAGTAAATCTATTGGGGGTATAATTTTGGGGCAAGGTTCTTCCAAGTTTTTATTTTTCTCTACATAAACTATATTACACGGATTGGATTTTAAACCAGGGTATTTTGTAACATACGGACCCAATTTTGGATTATATTTAGAATTGACACTGTTGAAATAATAGATGTACGGGCTACCTAACGTAGATACAATATTCTTAAAATTTGAATTTACTGGAATGGCAGTAAACTCATTACTTAAAGGATTTTTAATAGAACCATAACTAGGAGAAGCAAGAAATGGAGAAATTTGACTATTTTTAATATCAGAAACTGAACCACTCAATGATGGGTTTAAATTAAAAACATTACAATTAATTATATTCCCTCTAAAATCTTCGTCTTGTGAAATACCATTGGGTAGTCCAAAAATGGAATTATCTAAACATTCCATGATTACTGAGTTTTTTCTATAATTCAAATTGAACGAGGATCCCAGGTTTATTCCTACACAATTCAAATTGGTTGCACTATTTGAAGGTCTAATTTGATTTTTTCGAATGGATGCGTATTTCGAATTAAACAAACGCATAGCATGAAATTGACTGTTCGTATTTGAAACTTCCTTAACAGTTATATTATTATTATAAATACTTGACAAATCAGCATCCCATAAAACCACATTTGTATTACAATCTACTGCAATATTATTTTGTACCTGAATTGCTTTTTTGAGTGGCACCGAAGAAGACCAAATAAAGGTACCTACCGATAAATTTTGAAATTTATTATTACTTACGTTAGCAAAACAATCCTCAAAACGAATTCCGTACAAATATCTGGAGATAGAATTTGTTGCTCTAAAAAAATAATTTTGGGAAATAGGGAAGTTAAAAGTGTTAAATCCAGCAATTATTCCACACATTTCAATTAGCGTAAATCCAGTTGCATTACGAACTTTGGAAGCACATTCAAATGTATCATTAATTATTTGACTCATATTTAAGAACTTAGTATAGGGAGCGTAAGAAATTGCTGCATTCTCAAAATTTGTAAACCTACAATTTTTTGCAATCAGTAATCCTCCACCTTGTGGTCCACTTGGAGTAAAAGATTGACGAGCCAAATCACCCATATTGATTCCAATTTTTGCCTGTCTAATATTTACATTTTTTGCATATACCAAACCTTGAATATGTGAAGTTGCGTTGGCGTTCCAACAATCATTCATACCCATGATTTCATCTGTTCCATTATTAATCAGGTTAACACATCCCTCCAGTAAGTTACATGTTTTTTTATACGTTATTTCTTGACTTTCATTGGGGTTGCCCTTAACAAAAATACCATTCCAATAATCACCGCATTTATTGATTTTGGCCGGATTCGTATAATCATCATTTGCATGAGTAATCGTGCTGTTTTCTATATATAAAGTGCCTCCAACTTCAACAATAATCCCGTATCCTGATGAGAACTTTACTACTGCATTTTTACAAACGACCAAAACACCTTTTGGAACAATTAAGTTTTTATTGTAGGTACCAGATTTAAGTTGTTGCCGAAAATTTGGATTTGGAATAAATTGCGCATTTAATACATTCTGAATCAATAAATAAAATAGACAAGTAAATAATCTGATTATTTGTCCAACATTAGTAGGAATATTTTTCATATTAGTTTATTTCTTGGAGAAAGTGTCTTAAATAATAATAATAACTAAATGAAAATTACATTAAAAACAAATTACAAATGTCACAAATTTGCAATTTATTTCAGTTAAATACAATTAATCATTCTAAAATTAGAATTATTTAATTCTGCTATAAAAAATAAGAATAAAAAATCCTCGGTTTTCAACTGAGGATTTTTTATTCTTACAAGTTTCGGTGGTATCTCGTTTCAGTGCGAGTTGTTGTACTCTTGATTTTTCAATACCATTGGCTCAACCAAAACCGAAATTTAATCTCTATTCAATTTTGATAATAATCTCAAAATCTCAATGTACAACCAAATCAAAGTCGCCAAAAGACCAACACCTGCATACCACTCCATATATTTAGGAGCTCCAGCGTTGCTTGCTTCCTCAATGAACGTAAAATCCATGATTAAACTAAAAGCAGCAATACCTGCAATTACTGCACTTATTCCAATAGATAATGGACTGCTTCCTGCATAAAAGCTAGATAAACCGTGTGCACCGAATAAATTCATTACCATCATCACCAAGTAAAACAAACCTACTCCAGCAATTGCAAAGTATAAAATCTTGGTGAACATAGGAGTAGCTCTTAAAATTCTGAATTTATACGCGGCTAACATCAAAGCAAAAATACCTAAGGTAATTCCTACCGCTTGCATTACGATGCCTGGATACATGTATTCAAAGAACATAGATAATGCTCCCAATACAACTCCTTCAGCAGCTGCATAAACTGGTGCTAAATAAGGACTCCATGATTTTTTGAACATCATGATTAACATGGAGACTAATCCAACAATTAGTCCTCCAATTAAATAACCTTGGATGCCATTATTCATAGCATATTCTGGATCTCCTCCCATTTTGGACCAAATCCAAATTGCGGGAACCAAAAGAGTGAAAAATAATAAAATGGTTTTGTCGATGGTACCGCGTACCGTCATAGCGCCTTCGTATGTGCCCGAGCGCACTGAACTAAAGGCTTTTTCTGAAAATAATGGACTAGACATATCTTAATAGAATGCTTATAAATTCAAATATATAAAAAATTAACGCAGCAAATGAATTGTTCCGCTGAACTGATAGATTTTATCGCGGAAATCCGAAAATTCTATGGTATAAACGTAAACTCCGTCGTGGGCAGGATCACCAGAAACGGTTCCATCCCACCCTTGATTTGCATCGGTGGTTTCAAATAGTTTTTGTCCCCAACGATTATAAATAACCATTTTATATTCTTTCATACCCGAAATGGAAGGTTTGAACACTTCATTCAATCCTTTACCATCCGGGGTAAATGCATTGGGCACAAACATGATGGGATCGTAATTTAGTTCAATATCATTACTCCAAGAAGTTCGATATCCGTTGCGCTCATACGCTTTTATTCTGAAACGTTGTGTATATCCATCTGCGCCGTTTTCAAAACTATCGGTAATTGGATTGTTGTAGGTTTGATACAACACATATCCGCCACCATTGGCCAACTCGCGATACAATTCATAACGCTCCACCCCGTTCGTCCATCCCAAATAAGGAGTAAACGTAAAGGCCATTTTCAAAGGACCCACTTTAGAACCGGTTAACCAAACACTGGTGTTGATATTGCTGTAAATGGTATCACCGCAAAGGTTCAAAACATAGGCGCGGTAATCGTAAGCCATTTGATCGGGTTTGGCTGAAAAATCCGTAAATACAGAATCCATCGCGCTACCCGACCCTACATTCCAAAAATCAGCGAATCCAAATGGTTTCCGTTGAATTTGAACGGGTTGATTGTTTCTAGGAGCATTTAATAATTGATAATGAACCAAGATTTGTCCATCCAACAAAGGCGGAGGAGTTACTGTAACCCATTTGCTGGTTAGTAAGGGTTTGTCGAAAAACACGTTCCAAACCAAGGAATCGCCTGGACACAATTTGTCGGAAACTTCATACACTCTTAATCGGCGAATGGGTGCTAAAGTATCCCATTCAACCTGTGCAGAATTACCATTTGCTGGTGGAACCGTAAATATTCCTCCATAAACATTCCAATTGTAAGAACTACCAACCACCCCAGATACGTTATAGGTGCTATTTTGCTCAACAGGTGAGCAAATTACAGAATCACCGGCTAACTGTGTGTTTTTAGGTTTCGGATTAATGGTTAGAGAAGTATTATCATAAGGTCCTTCGCATCCAAATTCAGAAATCACCCTACCACGAACGTTAAATGTTCCGGGAGTGTTCAATGAAATTTGCAAGGTTTTGGTTTCTTGGGATGCAGATACGGGTTGTTTGATAATTCTATAATTTGCTCCGTTAATTTGAATTTCAACGGAATCTTTTACCGCCAATGTCCACGTTACCGCATCGAACCATTGTCCTGCTGACTCACATTGTTCTGGCAATGGTTTTTGTGGGAATAAATTGCCCGATGGAATTGGGTGCAACACTATATTGAGTTTATACACCTTACTCGAACATGGTTTTTGTGCAATGGGATCGTAAGCCGTTGCTTGAACACCTACCCAAGCATTTCCTGCTGG
>CAMDDG010000014.1 GCA_945890895.1 Chitinophaga pinensis | reverse complement strand
TATTTTTTTATTTTTATTTTAACTTTTTATTAATATGCAAAACGCAATTCACTAATTTACAATCGCTTAAAATAGAAATTCATCATTTCAATTTTCAAATTTTACCTAAATCCAATAATTCATTTTTTCTTCATATTCCATTAACTGTTGCGAAATGAAGCAGGTCTAGTTTTGTGACATCATGAAAAAATTATTTTTCTCGTTAGTTTCATTTGCATTTGCTGGTATTGCATCAGCTCAAAATGCAGACACCTTTGCGTTAGCTCGCATTGGTCAAGAAGTGGATTTGAGTAACATCAAAAACACGTATGTTAGTTGTGGTTGTACGGTATTAGACACTACTTTCCACGTAGGTCGTGATGCTAACTCTCAAAACACTGTTCGTCACGGTGGTCACTTGAATGGTTACAGAACTACTCAGTACGCTGGTCGTCACACTCGTGGTAAATTAACTACGTCTGGTCCTTGGACTGTATCAGGTACTACAATTACCTTAACTAAGCCATGTTACTATTTGCCAGGTACTGTTCACATCGATTCTGGTGTTACTATGAACATCCCAGCTGGTACTATCATTTATGGTTCTCACACAACGTTTTCAGCATTTGTACAATTGCCAAAATCTCGTGTTTATGCATCAGGTACTTCTAACTCACCTGTAATTTTCACATCAGCTGAATCTACACGTAATCGTGGAGATTGGGGAGGTGTTGTTATTACTGGTAGAGCTCCTATCGCTGGTGACGTAACCAATGGCGCTTGGGCTGGTAGAAGTGGCAGTATGTCATACATCGAAGGTTTGGATCAAAAAAGACCTTACTTAGTGGGTGGTAATCAAGAAGCGGATAATTCAGGTGCATATACTTATGTACAGGTTAACTACGCTGGTTTGAACGTAGGTGCATCTGGTTCTGGTAATGAATTGAATTCATTCTCTTTGTACGGTGTTGGTTACAATACTGTAATGAAAAATTTACAAGTTGCTTACGCAAACGACGATGCTATCGAAATTTTCGGTGGTGCAGTTAACGTTAAAAACATGTTCATTTTAAATACTTTGGATGACGATTTAGATTTTGACGGTGGTTACCAAGGAACAATCCAAAACGTTTTGGTTTACCGTTTAGATACTGCTTCTCGTGACGTATCTCGTTCACGTTTGGCTGAAATCTCTAACAAGAATAACAACCACCCTCGTAAAACAATGCCTGTTATCACTAACGTATCAGCATTTGGTGCTCGTGCTATCGTAGGTAAATCTTATGTATTTAAAGGTGCTTCTTCTAACGAAAGATCTATGACTGGTTTCTCAATCGATAAAAACGCTTCTGCTCGTATTTTCAATTCAATTGTACACGGATACGATCAAGCGTTCCATATTGATGATCAAAACACTGCTAATAATTTAGATTCAGCTTGGGGTCCTCAGTTTGCATTCAATGCTTGGAACTATTGCGTAAACGATATGACTGTAGGTAGCAGCGTTACTTACTTTAACTCAGCTAACACATTCCCTAAAGATAACAAAGACAACTGGATTCGTTACTACCAAACATCTAACTTCAAAGGTGCTTCTGATAACATCAAAAACATTGGTTACAACGTTACTGTAGGTCAAGGTGTTTACCCAACTATCAGTACAGTTAAGAAATACGCTACATTTGCTTCTGACTACGGTTTCTATGCTAACGCTTTGATCAGCCAAGGTTCAGGTTTCGGTTCTAACGATACTTTAGATGCTCGTGTAACTGGTTTAATTAAAGATTTCTCTTTCCGTGGTATCCTTTCTGCTGAAATCAACGGTATGGAATTAGATCCTTCACAAGATTATTGTTCAGTTGCTACTCCTTTCGGTGGTTCTAACAACAACAATTCAAACAGCAATGTTGATTTTGCAACTTCTGGTATCGAATTAAACGCAATCAATCCTTCTGAAGGTATGATTAACGTTAGCATCGAAGGTGTTGTTAAAAACCAAATCAGCGATGTTAAAGTATTTGATATGAGTGGTAAATTGGTTAAAACTATGACTGTTTCTGGTGATTCAGTTAAAGTTGATGGTATGGCTGTAGGTTTATACACTGTAGTTGTATCTAGCAACAACGCTCAAGATTCAATCAAAGTATTTGTTAAATAATTTCTGAAATTTTCAGTAATAATTTAATAACTTACTTTAATAATTAAATAACAAAGGTCACTCCATTGGAGTGACCTTTGTTATTTAATTTTGTGCTATGAAATATACCCGTACGATTAGCAATATTCTTGTATTATTTGTTTCTTCCTCCGTATCCCTAGTTAAAGCACAAACCATTTTTGACAAGTACTTCTGTGAACGAGATACTCAATTCAGTAATAAAGAAACTTTATCCAGTTCATTATTTAAAAATACCGTCGTTCATTCCAAAAGTTCTGCATTTAATATTTCTAATTCCAGCCAACGATTAACTGGTTTTGCTTTAAATCGAAGTGGAAATTTTAAGAATTTTACTGGCAATTCCAATTTGCGTACATTTTCTAATGCGCAAATCGTAATTACTCATAAAATAGACAGCTCTGGTAAAATTATGAGCAAACTAAGCAAATCTGATGTGGTTTTCAACATCAATGAAAATGCTAGTACAACCACCCAAAGTTTCATAGATTTTCATCCTACATTGGTACCAAAACCTATTGAATTAGGTAATGTTTACTTGGGATTCACCAACTTCCAAACCTCCAACAATAGAGGTAATTTCTTTGCAATTGAGAAATATTTCCCAAACAATAATGAATTAGACAAAACAAAAAATGAAACTTTTTCGAACAGAGATTTATTAAGCACTGCTTCCTATACATACCCTTCTGACAACACGAATTACAAAGACATAATTAACCAATTGAATAGTGCTGAATACACGGGTTGGATAATTGAAATGGACCGCTTAGACAATAAATTCCAGTCTCGTCGATTCGATATGGGTCGCTCTCCAAGAAATTGCGCTTTATTTTACTCCATTCGTAATTCAACTGCTGGTACCAACGCTTATTTAAACCAATCCTATCAAATTTTAGGCGAAGAAAACAGTTTAAATATTCTTGTTAAAACTCAAATTGCCAATTCAGTACAAGAATTTTATCTTTATTCAGAAGAAGAGAATTCTTTAGGAAGTCATTGGACTTTGCTTAACAAAACCAACTCCGGCAAGATTCAACCGCTATCCAGAAATGTTCTGGTTAATCTATACGATTCAATTGTAACCAATCCCAACTTAGAATTTAGTTATTTCTTTAATGTTACGGACATTAAAGTGAACGATGTGAATAACAGCATTGTTATGGTTTCCCCAGGAGGAAAAATGGATTTAAATGCGTTCAATACCAAATACAACACCTCTATAGAGAAAGTTTTCATGACCTATTTATCGTCTGCTATTAGTGGAACTATTTTAGAAGATAAGATGGGACATGTTCTTGAAATTGACATTCAAGACCAAGCCACATTTACGAAGTGCGGCATTACGAGTTCTAAGGGTCGTTTCTTTTCGAATCCATACAGCATCAGCTTTGTAAACTTAAATTACATCGATACGTTTTCTCAGCCTGTAAATACAAGTTATGCTCTCATTTCAGAAAAGACATTTGATAACACACAAGGGCAAAATCCTGCTCACAAGAAATCCGTAGATCAATTTCAAAACGAAACCTATTTATTCGATCTTAAAAGTTTACTTCAAGAAGATGCTCGTGTTAATTTCGCCAATAAACCGTTTCACTTATATTTAACATCACAACCCAATGTAGCAAACAAATTGGTTTACTACCCTGAAACTTATTTACCATCCTTCTTTATTTCTCAGAATAATAACACATTAACTGATAGTTTATCAATGATAAGAGGGTTCGCCGATTATTATATTAATCCTGAAGTTTGTGATTCTACGGTTTCTACACCGAAATTTAATAAAAATCGTGTGTTTGCATTTTTATATCCAAATCCAGCCGTTAATAGCGATAATATCGTAAAAATTAGCTTAACAGACGATATTCAGCTTTACACTATGAATGGAGCATTAGTAAGATCCCTTTCAAATGTTAATGAAATAAACGTTTCTAATTTGAATTCAGGGATTTACTTTATCAAAGGGTCGAAAGGTTGGTCAGAAAAACTTATAATCCAATGAAACGAGTAAGTCTATTCTTAGCTTCAGTAGTTGCTTCATTGTTCTTAATTATAGGAACTGGATGCAAGGAAGAACCCATTTATCAAATTTCTCCACCATTAACTTTTATATCCTGGGCTAGCATAGTTGATACCAATTACAATACGGTATTCTTGCTAAACAACAAACCTGTAAGAGCCAAAGTGGTTTCCAACTTTATTGCGCTTTCGCCTTTAGATACACAAACATCTATTAGAGTCAATTTCGAAGAAAATGAAACTCGTATACAATCCTTTGTAATAAAATTTAGAAACAAATCAAATTCAATGGATTACAACAAAAACGATATAGTAAATATTTACGCGGAATCAGAAATTGCAATTTATAATGCCAACGACATTGTACTTGATTCCAGTAAGTTTCAATACGTTAATAATCGCGCTTTTTACTCGGCTCTATTTAACAACTCTCATTTTGAATTCCACACAACTTCCGTTTCACAGCCCAACTTAACAATTACCATTTCTAATTCTCAAAGTGCGGTTATGAACTCATATTTTAAAATTTTCACTAAAAATAAATGGGTTCAATTAGATCGTGAATTATGGAATGTAGACCTGAAAGGAGGAAGTGAATACAATCCTACTCCATTGGTAGACTTTATCCCAGATGTACGTTTTTTTAAAGACTATGTATTTTCTACAGTTCCTACGAAATGTCTGAATAATGAATTGTATTGGGATATTGAGAGAAATTGTCAGTACAATAAATCTGGGAAATTCCATGTTGCCAATTCCGCAAAAATTAATGTGAGCGAATACTATTTTAAAGATAAAATAACAGCCGCAGGTCAAAATTGGCAATTTACAGATTCCACTACAATGACCACATTAATTAAAGTTGATAGTCTGCAATTCAGATATCACTACATGCCGTTTTAATTTTTCATCAATTAATTATGTATTTCAATAAAACACTTTTTGGTAGCATACTTTTATTACTATCATCTAATATCTATGCACAATCGGACACAGTGCGTTCCGAAACCGTGAATATAAAAGTTTTCCGTAATTCACGTAGTGAAGGATCTTTAACTTCTGAAATAAAATCGGCAGGATTGGTGATGAATGGAATAAGCTCTGAACGAATTTCATCTCTTCAAGTTTCTTCTGCTAATGAAGTGGTTCGTAAAATCACTGGGGTAACTGTAATGGATGATGGGAAACTTGTAATTAGAGGTGTTTCTCCGCGTTATAATGTTGTTTTGCTCGATGGGTTCAAAGCACCTAGTTTTGATCCAGACGTTCGTCTTTTTTCACTGGACGTTCTTCCTGCAAATGTTCTTGACAATATTAAAGTTTTTAAATCTCCAGCGGCAGATAATCCATCTGATTTTTCCGGGGGAATCGTGAATATTGAAACTCTTTCTTTACCAGATAAAAATGAGTGGCGAGCACAATTCACACTGGGTGGAGATTTCCAAACGCTTGGGAGCGAATTTCTATCCCAAGATCAAAAAGACGGTAAAATGTTAGGATTCAACTTGAATGCAAATGATTTACCCGAATTAATTAAAGAAGACCACATCGATCGATCATCCTTTTCAGTTAAAGATAGAATTTCTATTTCGAATCAATTAAACAATAATTTTTACCCGAATTCCAAGAATCTATATATACCCAATTGGAAAATACAACTTTCTAGAACGAATAGAGTGGCATTAAATAAGAATAAAGCATTCTTTGGTTCCAGTCATTTATTCACTTTTGAAGATAATTATGAAAGCCGTGTTTGGCGTCGATCTTCCATCATGACCAATCCATTTGTTGCACGAATTTTAAATTTTTCGGATCAAACATACATTCAAACAAACCGAACCAGCATCTTAAACAATTTCACCTATGGCAACACGCAAGGATTGAGAGTAGACTTAAAAACACTTTTTGTAAACAATGCAGAATATGGTGTGCTATATCGACAAGGAAAGGCACTTCCTGGTGCTTATGGTGAAAACGGGGTATATGAGCACATTTCGTTTAAGCAAACTACCAGCAACAATACGTTCCGCAGATTTCTAATTACCAGTTTAAATGTTAAAATCCCTACGAATAACGAAAGATTAGATTGGTCAGCCGGTATAAACTACAATTTATCTTACTTCATTGATCAAGATAGAAAATCTGCTCTTCAAACTCGTGATGACAATCCAACAGGTACCACCACAACATTCAATTTCAAAGAAGATATTGTTGCAACCATGGACCAACTTCGATTCGGAAGATGGTTTTACAATCTACCTGAAAACATGAAGCAGATAAAGACTGATTTTAAATATAGTGTAAGCAAAACATTAAATTTATCAACCGGTTTTAGATATGATATTACTTCCAGAGCTTTTGATTTGCGTTCATTGGGAATGGTTAACGGAACACTTACAGACAACACGGATACTTTTTCTGGAAGATTCTTAACTGAATACACTTGGCCGTTCAACTCCTACACGGCTTCTTATTCAACTACCGCTGCCTATGTAATGGCAAATTATCAAACGCGTAAAATGAACATAAATTTCGGTGTACGCGGTGAAAAAAGTACATTTAAATTATACTCAGACGGCTTTGAATCCATTTTTCAAACTAAAAATATAACTCGTGAATCCATGAAATTATTTCCGAGTTTAAATGCTACGTATAATATTTCAAAGATGTATTTAGTGAGAGGAGCGGTTGGATATTCTTCAAATCGTCCTGAATTACGCGAATATTCCCCTTTGGAGTATTTGGATATTCGTAATTGGTTAACTGCTTACGGAAATGGAGAATTAGAACCCATTTCCATGATCTTGAACTCTGAAATTCGTTTTGAGCGCTATTCAAAATCGGGTTATTTTCACGTTGGGGCATTCCACAAAAAAATCAATAACCCGGTTATTGCAAAATCATCCGGACCCAACGCCTTTCGTTTTGTAAACATGCACCATGCCATAGTTTATGGAACGGAAATCGAGTTTAGTAAGAGTTTTAAATTCAGTAAACAATCCATTGTAAATTCTATACAATTTATTGGTAACATTAGCTTAAATCAATCTGCTCTTTACGAGGATTTACTGAATAATCAAGAAAGAGATTCGATAGTGAAACTTAAAAAACCAATGGTAGGACAATCCCCTTATCTCTTTAATTTGCAAATTTCCGCGTACTTCAAAAATAATAAAGGACACGTCACTCTGTCAGGTTTCTATCAAGGGGATCGTGTGGTATTTACAGGTGACGAAGTTTTATTCTTTTCTCTCGTACAAAGAACTGGTGCATTATTAAACTTAACCAGTAGCTACAACTTGACTAAAAAATCATCGTTACGTTTGAAAATTGATAATTTATTAAATGCATCTGACTTATTATACAGCGATTTAAACAACAACAATAAGTTAGACTATTACGATGGGTATATTTCCGATACAAATGGAGATTCCATATTTTCACACAGAAGAGATCCAGCGGTTCTTTCCGTTTCTTTCATCACCACATTTTAAACCTATAATTATTAACCATAAATAAAGCATTACGAAATGAAAAAATCAATTTTTATTCCATACTTGTGCCTAATATTTTCAATTTATTCCGGTGACCTATATTCCCAAAAAGCCTTCCAAAAATATTTTTGTGAAATCGACACTACTTACAACGGTAAAGAGAAAATTGCCAAATACTCTTTAAAGAAAAATAGTATTTGGGGTGCACCTAATACTTTCGTATCCAGCACCTCTCCTATGGGCCGTATTCAAGGGATGGCTATGAATAGAAGCAGTAACTTCGTGTACTATTCTGGTGTTTCTAACTTAAAAACATTTAATACAGCTCAAATTTTCAATACCCATAACATCGATAGTTCAGGGAAGTTCATTTCTCGAATTTCTAGAACGGATGTTAAGTTTAATATAAACGAAAATGCCACTTCTACTGCATTTAGCAATATTACTTATGCTTCTGATTTAAAACCCAAACCCATTGCTTTAGGCACCATAGTTTTGGGTGTTACCAATTTTCAAACTTCAAATAACAGAGGAAATATTTTTACATCGGAAAATTTTTATGAAGATAACATTCAAGTTTCAAAATCGAAAAATGACACGTTCAAATCTACTAGCACGATGGGTGGATTTCAAACTTACCCAGGTGATAAAGTAAAGTATGTAGATACATTGAAATCATTAAATTCAGCTGAATATACGGGCTGGATTATTGAAATAGATCGTTTAAACAATGGTTTTCAAAAACGTCGGTTTGATATGGGGCGTGCACCGAGAAAGGCTATTTATGTTAACTCAATCCGACAAACAAGTTCAGGTACAAATGCTACTATAAATACGACGTATCAAGTACTAGGCGAAAACGAACTAAATGTTTTAATTAAAACACAATTGGTGAATAGCGTTCAAGAATTTTATGTGTATTCTGAATCTGAAAATAAAAATGGTGTACATTGGACTTTGGTAAATAAAATTGTAAAAGGTACTGTAATGCCGCTAAACAAATCGGCTTTAACTAATGTTTTTAAACACATTGCAACCGACACTTCACTAGAATTCAGTTATTTCCTAAATATCACAGATTTTGCTTTTAATTCTACAACAAACAGCTTAATTCTCTTATCTCCAGGTGGAATCGCAGACGTTTCTGCTTTCACAAGTAAATATTCTATTGCAAAACAACCTAATTTGATGTCTTATCTATCTTCTTATTCTGCAAATGGGAAAATTACAGACGTTTTAGGAGCAATAATCGAAATAGATTTAGATGATGTAGCAACTGTAACGAAGTGTGGTATTACCAATTCTACTGGAAAATACTTTTCTAATCCCCACAAAATTAGCTTAGTTAATATTAGTTACAATGATTCTCTTTCTAAACCAAGTTCCACAAGTTATGCAATAATCAGTGAACAAGTTTTTGATAATTCCAAAGGCCAAAATCCCAAAAGCAAGAAAAAAATAAGTGACTATCAGAACGATGTTTTTCTGTTTAACTTAGCCAATATTACAACCGAAGAAACGTTAACGGACTTAACGAATCAACCTTTTGAATTGTTTCAAATTCTAGAACCCAATACTACTCTTACACTTCCTAATTACAGTGAAACTTACTTCCCGCTATTTAACGCATCACAAAACAATAACAGCAGCACTGATAGTTTCAATTGTACCAGAGGATTTGCTGATTATTTTGTTAAACCTTTTGATTGCAGTAATGCATACGACACAACTGTAAATATGGATAGTACGTTTGTTATATCGATTGAAACAAACTGTAAAGCATTAAGTACGGTAAAATTCTCTGCGGATTATACTACTGATTCAATTAGAATTCAGCGATTTAATAAAAGCAAATCTAATTGGGAACTCGTTACACAAGCAGATACTTCATCAAAGAATTTGTCATTTATGTCTCCATTGGATACCCAAATCTACGATATTCAATTCAAGGTACAATTCTCCGCTGGGCCTAAGAAATGGAAGAATTGGTCTGCTTCAAAGAAATTTTCAATTGTTGTTGACACCTTGTTACCAATAGCAATTTCAGGAAATATTAATTCGAAATACTGTACAGCCCAAGATTACGTGTTTTACGATAGTAATGATTTTAACAAAAATATTAAATCCATATGGAGCTTTAATGATACTCTTGTTTCAGATACGAACTCAAAATCCTTTAAAATAAATCTCAACCAATTCAGTTCTGATAATCACTTAAAATTAGTACAATGGAACGAAAAAGGTTGTTACACCGAAGATTCGATTCATTTGATTTCAGTGGATAAATTACAACTAACTTTTAATACCGACAGTGCTTGTCAAGGTCAAAAAATCAATATTAAGCCGAATGTTAAGTTATTAGATTCTACCACTTGGTATGTTGATCAACAATTATTTTCCAATGCCTCTGATTCAATTATTTTGGATAATTTAAACATAGGTAAGCATTTGGTTTCCGTGTTCGCTACCGATGAATTTTACTGTAAACAATCAGTTGAAAATCGTACGATTCATATTATTGAAAAATCTAATTTGAGCCTTATTAGTAGTAAAGATACAGCATGTTTTGGGGATGATTTTATTATCAAAACGAATATAGCTTTACAAGATTCAAACCTTTGGTTAATTAACAATACTCCATTCGCTAATCTTGATAGCATTAATTTAAAAGGATACGCAACTGGAAATTACACCATACAATTAACTTGCAAAGACAAATTTGGATGTAATCATGATTTACTAGATACCAATAATGTAATCAAAACCAAATCAAATTTATTTTTTGTTAAGTCAGCAGATTCACTTTGTTTCGGATCAAACGAATTCGTAACAACTTCTAATAAATTAATAGGTGCTAATTCGTGGACAATTAATAACACACAAGTAATTAATAATCTCGATACCCTTTACTTCAATCTATTGATACCAAATAACTATAAAATTAATTTCAAAGGTACCGATATTGAAGGTTGTGATCATAGTTTAACAGATACTACAACCACCGTTTTAGAAATTCCCAACAAACCCAATTTTACATACACTGGATATACAAAATTTGTGGGTGACACAGTTGTTTTCGAAATGCCAAGCCATAACTTCAACAGCTGGGTTTATATAAACGGCATTAAAACTTCGATTCCTTCGAGTTCTCGTTTCACCTATATTTCTGACAGTTTAAAAACCATGAATTTTACATTTGTTAGTGAAAATGAATTTTGTACATCAGACACACAACAAATTGTCTTGGTTTTTGACAAAATCAATGGAATTGATGTTTTCAATTTAGATGCATTCTCGATACATCCTAATCCTATTCAGTCTGGTAGTACTGTTTATATCAAAAGCAGCAAGATAATTCAATCCATTCAGTTATATAGTTCGGATGGAAGATTATTGTTGGATAAGGTGAATATCAACAATGAAATAAATTCAGAAATCAATCAAATGAAATCTGGAGTGTATTACATTTCCATTAATCACCAGTCAAATAGTAAAAAATTAATTATTCTCAATTAAATGGGTTTATAGTTTGGTAAAATGATTAATAAAAAAAGCGCCATAAGGCGCTTTTTTTATTAATGAAATAATTTTATACTTGTTAAACTTCCTAAATCACCCTTGCCGGAACACCAACCATCGTTAAATTATCATCTACATTCTTAGTGACCATGCATTGCCCGCCAATAATGGACTCCCGTCCGATAATGATTCCCTGAAGTGTACAACATCCAATCCCCAGTAGAGTTAAATCTCCAACAACAGTATGCCCGCCTAAATTTACACCAGGTGATAAACTACCATATTCACCTATTTCAACATGATGTCCTAAAGAACAATTCATATTTATTACTACAAAATCCTTTATTCTTGAACCATAATTAATAGACACACCTGGGTAGATGATAACTCCTTCACCTATTCGAACCTCACTAGATATCCAACTTCTGTTAGACACCAACGAAGGAAAAATTAGGTTAGAATTCTGTCTTAAACTTTGAATGATTTCAAATTTAATCCGTGGAAAAGCTATTCCTATTATAACGGATGTTGAAATTTCTACTTCAAGTAATTTGTTTATCGGGCCGATTACGGGATAATTACAAAAAATTGTATTCCATTTTTTGGGGTCATCATCAACAAATGCAATTTCAAAACTTTGTAAATTATATAATTCTTTGTTGCTAGCAATATGTCCTCCAACACTACCAGCTCCTACAATATAAATCGTTTTTTGCGTCATTGTAACACTTTACTACTCTTGATCATTCGGTGCTTCCATATCCAATTCGATTCGCTCTTTCACAGAAACCGGTAATTCTGCAACCATTCCTTTCATCCTTCTTTTATACTCACTTTTTGCTTCCGGTACCCACGGTTTTACAAAGTTAAAATTTATGGCAAGGGGATTCATTTGTCTTTTCAATTTGATTATTTCTTCCCAATTAGATTTTATTTTTTGATAACTTTCTCTACTTTTAGTTTTCTCGTAAGTTTCCATTTCTCTGCGGATAGTTACCATTAAATAGGTGAATCGCATTCCTGATTCAACAAATTTAATTCGCTTATTGTACTTCAGTAACGACGTGCCTTTGGTGCGTTTTTTTGCTTTATCTAGTAAAATATAGAGCTGTTGAAATACTTCGGTTGTATAAGTTTCGCCAATGCTGAATCTCCCTGCCTTAGGGCCATATTTTTTCAGGTGTAGAGCTCTTGTAGATTCGAGTAATTCCCAATATTCCCTCATTTCCGAGCTTGCTGGCCCATAACAACGAGTGTAATAATCATTTAACAATTCATCCTTTTGTGCATACGGATTCCATGCTAATTGAGCAACAACATAATAATGTGGACCTTGTGTTGACCAATGATTGGGAAAACCATCAAAACTGACACCTCTACACTTATTTTTAGCAACAAAAGCAAAATCTTCAAATGCTTCAGACATTGCAATATCTGGCAAGCCCCATTGCAATCCAACTGGGTTTCCTAAATTAGGTCTCCAATATATGGCACTTGAAATCTTTGACCAACCAAGATATTCTTCAACAGATGGTTGTTTAACACTTAAATCATTCATGCGATTTAAATGAAAATTAGAAACCGAAACTGTCCAAATTGAGGAGTCTAAAATATACTTTTTGGGCAAGGGGCGATCATAACCGTAATCAAAATACAGAACATGAAAATTCTTATTTTGAGGATATTTTTTTCGCAATTCCTGAGCAAACTGATTTACTAGGTATACATGTCTATCAGATAGTCTCTTTAGTTCTAAATCTCGTTGTGTGGCATCAATTTTACGGCAGTCATCACAATGACACCATCCATAAATAAAGCCGTCATTTTCGTTCCCATTGAAGTTGGTTACGAACGGATTTGTCAATGTTAATCTTTGCACGTCCTTCATCCACAAACTCGGTATTTCTGGATTTGAAATACACAATTTCGCGGTATTACCACTTCCAATAGGCTTTCTATTCCCTTTTTCCGTGAGAGCAAATAAATTCGGACGCGTTTCGGAATAGGTTTCCCACCAGTGTGAAAAACCATGTCCTGGATCAAAATACTCAGAACTATAAAACAAACGGCTCCTTTTGCACCATTGATCTAAATTACTCTCAGGATAGTTACGCCCTAAACCGGAAAGATAAAATAATCCAGACCTTGCTTTAAATGGGGGTTCAAATCGATACTCAAATGGACTAAAATTCAATTCATCCATACGTATAACATCTTCTCCCAATTCATCCGGCCAAAACCAACGGACTTTCAATTTATCATATAAGAATGTGTATATGGCGTTTATGGTTCCATAGGAATATTGTAAATCATCCAACTGCCTATTTCTAATGGTAGCTGAGCCTGTACCCAATTCATCTTTGTCCTCACCCAGTATTAGAACATTCAATCCATCTGACATCAAAAGTATTTCTTCTTGACTTAAATTGAACTTTTTTCTGGGAAACACTTTTGATAGTTGTTCATGCGAACCAATCCAAAAAATGGTCTTAAATTTACCACTCGGTTTGTCATTGACTATTTGCGGAAATTCACCTGTAATTTTTACGATATAATTTTGAAAATCTGTTACAGCTTCTAATGTTCTCTTAGGACAATTCTTCCGAACAACAATTATATACTTTTTAGAATTTACTTGATGCGATTTGTTTTTAACTTGAATTCCTCCCTCTTTACCTTGATTTATTTTGGTTGTTGACGTCCCCAAAAAGACCACAAAAACCCAAATAAGAGTAGAAAGTGAAGCTTTCATTATTAACCCAGATATTTTAATAATTCCGATTTTAGACCTTTATCAACTGGAATTTGCCATAATATTTTGCACCAGTTATGATTTCCTTCTAACACGTCTACACCCGAATTGGTAACTGCTATATCCCAGCCAACACACCTATTTTCGGGTTTGAATAATGCTAATTCGATAGCTTTCTTTTTAACCATGTCAAACATCGGAATTTGAAAACCCAACAATTTTTCATTGGTAATTGGGTGAATAGATACCGACTCTTTAGTAATATCACTATAAAATCCATTCCCTTCTACAATTCCTGTTTCTTTATTAACGAAACAGGCAATATTACCAGAAGCTAGATTATCCACCGGACTATTAACACTAATTCTCAAGCGCACACCTAAAATATCTACACTTTTATCTTTATTCACCATGGTAATCACGCGAATGGTATTCAATCCGGATGGTGAAAGCCGTTTTAAATCATCATGTTGATCAATGTAGGTTTCGAGGATATCAAAGTTATTTACGGCCATATATTCTTGTAATTGCTCTACAGGAATTTCAGATGAATTTCGAATTTCCACTTCCTTACCGCATTGGCCCAATGAATTTTTTAGAACAATTTTTCCAGAATCACTACCAAAAATTGAATTTACAACTTCACTTTCAGGTGATACCATTTTGATATCGCAATCGTGATGTAAAAGAAATGATTCATATACTTTGTTGAATTCTTTTTTATCTTGAAGAACTTTTCTACTCTCAATTGGATTCATTATTAAATCAAACTCGTACTTGAATCCAGTACCCACCCAGGTATCTCTTTCTGCATGCAACTTCTCATAAAACTTAAAAATAAAATAATCGGCAAGACCTATATTGTATTTATAAACAGATAATATTGCATCAATCCACAAAGCAAATTTGGATTTACCCGTTTGATTGCATGCAAATTTCATGAATCGATTGAATTGATTCCAGTCTAATTCTCTTAAGTAATAAACTAAATACTTGGTTCTCTGAATTATTTTCATACTCAATTTTTATTCTGCATTTTTAACACCAATTCATCGGCTGTGATGAATTGTACATCGGGCCACTTATTCACGATGGCCTTTAATAAATTCTTTAAATCTTTGAGACCTTGAGAACGATTGTTTTCATCTAACAACCCACAAAAATTTACTCTATGCGAACTAATTATAGCCGGTTTGCCCCAAAAAAAAGCAGCCTCAATTTGATCCATTGTAAATTTCACCCAGTCCAATTTACGGCTATTGGGTTCAAACATACAATTTCGAACAATTGAATAATGACCTGAATCCACTATCTCTCCGAGTATGTTTTTCTCTTTAATGAATTTACCATCACCTAAATGTCTCATCTCAGACCTGCCTTTATCAATTCCGATTACATTCTTCTCCTCTAAAAACTTAAATAATTTAGGATGTAATTGAAAAGCTGGAGGCGCGAAAGTTAATGATTCATATCCATAAACATCCTTAAAGGAAATTAATCCTTCCGATAAATTTTGCATATGATAATCAACATGAGATTCACTTTCAAATGAATAGGTCGCTTTTAAATTTGAGTATTTAAAATTAGAGGGTCGTTCAACATCCGAAATTGAATTGAGTTGTAAGTTCATTTGCAGTTGTTTATTCCCATTACTCATTAATTGGTTAAACATAAAACTATTTAAATGTTCTTTTCCATGAAATTGAGGTTTCATTAACTTTTTATCAATTCCTTCTAATACCAATTCAAAGGCTCCTTTAAAAACCCCTTCATTTATCGATTCATAAAAATCGTAGGTTTGATCAAGTTTATCTGTAACTAACTTATTGTTTTCTAACGTTTTCTTGAAGTTTATATTTTCAGGAACGGCATACGTAGTAAAAATAGCACTATTTCCTACGGAGTCTTTTACCGAGGATAAAACTTCATATAGTGCATTCAAATCATTGTTGGTATCCAACGCGTCGAATTGATTAAATCGACCTGATTTTAGAATGCCTTTTTGTTCAAGTTCTTTTAATGCATTAACATTTGAAACTCCCACGTTTCCATAGTCATCAACTGAAAAAACAACATATCTCGTTTTGCTTTTCCAACCCGGTATATTTTTTAAATGATTCTTTATCTTTTCAAACATAATTCAAATTAATCAAGGTATTTATTATATATATTTACCATCGATGCTAAGCTATTCTTAATATCAAATTGCTGAGATGATTTAATAGCATTAATAGAAAAGGTATTTCGTTTTTCAGCATTTTGATAAAGTTCTAACACATGTTTCACGAATTCATCATGATTTCCCTGTTCAAATAGATAACCATTTTCACCAGAAATTACCATTTCTTTATGACCTCTATCCATAGTTGCAACTATAGGAACGCCACACATCATTTGTTCAGCCAACCCTAAACCCAAGCCTTCATGTTTTGAAGCAGAAACACCTATGTCACTAATTAATGAGAATCGGTGAACATCTTTTCTGAAGCCCAAAAAGTCTACAAATTCATCCAATTTCAACTCAGTAACTTGATTCTTAATTTGATCTACCAAAACGCCTTTTCCTGCTAATAATAATTTAAGATTGGGAATTTTTCTAACTAAATTTGGTAATGCCTCAATGATAAATTTATGATTCTTCCGATCAATAAATTCCGCAATATAGAGTAGAATAAAATCATGTTGATTATATCCTAATTCATCTCTTAAATTATTCTTTTCAATCTGATCAACTTGTATAAAACGCTGAGAATCAACACCTATTCCTTTAATATAATACGAATCACATGCCCCCCAACTTTTCACATAATTAAAGTCTTCAGCATTAATAGTTATGATACCATCTGTAAATTTGCTCAACCATTTTTCGGCGGTATAATAAATTGCCCATCTCATGAATGGTGCACCTTTATAAAAATGAAAACCGTGAGCGGTATACAAAACGGTTGTTCCCAACTTTCTAGCAGCTCTAGATGCTAATCGAGTTAATAAACTAGGAACAGGAGTATGGCAGTGAACTAATTTATAATTACCTAGATCAATAATTGATTTTAATTCTTTATATGATGAATATAAATTTGCATTAAATATGGCTCTTGGAAATTGTATATTGTATACTTTTCTTACGTTTTCAAATTGAATTTCTGGATTTCTAATTTCTACAGCTAAATCAACTGCGTACCCCTGCTCACTTAACCATTTAATATATGGTAGATGGAATGTAGCTATGTGAATATCACTGGTAGCTACATATAAGATTGACTTTTTCATTGCTAATTATTCGCCGATAGAATTTCTAATTTTTCGTAATCAAACTCAATGAAATCTTGATTATATAATTGATTTATTATTTGAATACTTTTTTCGTCTATAATTGAATATAGTTTAGATTTTTTCGATTCTAAATTTTGATTTTTCTTTCCTATTTTCACTTCTTTACTTAATAATTGGGATAAAAATTCTTCGGTTTTACCTAAATCCTCAAGTTTAAAAAAATGAATATTAAGCATTTTATTCGGAGGTAAATCTGTAAAAAAAGTTTGAGGTCTAAATAGTACATCGAGTTTCAAAAGATCTTGTTTTACAAGCCACTCTTGAACAAACGTATTGAAATTTTTAAATTGGGATCCTTTATATAAACTTAAATTCGAAACCGATCCATCTTTAGTGCCACCGGATTTTACAAAATTATATGCCGAATATAACCGTTCATATGGATTTCTAACCACTGCAAAAACAGTTCTTTTCTGAACATTCTCCCATCCCCAAAAATCAATGAAATTAGCTATGGAAAAATGACCAATACGTTCACCATACAAGGTATGAGCAATTGAAGTTCCTCCAGCTTTAGGTATATGGATATAGATAATATCGGATTTTTCCAATTTAGCTTGTTTCAGTTTAAAAAGCATTTTCATGGATGCCTTTTTGCCTATTATACTCTTAAATAGGTTGAATACAAAAATTCTAAGTTTGTAAATATTCATCTTAAAAAATCTTAAAAAAATGGGGATCTTTGATTTATTTAAAAATCAAATCAAATAAAGCTGTTTTTTCATCTGGAAAAAGAATCAGATAAAATATGTTTCCAAAAAAAGTTATATCGGATGTCCAAGTAGAAGCCGTTCTAAAATCTACCAACATCCATAAAACCATTGCTCCGAGAGGCAATGCTGCCACTGCATTATACTTAAATTTAAAATTATTTAACAGGTATAAGCGTGCAAAGAAATAAAAACAAAGTAACCAGAATGAAATTCTCATCCTATTTCCCAACGCTTCAACATCCCAAACTAATACTGTAAACGAAGAAAATAGAATTAGCAACGAATATAGTTTCTCTTGAATGACATCCACATTCAATTTTTTCTTGAGTGTGATAAATCGAATTATTAATAAATTCAATGAATAGTTGATTAAATCATCTTTATATTTCACAAACCATCGTACCGATTCTCTGCTAGTTTCACGAGCTTCTAGCCAATTCTCATTTGAATATCCTTTAATTTTATTCGTTACACCCTCTTGTTCTAGATTGCCAAAGCTATCTAAAAACAAACCCACTGCATTGCTTAATACAAAAGCAGCAGCTAACATCATCCAATATAAGTTATTCTTTCTCCCCAATGCGGAATATAGAAACAGTATGGAAACAGGCAATGCGAACATAAAATGCACTAAAACACTAGATGCCGCAACAAAAAGATAGTTAGGTTTATTCCTTATATAATTCACTATTCCGTATGTAAAAATCCAAGCAGCGGTCCATTGTCGAATTGAATTCACCTGCGAAATGGGAACCAAAGCAGCCAATGCAATTACAAAAAGTATAAAAAATAATTCATTCTTTATAGTATAATTCTTACGTTCATCTAACAATGTGTAAAGGGTAGAAATATAAAAGAATCCAAATACAATTGCGTGTAAGAAATAGTAAAATTCGGGCCTCGAGCTTACAATAGAAACAATAAAGCTACTTGTGACCACATATATATCCAAATCTTTACTTTGAAGGGAAAAAATCTCACCTAATCTATTGAGATATTCTGAAAATGACATATCAGACTCTTGAATAAACCGCTCGGCATGCGTATAAGAATCAAGGGTTTCATTTTCAAAAACCATGGTTAATCCATAGTATCCACAGAAAGCTATTAAAATCCAACGAGCATAATTTAGTCGAACGTTGGCAATTGCCAAAATTAAACCCAATAATGGCCAAGCGATAAACGCTACGACCATTATTATCATTAGAAGTTTATTCTCTCTATTCAAAATACTAGAGTAATCTTAGTCTATTTAATAATCAAATTTAACTCTAAAAGAACTTGCAACAACTGATAATCTTTAGAATACCAGTCTGTAATAGTTTGTTTAGACTGTTCGCTTAACTTCTTACTCTGATTTGATGGAGCTGCATGAGATTCAATATCATCATTTGCATTTTCCCAATTCAACCCTAATTGTTGAAATCCCAATCGAAGGTCCTGATCCAGGTATTTCTGTCTTGCAACGAATAATACAGACTTTCTTCTTTTCCTTAAGTAATCCAAATCTCGAACCCAATCAAGTTGAAAAGTATTTATATGGCCAATAGATTGTAATGCCAATTTTGCAGTCTCATTTGACTGCGAATCACTGGAGGCCAAATCAACTGCTAACTCTTCTGCTGTGTTATAAATAGAGAAATACTTTTCTTCTAATTTGGTCCACTCATTGTAATTCGTTGGTGCACCTTTTCTTAATCGGCTATTAAATCCAGAAATGTACCTAGAAACAGGTTCTCTATAAACAAAAAAGCAAAATTCATCATCTTTAACATCAACCAAAGTAAATCCATGATTATGCAATAAAAATGCTACTTTATTCTGAATAATCACATTGTTAAAAAGTTTAAATTGATTTTTTTTGATCAATGAATTAGCAATAGAAGTTCCTGCATTTTTTCGAATATGCAAAAAATGCACTATTTTAAATCCTAGCAATTTTAGGATTGAAATGTAAAATTTATAAATGTACTTTTTCACGATATTAACTCTTTAGCTAGTTCAGATGCACTTGAAACTTCTTTAATATGATCTGTAGGATTAGTTAAATCAATTTCAATCATAATTCCGTTCTCTTGAAATGCTTTTCTAAACCAAAAATACTTACATGTTTCATTAAACAACAATAAAGATGTAGACCAACAACCTAAAACTATGGAATTCTCTAAATTTGCGATATATAATTCCGCGGGATATTTTGGAGCAATTAGTAAGTCGGCTAAATGTTTAAAATTCTCCAACTGATTCGGAGGTGTCATTGGATGAAATTTTATTATTAATTTTTTATCGGGTAATTCTAGCTTCAAATCAGATAACAATTTAAATTCTAAATCGTATAATTTCTGTTTGAATAATATATTATTCGTATAAAAAATAACATCATCTTTAAATTCTAATTCTTGGTTGATATCAAATTTAAAAAATTTTGAAACCTTACTTACAGTATTACTATCACTGAGGAAATTTATTTTCTTTACTACTTTTCCATATTGATTTACTACTTTATTAGGTAATCTATCCCAAAGTTCATCTATTGCATCTAAATGACCATAATTCCAACTCGTAAAGAATAAATATGGGAAGTAAATTCGGTGTTTTATTACAGATTTGTAAATACTAATCGTATTTTGAGCTCTACTTGGGATTGCCTTTTTGGTGAAGTAGTAATAAGGCTTCATTCCATCTGGCGCTAGTACTATGGTTATTTTATCTTTATATTTTGACTTCAAACGCTTAGAAATTATTACATTGTAAGCAATATGTTCAAGGAATGAAATAAAGTAAAGAAAATCTCGGTTTAATAAATCGTTTAGAATTTCTTTAAAATTCTGTTGTTTTAGTATATCTTCTTCTAACTCAATAATTTCCGCATTTAGCATTTCTAAATTCAAGTTTAGATCCTTAAATCGAACTGAATTAAATTTACCTACTTGAATTATTGTAACATCAAAACCATTTTCAGGGTTATACGTTTCAAATATTAGGCTACTTGCAACTAAATAATGATATTCTGTTGTAACTAAAAATAAGATTTTTTTCATTTAATTTTTACTCAATTGTTTTAATGCCCAGTTAACCATTTGGGTAAAACCGACTTTGAAGTGAATTTTAGGTTGCCAATTTATTTCCTTTAGAGCTTCTTCATTTGAACCAAAAATCCCAAACTGATCACCGGGTGTTCCAGAAATATATTCAACTTCAACCGGCTTCCCCAATGATTCTATAATGTAATCAACTATTTCATATACATGTAATTTCCCACCGTTGCAAATATTAAAAAGATGGAAACCATTTTCTAATTTTTCGGCTCTAATAAATGCATCGACTACATCGTCAATGTATACGAAATCTCGAAATCGATTCTTATCTCCTTTAACAACTATCTTACCATCTTGAATGGCTTGTGCTAAGAAAATACTAACCATACCTTGTTTCATGTTAGATAAATTCTGGCCAGGGCCATATACATTAAATAAACGAATAGCAGTACAATTAATTCCAAATTTAGAGAAAATACGTAAATAGTGCTCACTCGCTAACTTACCTACACCGTAAAATGATTCCGGTATGGGTATCGCTTTTTCACTCACGGGTAAAACCTCTTGATTTCCATAAACCGACATTGTGGATGCATAAACGAAATTTTTAACCCCAAATTTTCGACAATATTCGAGTAATAATAAGGTAGATTGAGCATTTGTTTGAAGATCGTAAACCGGATTTTCAAACGACACTTCACCCGAACTTTGACCGGCTATGTGATAGATGCATTCAAATTGAATTCCTTCTAATCTCTTGATAATAGCAGGATCCGCGCAATCACCTTCTATGAATTCAGCTCCATGCGGGACTATTTCTTTAAAGCCTGTAGACAAATTATCAATAACATATACCTTGTTACCTGCATCTAGAAGATTTTGTGCTACTTTAGAACCTATAAAACCTGCAGCTCCAGTAACTAAATAATTTTTCATAAAATTATATCACTTAATTTTTCTACAAAGTTTAAATCCTCAATTTCCGCGAGTTCATCACTATTATAGCCGATAAAATGAATATTATTAACGTTAGCCGCTTCCAAATCGTTGGTAGAATCTCCAATTAATAGAAACTGATCTAAACTAACATTACTTCTTTCTCGAATGATATTCGAAACCAGTTCATTCTTGGGGATTGGAGAACCATAAATATTCTGGAAATAGTTTGCTATTCCCAGTTTTTCACAAATAACTCTCAATTCCCGTTGATCCGATCCAGATGCAATAAAATGTTCAACCTTATCATGATTTTCTTTCATGAAATTTAACCAATCTGAATTCAAAATACTTGGATCATACATGAACAATTCCATCTGTTTGGAAAATTGATCTGCTAAATTTTGAACCTCCAATTCTGTGATATTTTCACCAAGGATCTTTTCGTAAAAGAATCGAATTTTTACATATCGAGAAAGCCCACCATTTGCTCGATGAAATTCAATTAATCTCTCTACTTGATCGTTCGTATAGTTCTTAAATATTTCGCGAAATCCGTTTTCACGAATTTGATTAGAGAACACAATTACGCCATCGAAATCCCAAATAATAACTTTATACACCATTTGACTTTTTCATTAAGTACTGTTCCACCATTTTCACGTCATCTTCAACATCAACAGCAACGGTATTTCCAGATAATTCAACCATTTGTACGGGGAAATCTAACTCTAAGAAACGAACTATTTCAATATCTTCAAACGATTCACATTCTGACTTACCTTGATGTGTTCCAAAGGCTTCTAATTCAATTCGATTGAATGCATAAACACTCACCTGCTTCAAATAATTTGGAAGTGTGTTCGTGGATGATTTAATTCCTGGAATTGCCAATCTCGACATATACATTAATTTACCCGATTTGCTAATTGCAACTTTAGGTATATTCAAGGAGTGTGGGTCTTCATTCTCGTTTAAAGGTGCATAACCATTAACAATAGCATTGGGAAACTCCTCTTTTTTTCTTAAAATTCTCAAAATATCTTCTGGATCAATTATGGGTTCATCTCCTTGGATATTGATGTAAATTTTGGATTCAATTTTTTGAGCTACTTCCCAAATCCTATCGGTTCCTGTTGGATGCTCATCACCGGTCATTATAAATTGATATCCATATTTCTCTACAACCTCGGCAATGCGAATATCATCAGTTGCAACCACAAAGCCCTCTTTACCTAACGCTTTTTCAGTTTGTTGAGCAACTCTAATTATCATAGGCAATCCTAAAATATCTACCAAAGGTTTACCAGGGAATCGACTTGATTTAAATCGAGCAGGTATAACTCCTAAAAAATCACGCATAGAGATTAAATTAAATAAATTGAAGAATGATCGAATGTTTTATATTTCGTAGGCGTTACAAATTGAATATTTACTTTATTGTCCATTGTTGCCTTTACGCTTTGAAACATGGATTCTTTAATTGAATTCGTTTCAGCGTCATCATATCCATCAAATCCTGCAAGATATATATTACGGAAACCGGCTTTTATCGCTATTCCTAATGCATAAAGTCCAGCATCAAATTCAGGTAACACTATTTCTTTTTCATCGATAGAAAATTGTCCGATTTTAAATGGATAATAATTCAAATTCTCGCAATTTTCAATTTTTACTTCTGAAAATCCTACTACAGTTCGATTAGCGTTATGCGGAGTTTGTTTCTTTTTCAACTGATCTATTCGCATTTGATTCAAAATAAATACAGTTCTATTGGGAATTTGATTTAATAAACCTGTATCATTACATTCAAAAAGTTCAACACCCGTTTTTGCAATTTCTTCAATTATTGAAATGTATCTTTCAGCGCTTTTTCCTCTTGCAACAATAAGACAATTTTCGTTATTTAGATCATTCAAATCCAGCAGTGTCAAATTTGCTTGATCATCATCAACTAGTTCACTTTTAACTAAATTTTTAATTGAAGACGATAAAACTTGAGCGCTGTATTTGGAACGATTTTCTTTTGGTATATCCCTAAGTATTAATGCTTGTTCTGTTGTAGTGAATTGATTGGATTCAGCTAATTTCTGACAATATGTGGGATGTATATTATTTAAACCACTATACATGTAGGTCAAATTAAATCCCCACTTATACGTGTCTTTCATTGGTTGAACATAATCTGCAATTATTTGCGTTAAATTCTGGGGTTGGTACGAATAGTTATGATCTTTTTCAGACATACCCATTAAAAACTGTTCTGTTAAAAGATTGCCAGCTCCTCTTCCCATTCCAGTCACAGTGCCGTCTACAAAGTCAACACCTTCTTCAATAGCAACTAAAGTATTTGCATAAGCTAGTCCTTGATTGTCATGTGTGTGTATCCCGATTTTTCCATTAAATTCTGATTTAATAAATCGAATTAGCTTTCGCACATCTTCAGGGTAAAAAGATCCAAAAGAATCTGCTAAATAAAATACTTCAACATTCGATTTTGCAGCTATCTGAGTTCCGTATTTTATTTGGTCCATTGACAAAAGTGATCCACCCATTAAATTAAATCCTACTTTATAACCTAACTGTTCAAAATAGGTAACAAAAGCAGGTATGGTATCAATTGTAGCGTAATGAGTTGCTAAACGTACCCAAGAAAAAACTGAATTCTCAGCGGGTTTGATGCATTTGTTTAACTCAACTAAATTTAGTTCATCTCCAATTAGAAATTCCTTCACGTCAATCATAAAAGCATACTGAGAATAATCAGATTTACTTAAAAAATCTAAATATTTCTCATTGCAATATCTGTATAATCCGAAATATTCGTTTTCCTGAACAGGTGATTTGTAACCTACTTCAATAATGTCAACTTTTGACTCATTTAAAGCTTTAATCAATTTTTTAGACTCATCGAAATCAAAATCCCAATTGTTGTAGTAGCCACCATCGCGAAGTGTACAATCCAAAAATTTTACTGTAGTCATATTAAATGTATTTATATTTTTCTAATTTAGTTTGATCAATAATATTTAACTTGTATAGATTTGAGTTTGACTCTTTGAAGAAATCAAAAACTTCTAGTTTTTGATTTTCTGTAAAGCCCTCAATTTCTACAATTTTTTTCTTTCTTAATTTCAAAATAGCATTTAAAATAAATTCTTTTGAAGAAGAAATGAAATGATGTTTTAATAATGTCTGTTTAATCCCAAATGGAACTAATCTTGAAATCTTTTGAAGTAATCCATTATTCTCTCGTATTTCAACCTGGTAATTCGATTTATTCTTGTTTTTTTTATTCAAATGATCAGTTTTTGTAACAATTGAATTTATATCTTCGATGGGTATTTCCAAAAAGTCAAATAATTCGGAATAAAAATTTTCTTTTTCATTCACAAAAGATTCAAAAAGAAGTACCTTACAATTTTCACTTCCGAACAAACGAATATAAGTCATTACAACTTCATCAAATTTGTAGTATTTCAACCAATCTTTAATTGTGCCATCCTGTTGAAATACATGTTTATTGATGGTATTTTCTGATGTGCTATTTTGAAAATATCGATAATATTGAGCATACCAAGAATAAATGAGCGACTCTTGTTTGCGCAAAACGATGATAATTTTACCTTGCACATTATTCGAATCGCAAAATTCTTTTAATCTTTCAGCTGCCTTACTGGAATCCGACTTTTCACCATATTTGTGTTTTAAATACGCTGGCGGAGATAAAATTTCTTCATCTGAAAATAAATTCAAATTAGCTTCTAATAAATTATCTTTAGAAATTGGAAAAGGTTTATTATTCAGCCACAATTCTCTAATAGATCTTTCAAAACTATCAATTGAGTTTGCAGTACCTACATTCTTTCCCAAATAGTTCAACAAGTCCAATTCGTTCAAATGAGAATAGATACTTTCTTGCAAAGAGGTACTACCTGTTTTTGGAAAACCAATATGGAAACAAATTCTATTCATGAATGATCAATTCTTAATCGCGCTATTACCTGTGAATATACTTCTTGCATCCCACCAAGGCATTGGATTATGTTTGTTTGACAAATAATACGTATAGATTAGACGAATAACATCAGTAAACAACAATGCATATAAAGCACCAAGAATACCAATTTTCGAAATTAAAAAATAACTAAATGTTGTATGCATTAAAGCAAAAACCAATGCAGAGAGTCCGAATTCTTTGGTCTTTTTAGAATACAATATATACGTTGAGAGCAACAAATACATTGATCGCAACAATACATGAAACAATAAATACGGCAGATAAATTAAGGAATCTAAATAATCCACACTTAAAAACAGCTTGACGAAAAACATGATAGCAAAAAATCCAGCAATTTCTATAGCGATTAATGATCCCATTAATTTATAAGCTTGTTTTACTAAATTTCTTTTACTGTTAACTAAATTCTCCGACTTTGATAGATTTTTATACACCATTGGAGTATAAACTGCAAATAATGAAGCTACGATCATATCGAATATCGAAGAAAAACTTAAAGCCAATGAATACACTCCATTAGCTGACATACTTATCAAATTAGTAATATATATTTTATCTAATCCTTGCTTCAAAAAAGGAGAAATAGCAAAAGGAATTAAGGGTAAGCTGAAAATCAGAATTTCTTTAATTTTGTTGGAGTTAAATTTATTTGGAAAATCATGATTCTTGTACAAAAATCTTAAAGTTATCGAAAATAGAACTATTGAAGTAATCACAATGGATAAAATTCTACCAATCCAATGAAATTTAAAAATAAATACTAGAAAAAGTGTAAGAATTGCAAGTAAAAACACATTTAATAATTGAAATGTTGCAAACTTTCTCGCTTGGTCTGTCAACCTGAGAATTGAGGTTCTTAAACTCGCGAATGCTCCAAAAAGACCAGAAAAAACTCCAAGAATTATCCAAATCAAGTTTAACCCTGTTATTTTTTGTAGATAATTTGCGAATAATAGAGCCAATAATAATAGCGCGATAAATGCAATAATCATAATAAACACTACATTACTAATTATATGATTATTTTGTTCATTATTATTTTTGTAATAATCGGTTTCAAAAAAAGGCAACATTCTTACCAAGATCAATGAAGTAGATAATTCAACAATCAAAGAAAAATTGCTTATTCTTCCGAAATCTTCAGTGGTAAGAACCGTTGTGGTTAATGTAAGAATTAAAAATGGTACTACTTTAGCTAAACTCCCAGAACTTAAGTAGACTAAGAACTTTTTGTAAGATTTATTTTTTAAATACTTTTTCAATACTATGAAATTAAATTGGGGTTAAATCTGTTGAATTAAAATAGACATAGTTAACCATGTGTTTTCACGAACCAATCATAGGTAATTTTAATCCCGTCGCGAATTTTAAATTTAGGGTCATATCCTATTAATTGTTTCGCTTTTTCAATTGAAGCTAAACTATGTGGAATATCTCCAGGCCGTGAAGGACCAAAAATTGGCTCCAATTTAATCCCAGCTGCATGTGCTATGGCTTCCCATAATTCAATCAAACTAGTTCTATCTCCAACGGCAATATTCACAACTTCATGTTTATTTAATTCAGGGGTTTGAAGCATCGCTTTTAAATTTGCTTGAAGAGCATTTTCAACAAAAGTAAAATCTCGTGAATTCGATCCATCTCCATTGATTACTGGAGATTTGCCTTCAACTGCTGCTTTCATAAATAATGGAATTACCGCAGCATAAGGATTATTCGGATTTTGCTTTGGTCCGAAAATATTAAAGTATCTCAAACCGATAGTGTGTAATCCGTAAACTCGGCTAAAAACATCACCGTAAAGTTCGTTAACCCATTTTGTTACGGCATAGGGTGATAAAGGCTTACCTTCATTCCCTTCAACTTTAGGAAGTTCAGGGCTGTCACCAAAACTTGAGGAACTAGCCGCGTAAACCATGCGCTTAAGTGATTCTGAATTTTTTGCCGCCACTAACATATTCAGATGTCCACCAATATTAACATCATTGGATGTAATTGGATCTTCAATAGACCTTGGAACTGATCCCAATGCCGCTTGATGACTAATATAGTCTATGTTTTTTACTGCTTTCTCACAAGTTTCCAAATCACGAATATCACCTTCGATAAATTCAAAATTGGGAAGTCCAACGAACTGCTTTATATTATCGAAGTACCCATTCGATAAATTATCAAGAACTCTAACCAATTTTGCATTACGATTAATAAGAAGCTCTACCAAATTTGAACCAATAAATCCTGCTCCACCGGTAACTAAAAAGGTACTATTTTCAATTATGTTATCTAAATTTTCCATTATTTAAAAATTGAATCTAAGACATCAAATATTCGTTTAAACTCATCTTCAGATAAGTTACTTCCACTAGGAAGACACAATCCATTTTCAAATAATTTCTCACAAACACCGCTTCCATAAAAATTAGCTCTATCATAAACTGGTTGCATATGCATAGGCTTCCATAAAGGTCTACACTCAATATTCTGTTTTTCCATAGCTAATCTTACTGTTTCACGAGAAATTCCTCCAGTCTTAATTGGATCTATTAAAATTGATGTAAGCCAAAAATTAGAATAATAATTGCTATCTGGTTCTGTTTGCAATGAAACTCCTTCAATATTTTGAAAATATTCTTTATATCGAAGATTATTCAATCTTCTTTGTTCAACTCTTTGTTTTAAGACTTCCATTTGACCTCGTCCAATCCCTGCAACAATATTACTCATCCGATAATTATACCCAATTTGAGAGTGTTGATAATGTGGAGCATTATCACGAGCTTGAGTACTTAGAAATCTTGCTTTTTCAATAAACTCACTTTGGGAAGAAACTAATGCACCTCCACCAGAAGTAGTAATAATTTTATTTCCGTTGAAACTTAATGCAGCCATAAGGCCAAAACTTCCACAGGCTTGATTGTTGTATCTAGATCCCAAAGCTTCCGCAGCATCTTCTACAATTGGAATTCCAAATTCCGTTGAAATAGCAATTAATTCATTCATTTTGGCAGGCATACCGTATAAATGTACTGGCATTATAGCTCTAATATAACCTAAACCCAATTTTGATTCTACTTTTCCTTCTATTCCATATCCCATGTTGAGTAAATCGCTAATTGCCTCTCGAACACAATTGGGATCCATATTCCACGTATCTAACTCTGAATCAACAAAAGCAATTTTTGCTTTTTGATATTCAACAGGATTGGTAGTGCCACAAAACGTAAAACTCTGTACAATTACAACATCATTTTCATTAGTTCCTAACATCACAAGGGCTAAATGTAAAGCAGCAGTTCCTGAGGTTAAAGCGGCCGTTGAGATATTAATTTGAGTCTCTGTTGACTCTACTTTGATAAAATTGGAAATATCCTCTTCAAAGCCATTAACATTAGGACCTAACGGTGCAATCCAATTCGTTTGAAATGCTTCATTTACATAATTAATTTCATTTCCACCCATATGAGGAGATGATAACCAAATCTTATCCATAATTATTTTTTTTAATTTTAACTAACTATTTGTATTCTGAAGAATGAAATTTAAAATTTCATTCGTAATTCTATCTGCATTGAAACGATCCGATGATTTTTTTGCGGCTTCACCCAATCGTTTAATTTCACTTTCGTTATTGATTAGATACTGCAAAATTCTGATCATTTCATCTAAATTGCCATCCTCAATCAAAAATCCATTTTCACCATTTGAAATAATATCTCTTGGTCCAGCCACAATATCAAAACTTACACAGGCTAAACCAGCACACGCTCCTTCTAATAATGCATTGGGAAATCCTTCATGATGCGAACCAAAAGCAAAAATTTTACTTTTACACAGCACGGATTGCACATCCAAAACTTTCCCTAAGAATACAACTGAATCTTGAATTCCATAAACTTCAGACATACCCATAATTTCCTTAGCATGTATGCCGTCTCCAACTAATACTAATTTCCAATCAGACCTATCCTTTATTTTAGAGAATGCTTCCATTAGTCGGATAAAACCTTTTTCCTTATGCAAGCGTCCAACAGAAATAATCCAATTTTCTTTTTCACAATTTAATTCATTGAAATTAGGAGCTGGATTCGGAACAATTTTTATTTTAGTACGATTGCCTAATAATTTAACTTTTCTGTCTTTTGCTTGAGATGTTTGTGCAATTACTCCAGTTGGTGGTGTCAGCTTATAAGCCAAATTTCGAATAAACTCGATTGATTTCGTATATTTAATTCTTGGATTGGAACGATTTGAATAGTAAAATGGAAATTTATTTTTCAAACCAAGCATAATCAGATGCGGGAACCAATCCCCATAGGACAACACGGTATCGGGTTTAATTGTCCCAATTAAATTTTTAATATAACCACCAACAGGTGATAATACCCTAACATAATATAGAATGTTTTTTACAGCAGACTCTCCTTTTTTGCTAAAATTAAATGGAGGAGTGTACACTTTTATACGATTATCTAATTGATAAAAATCTTCAAATGGGAAGATTTTTATGAAATGCACTTCATGTCCCATTTTAACAAATTGATTTGCCAAAATGGATAGAGATCTTTCAATTCCTCCTAATTGCAAACTTGGTGATACTATACAAATTTTACTCATTAAATATTCTTCTTTTTAGTATAATTCCGCAAGTTGATCTGTTGTTTGAAATTCAACATCTGGATAGGTTTTTAAAACCTGTACAATTAATTTTCGCAATCTCTCCAAATTATTTTCTCGATTCTCAGGATTTAATCCACCCATAAAATTAAGTCTATGCATAGAAATAACCGCTGGTTTCCCCCAATTAAACGCCGCTTGAATTCTACTGAATGCATCACTTTCCCAATTGAATTTTGGTTTCTCAGCAGGTTCAAAAAAGACATTACGTGTAACACATCTTACTCCGTGGTTCAGTTTTTTACCCTGCCAAACTCGAACAGCTTTCAGAGAATTGTTCTCCGAGAATTCAGGCTGTAATTGAACAATTTTTCCCTGAAGCAATTCTATATTATTCTCTTTCAAAGTTTCATTTAATTCATTCATCCAAATATATCTTGGCGGAATAAAAGATTTTGAATAAAATCCAAAATGAGATTTGAAAATCCGTTGAGCTTCGGTTATGGAAACTTTGAAAAAATCAATTTGACTTTTTTCAGCTGCATGAAATGCCGATGAAAAATTGATTCCGGTATTCAATGAATATTTTGAAGGATGTCCCCATACTCCCAAACCAAAGGCGAATAAGGTTTCGCTATCTCCTGATTTAAGAGCACTAAGCCATTCAAATGGTTGTAAGTGTTCACGTCCATGTAATTGTGGCTGCAAAACACCCAGCTCAATGGCGTTTTTTATAGCATCAAAAGTACTTAAGTTGCCTTGCTCTCTGGAATACGTTTCAACAAAATCCTGAAAATGATATTCATTAAAATCTGACTTTCTAATTTTTTCAAAATCCGGATTTGCAACAATAAAATTAGCGGTTAATTTTAAACTATTACCTTTACTATCTTTTAATGATTGAAAACATTGAATTACCCCATTAATATCATCCGCAGATTCGAGCATATCATTCGAATTATATGGACATTTATCAACAGGGATACCTTGATTCAATAAAGTATCAAATACCTGTTTTGATGGCATTCTGATACAGCCCCAATCATCCGACTCAATAATTAGAATTCTTTTATTAACTCTTCGACCAATAAGGTTTTGCAGGTTATATTTAAGTTTGTTTTTCAAAGAATTTTAGCTTTCAATATGAGATATGGAGAGTAAAACAATCCAATATTTTTATAGACGTGCGTCTGAAACTTCTTTTCCCAGAATTCCTTTAACGTCAAAAATTACTTGATTTGAGGATTTACTTAGATTTAACGAAGCGAACTCCTTGTGAGCAACTGCTAAAATAATGGCAGAATAATCTTTCAATGCCTCTGCTTTCAATTCATTCAAAATATCAACTTCGTATTCATGATTCACCTCTTCTTTGTTCGCCCAAGGGTCAAAAATATCTACATTTAGATCGTAGCTTTTTAATTCTTCGTAAATGTCAATTACTCTCGTATTTCTAACATCCGGGCAATCTTCTTTAAAGGTAAATCCTAAAATCAGTGCTTTTGAGTCTACAACTTTCAAATCCTTTCTCAACATCAACTTTACCACTTCTGTTGCAACATGCTTACCCATAGAGTCATTAACTCTTCTTCCAGCTAAAATAATTTCAGGATGGTATCCAACTTCTTGAGCTTTTTGGGCGAGATAATATGGGTCAACTCCAATGCAATGTCCACCAACCAAACCCGGTTTAAACTTCAGGAAATTCCATTTTGTTCCGGCAGCTTCCAGTACTTCGTTGGTATCAATACCCATGATGTTAAATATTTTACTTAACTCATTGACAAATGCAATATTGATATCTCTTTGAGAATTTTCAATTACTTTAGCTGCTTCTGCAACTTTAATACTGCTTGCCTTATGAGTACCTGCTATAATTACAGACTTGTATAATTCATCTATATAATCTGCAGCTTCTGGTGTAGAACCACTGGTTACTTTTAAAATTTTGGTAACGGTATGTTCTTTATCACCTGGATTAATACGCTCGGGTGAATATCCACAGAAAAAGTCAACATTAAACTTCAATTTTGAATGTTGTTCTAATACGGGCACCATTTCATCTTCTGTAACACCAGGATAAACCGTACTTTCATAAATTACGATGTCTCCAACTTTTAACACTTTAGCAATTTGCTCACTTGCCTTAATCATTGGTGTTAGAACCGGACGATTAAATTTATCTGTGGGGGTAGGCACAGTTACAATAAACACGGTGCATTCAGATAAATATTGGGGGTCTGTGGTAACTAATAAGCTATTTGCATCATCCCCTTTTTCACTGGAATAAAGAACACTTTTAAGTAATTCATCTTCTACTTCCAAAGTAAAGTCATTACCATTAGATAATTCATTTACTCTTTTTTCATTAATATCAAAACCAATTACTTTATATTTTCCAGCAAAAGCAACGGCCAAAGGTAAACCTACATATCCTAAACCAATAATGGCTAATTTAGGTTGTTTGTTCCAAGTTTTCATATTTGATTGTTTTATTGTTTTTTTAATTTTGATACAATTAGATTAAACTCTGTGATTTGTTCCAAATTTGCAGAATTGCCTCTACGTTTGGAAATATATTCTGGACCAAGTACTAGAATTGCAGGAATCTTAATTAACGTTCTAACAATTTCCTTGCTAAATAATTTTATTCTGTATAGGCCTGAAGTTTTAATGATAATTTTATTAAGTTTCAAAAATTGATAATTGATCAATTTGCTTTTTGATAAGACACCCACCTCTTCGTAATAGTACAGTATTTGATCTAAAACGATATATGACTTTCCTTTTAAACAACAATATAGGAAATCGTTATCTTCACCTACAGAGAGTCTTTTATCGTAACTACACAAAGAAGCATCCGCCAATTTTATCATAGTACATGCTGGAGGACTTGGGAAGTTAAAACTTTGATAATTTAATAATGGGGAATTGGTTGCTAATCCCCGAAAGTTAATCAATTCAAAATTTAAATTATACGAACCGACTAAACTCCCACAAACAACCAAATTTGGATGCATTTTAAAAGCTTCAACTTGCAGTTCTAGTTTACGAGGATGATATAAATCATCGGCATCCAAGAAAGCAAGAAAATCGCCTTCTGCATTTTCTAAAGCTACCTGACGAGCGTTTCCTCTGCCTCCGTTTTTGCTTAAATGAATAATTTTGAACTTTGGGTTTGACTCATACTTATTTAGAATGTTACGAGTATTATCTGTGCTGCAGTCATTTACTATTATACACAACCAATTTGTATAGGTTTGATTAATTAATGATTTAATGGCCAAATCAATAGTTCTTTCTCCATTGTATACGGGCATTGTTACACTAATCAATGGCAACGATTTTGAATTCATTTCTTTTACAATTTGTTTTACTTTTCAAAAATCATACCAATTGTACCCAAGGAATCCCTTCCCATTGAGGCGGATTCTCCAAAGTTTCAAATTGAGCTACTCTGATTTTTCTCTGAAGTATAGGCTCGGCCTTTTTTATTAAAACATGCATGTATTCATTATTCACTTTACCCACAACAACAATATCTAAAAACGGACCGATTTTACCCTCAGCCCAGTCATGGGTTAAGTATACGCGTTCAACATCCCCTAATCGATCAAATACTTTTTCTATCAAAGCGTCAATGCCAAATTGCTTAAGGATAAAACCGCGTAAATTTTCAAATAATGGATGACGGGTGTTAGCTTTATACTGTTTCTGATTTGAATCTGCGTTTTCTACGATTTCAATCAATTTCACGGAACTCAATTTATTAAGTTCATATCGAACCGTGTTTGAACTCACTCCAAACTCCTTTTCTAAACCGCGTAAATAAACCGTATTGTTAGGATTCAACAACAGCTTGGTTAAGAGTTTAACTCTAATTTTACCTTGAATTAATGTTTCAATCATTATACAGCTTCGCCACTTCAGTTACATGCATATTCGTAAACTGACACAATTTCGAGTAACAAAAGTACTCATTTCATGTTAACTAAATATTCAATTTGTATGAATGACACATTTTTTTTGTAAAAGTGAAATTTTATTTACTCAAGGATTGTTTCAAATTCAAATTTCGATTTTGGAAAATTTTTCTCTAAAATAGCAAGATTCTAAAAACCAGAAATCTTGGATATTTTCAATATTTTTTCCCCTGACTTGATCTTTTTGTTTAAAACTATTTCCAAAGTCAACTCCACTTTTGGCAGCAAAATGCCCTAACTTTGAAAGTCCTATGGAAGAACAGTACACCTCAAATAACCGAAAGAAGAAAGTTGTACCGGCCGAATTTTTACGCGATCGCGACGGCAGAATGCCTCCTAATGCTGTTGAACTTGAAGAAGCAGTTTTGGGTGCAATGATGCTCGAAAAAGATAAAATCCATCAGGTAATTGACATCTTATCTCCCGACCACTTTTACAATCCCCAGAACAAAGAAATATTCCGTGCCATTCAAACGCTCTATCAAAGCGCTTCTATGGCCATTGATCTTCTTACCGTTTCCAACTACTTAAAAAATCACGGGAAATTAGAACTTGCAGGTGGCTATTTCTATTTAGCTCAACTTACAAACAAAGTATCTTCGGCTGCCAATATTGAATACCATTCCCGAATTTTAACTCAAAAATTTATTCAACGCTCACTAATTGACGTTACCGGAAAAATTCAATACGAAGCTTACGACGATTCCAAAGATGCATTCGAATTACTCGACGAATCGGAATCCAAACTATACGAAATTAAAAATGCAGGTCTGAAACGAAATTTCCAAGAAATTTCCATGTTAATTAACACCTCATTAAAAGAAATCGACGCTCGTAGATCCTCCGAAAACAACGGAGTTACTGGGGTGGCATCCGGCTTTGGAGATATCGATCGTATCAATGGGGGATGGCAACCTTCTGACCTCGTAATTCTGGCCGCTCGTCCGGCAATGGGTAAAACCGCCTTTGCGTTAAGTCTCGTCAGAAATGCTGCGGTCGATCACAAAAAGAGTGTTATGATATTTTCTCTGGAAATGGCAGATATTCAATTGGTAAATCGTTTGATTTCCGCTGAAGCTATGGTGCAAGGAGAAAAAATCAAAAAAAGCACCCTTACCGAAGAAGAATGGGAACGTTTAACTACAGAAACCAACAATTTAAGTTCTGCTAAAATTTTCATCGACGATACACCTCAACTTTCTATTTTCGATTTAAACGCCAAGTGTAGAAGAGTACATTCACAACATGGGTTAGACATGGTGGTAGTGGATTACTTACAGTTACTACGCCATGAAACCAAAGGCCCCGGAAATCGTGAACAGGAAATTGCATTTATATCGCGATCTCTAAAAGCACTCGCTAAGGAATTAAGTATACCTGTAATTGCATTAGCACAGTTAAGTCGTGAAGTTGAAAAACGACAAAACAAACGTCCACAGCTATCCGACCTTCGTGAATCTGGTTCCATCGAACAGGATGCCGATATGGTTATGTTTTTATACCGAAACGAATATTATACAAAAATGGGTATGGAAACATCCGATTCAGCAGGCAGAGCAGCTGCAGATGGCGAAATTGACTATGGAATCCAAGGTTTAACGGAAGTGATTATTGCTAAAAATCGTCATGGATCGGTTGGCTCGGCTTTTTGCAAATTTGTTGGTGAATTTTCCAAGTTCCAAGATTTATCATCCTATGAGAGAGAGAGCATTCGATCTCAAAATTCTGAATATCAAGGGGGTGCTCCAACTGCATCGTTTACCGTTCACACAGTTGGATCCAAAATGAATAGTGATGCTGAATATTACGCACCCGACGATTCCCCCTCGCCTTTTGACGGACCACCTGGTGGTTTCAATAATAATCCCATTTTTAATCCTCAAAACATAAATTCAGGATTTGGCACAGATGCCGGATTCGACTCAACTCCAAATAAAAATTCCGGTGGATTCAATGATCTTGGAGCTGGTTTTAGCAAGCCCAGTTCTGGATTTGATCAATTTGGCAATGATGACGACGATGAATCTGGGGGATGGAATGCGGGATTTACAAAACCTCCTACGATTATTGAGGATTAGGCATTTATTTTCAACTCAAGATCTGTTTTAGTTGTGATATAAATCGAATACACTTTAGAATTGAGCCGTAGAATTACCTATTCTCTGTTCTATGTTAGGAGGCACATTTATTAGGAGTAACGTTAATTAGCAGACACATTATTTAGGAGTAACGTTAATTAGCAGACACATTATTTAGGAGACAAATTATTTAGGAGTAACATTGAAATTGACAATCAGTAAATCAGTAGTACTACATACTGAAAACGTTGACCTAAATTAATATACCTTGACATTAGATTAGTTCATTCAACCAAAAATGACATCGCGAAATAAAAAAAGAGCCACTGAACTTAACAAAAAAGTCCCTATAACAAGGGACTTTTTTGTTGAACTCGTTTAAAAAATAAATTTCTACAATTTATTTCATTACTCCTGATTCTTATTCCTCTGACTTCGACTCTTCTTTAGGCAATTTCACTGCATAAATTTTTTCACCGGATCCAGGCAAAATCCCTTCAACTACAATACTACCTTTTAACGATTCTAAAACACTAATTGCGCCTTGAGCCGAATAGACAGGTTCATTATTAATGTGAGTAATTACAAATCCTTTTGGGATACCAGCATTTTTAAAGGCGCCGGATTCAATTTTTTCTACTTTTACACCCGATTTGATTCCCAGTTTGGTGCGTTCTTCTCTAGATGTATTTACTAATGCAACCCCTTGAAATTCTGTAACTGAAGTTTTCGCTACTGTTTCTAATTTTGATGAACCATCTTTAGACAATAAAGTAGCCGGGATTTCAAGTATTTTTCCTTTGCGTTTGATAGTAAGGGTAATCTTATCACCAGGACGATATTCTCCCACTTTCTCTTGCAATTTCGATGATGAATTCACTTCGTCGCCATTAATTTTCAAGATCACATCATCCTTTTTAACACCTGCTTTGTCGGCAGCACCTCCGGAAACCACATCCGCAATATATACACCTTTCAAATTATCCAAGCCTTTTTGCTCCGATAACTCTTGTGTAACTTCTTGGATAGAAACCCCCAAAATTGCTCTTTGAACCGTCCCGTACTTCATAATATCATTTACCACCTTCTTCATTAGATTGACGGGTATGGCAAATCCATATCCCGAATAAGAACCGGTTTCAGAAGCAATGGCCGTATTAATTCCTATTAGTTCACCAGCGACATTCACCAAAGCACCTCCAGAATTTCCAGGATTTATTGCAGCGTCGGTTTGTATAAAATTTTCAATAGCATATTGATTTCCCTTGCTTCGCAGAAGATCGATGTTTCTACCAACAGCACTAACAATCCCCAAGGTAACTGTTGAAGTTAGATTCAATGGATTTCCAACTGCAACAACCCACTGCCCTACTTTAACATCGTCTGAGTTTCCTAATTTTAAAAATGGCAAATCCGACTCTCCGATTCTGAGAAGTGCTAAATCTGTATTTTTGTCTGAACCTACAAGTTCCGCTATGTAGGTGCGTTTGTCATTGAGGGTAACTTCAATCTTATTCGCATTTTCAACCACGTGGTTATTTGTTACGATGTATCCATCATCAGAAATAATCACACCTGAACCAGAAGCCATTCTCGGACCTGGGTTTTGAAATTCAAATCCGGGTCCCCTAAAAAATTCAAAGGGATCCATAGGAGGCATTTGTTGGCGTGAGCCCGAACCATTACTTGAAGATCCAGTAACCGTTTTAATGTGCACAACAGCGGGATTTGCGATTTCAGAAACTCCAGTGAAATCAAATGCCGGTATTGTATTCAAACTGGCATAACGAGCTAACTGAGCGGATGAATTCTGCATTTTTTCAATGTCAGAAGAATTAAACTTGTCTGGAGCGGCCAAATAAAACCCAAACAAACTCATAGCTCCACCGGCAATTCCGGTCAGTAATAATGTAATTAGCTTGTGCTTTTGAAAGAACTTTTCCATATATGTAATTTTTTATGATGAATTTGATGTAAAACAACGCAAAAATCGACTTCTTGATTTAATTTGCAATCGAATTCGTTTACCTTTTTCGATAAAACCGTATTCATACTCCGTGAAATGTCAGTGAGATACACAACGAGTCAAGAAGTAATGCACTGTTTGAAGAGCGGTGACAGGGAAATTTTGATTACACTGTACAAAGAACACGAAGAAATGATTAAACAATTTATCATGAAAAACAACGGTTCTATAGAAGATGCAGAAGATTTACTCCAAGATGCATTAGTTATTCTTTGGCAAAATGCTCGTAAAACAGATTTCCAACTTACTTCCCAACCTGGCACATACTTGTATTCCGTTGTTAAAAACCTGTGGTTAAAACAGTGGAATAAAAACAAAAGATTGGTTGATGATAAAAATGTTCATTTAAAAGCCACCGACGATTCATATTCCGCAGATAATGGTCAGATGGATCTCGGAATTATTCGAAAATATTTAAATGAAATGGGCGAAACCTGTAGGCAAGTTTTACTCATGTTTTACTTCGATGGATTTGATATGAAAACCATCGCTCAAGCCAACCATTTTGCGAATCCCAACGTGGCAAAAGCAAAAAAACATCAATGTTTGCAAGAGCTCGCTAAACGAGTTAAAAGCAAATTCAGTTCCACCGATTTCTACCAGTAGTAATATGAATTCTCAATACGATCGAATATTGGCATACTTGGAACTTGAAATGAGAGATCAGGAACGAATCGATTTCGAAAAAGAAATTGAATCCAACACCGAATTAAAATCTGAACTCGAATTTTATCGTACTTTGATTTATGGTATTGAATCTGAGGGTAAAGAAGAACTTAAGGAATATATCCGTACTCGAGTAAACGAAGAAAGCACTGAAACTAAAACCAATTTATGGGTTTATGCTGCTGCTACCGTAACCATACTCATGGTAGGTTATGTAGCTATTTATCAATATACAAAAACAGGATCACTACAGCCCGCAAAGGACTTTATTTCCTTGTCTAAAGAGTCCGGCGAAAAAGTAAAATTCTGGAAGAAAAACCGAACGCCTAATTCTTCTCAAGAATCAACAACTTCAGATACATTATTTATGTACACCTTAGATTCGTTTGGAAATCCGATGGATTCAGATGACATAATAAACGGAAATGACGTTGCTGTTTTAGAACCTAGTGCAGCAGTTTTGGAAGATGCGAACACACCGGAAATTGAGAATAGAGAATCCGAAGATTTTACACGTTCAGACAAAACTACTGCTGGTGTAAAAAATGCTACGGACGGCAGAAATCGAAGTGTAGAAAGAACGGAGAATATGGGAATTACGGTCGACGAATCAATTACATCTAAACCCGCGATTTCAGTATCCTCGAATGTAAAAAAATCAACAGATCCCAACAACAATCGATACAAATCAAAAGAAAGCACAGCTACAAGCTTAGCTAAGAATAAAATTGCTACTACGGATGCAGTAGAAGGTACTGTCAGCTGGGAATCAACTATACCTAAAATGGATCCCAGTTCAATTCATTTTGTTCGCAAAGTTTCTTTAGTTCCAGTGCAATTAGGCTCAAACACCAATAATGTCAGTGAAAACACTCTCGCTTCAGCAGATAAAAAGGTGCGGTTCAACGTTAGTTTTTTCGACTGGGATGACGGATCAAAATTGTTATCGAGTTCATTAAAAATTTATCGCAACAAAGGGAGTGTATACATCGACTTATATAATTTATCAGGCGAAAATCCGTTGATTTATCTTATTAATTCTGAGTATTTTTTAGAATTGGGTCCCAATCAAATTTATAAAATCCCCAATATAATACCCAGTGACTTATCCAATCCAACACCAATAAAGAATAAACAGATAATTAAATTAATACAAGATAGTGATCAGTAATTCCATACCCTTTGTGAAATTCCAGGCTACTGGAAATGATTTTATTATAATCGATGGAAGGGAATATAATTATTCTCAAATTCCCGTTGCATTGATGTGCGATCGCAAGTTTGGAATAGGTGCCGATGGTCTTATGATTATACAAAACAAAGCAGGATTTGATTTTGAAATGATCTACTATAATTCCGATGGCAATACCAGTTCGATGTGTGGTAACGGTGGAAGAGCTATTTCAAAATGGGCTTCCATTTTAGGAATAGGCGGAGATACGCTGCATTTTTGGGCCCCGGATGGTGAACATACCGCTAAAATTGAATCCAACGATATCGTTCGATTAAAAATGAACAATGTTTCAAATTGGCAACATGAAAAAGGTAGCTATGCGGTTATAAATACAGGCTCACCACATTACATTAATTTGAATGATCATTCCGTTTTTGAAATTCCCGACGACCAATTTGTTCACTGGGCAAAGGAAATTCGGTATTCCGATACATATAAAAAAGAAGGAATCAACGTTAATAACGTTTCAATAACCAATAGTAGTAAATTATTAATGCGTACATACGAACGCGGTGTTGAAGGTGAAACATTGAGTTGTGGTACAGGGGTAACTGCTGCGGCTTTAACTTGTGCTTTAGAAAATTCACTGCAAAATGGTGAAATACGTGTACAAACTAGAGGGGGTGAGTTATCTGTTGAATTTGAAAAAACGGAAAAGGGGTTTGAAAATATTTGGCTAGTTGGACCAGCTAAATTGGTATTTTCAGGAAACTATACTGTTTAATCTGATCTCGTGGATCGATTACAAACAATTTATCGAATAGAAACAATAAATTGAAATTCCTTTATTCATAATATATTCTAAAGAAAACGCTTTAAGTTGAAATTTTTTTAGATAGTACAAGTCTTTAAAAAGAATACGCTCTAAAATAGCATAAACTTCAAAAAGAAAAAGCTTTAAAAGAAATCGTTTCAAAAGAAAAGGCTGCCCGTGGGCAGCCTTTTCTTTTGAACTCATATGTGTCTTACTTTACCATTAATTTCACAGATTGACTGCTACCGTTAGATAAAGTTACTTTCACAAAATAGTAACCTGAAGTGTAGTCTTCCGTATTGATTATGGCTTCATTCTTACCACCATTCACATTGATTTGTTTGCTGAAAACTGTACGTCCATCTAAACCAATTACCACAATATTTGCATAACCTGCAGTAGCTGATTGAAATGAAATGGTAGCTTTATCCGTAGCTGGGTTTGGATACGCAGAAACTGCAAACTGATTGCGTGTAACTTTTTTCGTGCTACTTAACAAAGTACTGCTCTTGAAATATCCACGACCGTGAGTACCGATATACATTTCCATTCCCATCCAAGGTTTCCATTCATAACCGCGAATTTCAAAAACAGGTACGCGAGCCATGCCTTGATTTGCCTCTGTCCAAGTAGTGCCACCATTTTCAGAAACCCAAATACCCAAATCGGTTCCAATAACAATACGATTTTCATCGTCTGGATCAATAACCGCGTCATAAACGGGCATTGAAGGTAGGTTTCCTGTAATATCAGTCCATGTTGGATTTGCAGAAAGTGCGTCATTAGATTCCATTACAAAACGAGTATTGCCATAACCACCTAAAGTAATTACCACATGGTTTGCATTGTTCATGTTCACATTTACAGAGGTAACTACACGACCTGATGCTCCAGTAACGGTTAATTGCTTTTGGGTAATTGCTGTTGGAACATCTGTTGCTTTTGGATTTGCTGCTAAGGAGTAATCCGCATCGTTCAAACCATCAATTCTCCATAAAGAACCTGCTTTTGCAACGAATAAATGATTTCCATCTGGAGTGTAATCCATTTCAATAATACGAGAATTGCCTAAACCTTTAGCTATTAAAATCCAGTTTACTTGCTCGCCGAAGTTGGTTGGATTGATGGCAGCCCAAACCTCCTGATCTTTTGACAAATACAAACGAGATTCTTTGTCATTCTTTTCCCATAATGAGAACGTAGTATTAAAGTCTGATTGTACTGTTCCTTCTTGACGATCATCCCAGAATGTACCCATGGATTGTCCTTGGTTACTACTTCTTACCACTCTACCATAATAAGTAGATGCGAAAACTACCTTGGGATTAAATTTTGAGAACTCTACATCAAAACCATCACCACCGTAAATACTTAAAGCAGTTTGGGATAGTTTTCCATTTACAGAATTACCCGAATAGTTTATTAATTGAGTTCCATTATCTTGAGCACCACCAACTACATGACCTAAATAGTTTGCAGCAACATTATATAACTGCAATGTAGTAAAACCGCGATTGATGCTTGTCCAAACAGACAAATCCTTAGATGCAAACAAACCACCATCACAACCTACGATACAGGTTGCAGGTTTGGTGTCTGTATTCCATTCAATTAAGTGCTTATCTGCATGCACATATTGTTGATTCCAAGGTGCACCAAAAGTACTTGCAATCTGTCTGTATCCATTAACTTCATCCCAAGTAGCCAAATCTACACCACCTAAAACAGCTCTTTTGCTATCAGAACCGGGAACTACCGATACTGCATTGTCATACCAACCTTGAGAGTTTGGACCAAAGATATCTGTTACCGTATTACCGGTAACTAAAATTTCCCAAGAAGAACCACCGTCTTTTGTGCGATACAACGCAACCATTTTACCATTGCTACCTGCACCTAATGTATAAACTACATTATCATCGTCAGGAGAAATCCCAATAGCAGTTCTTCCACCACTACTGTAACCGGTATTGACTGTTGCTAATGCGGCACCAACTGCTTTCTTATAGACTGCACCTAAACTTGAGCTTGCCCAAATGGTTCCTTTTTTATCCACCTTAACTTCGCGAACAGCAGTACCTACCAAACGAGTAATTACAGGAGTTGCGCCTGAAGTGTAATTAAATTCAAACAATCCACTTTCTGTAGCTACATATAAAATATCTTCAGTTGGAGAAGCCGCCATACCATTACACTGATGGAAACGAGAATCTTTAGCAGATGCAATCAAACTGTAATCATCTCCGGACTGGTCTTTACTCTCATAAACCCCATTACCTATAAACGCTGGTGAACCATTTCGTGTACCTGAAAGATTGGTAAACCCACCTTCACCTGTTCCGTAAAAAACTTTACCACTTACAGGCAATTGTGCAATACAGGTAACGTTCAAATTTTCTTGCATATCGTTTACAGGTGCCCATGATTGGCCATAAGTAGTTGAGCGGAATAATCCACCACTTACCCCGCCAGCAAACCAAACGTTTTTATCTTTTTTGCTGATTAAAAATGCGCGGATACGTCCTCCAACGTTATCTGGCCCCAAACCTTCCCAAATAATATCCTTATTTAAACGCTTGGAAACAGTTTGCATAGCATCTGCTTTTTGAACTGCATCCATCATCCATTGGGGATCCAATGTTCCTGTTTGTTCATTCATACGCATGCTGTAGATAGATCCAATCGCTCCGCGAATGTCCTGTTCTTCAGATTCAGGTCCTTCTTCTTTTTCGTTGGATGCAAGCATCTTAAAAGACGGTGTTTTAACTAAATCGGCCCATGTTACTACGGCGCCAGAGATAGCTAATGAAAGAACTACTGGTAATATTTTATTCATCCTCATATTGAAATTTTTTAATGTTTTTTTCCTCTAATTTATTTAGAGGAAGATTAAATGCAAATAAAAGGAATAAACCCTGCTTTTACAAAGTTATAACCCGTTGTTTTTTAGGATTTATTGCAATTTTTTGTTCATAATTTTAGTTCTTGTTGCGAAAAATGCAACAGAAATCAATGAACATGCTTTTCCGCGTGATAAGAACTTCTCACCAACGGTCCACTTTCCACGAATCTAAATCCCAAAGACAATCCGTATTCTTCCCAGAATTTGAACTTATCGGGATGTATATATTCAGCCACGGGCAAATGCATTTTGGTAGGTTGTAAATACTGACCTAACGTTAAAACATCACATCCATGTTCCCGCAAATCGTGAATTAATTTCTTTACTTGATCATCGGTTTCTCCACAACCCAACATAGCTCCACTTTTGGTTCTTCTACCGTATTCTTTGGTGCGTTTGATCTGTTCTAAGCTCCGATTGTACTTAGCTTGAGGGCGTACTAAACGATACAATTCTTCTACCGTTTCCATATTGTGAGAAACCACCTCGGGTTGAGCATCCAATACCATGTATAATAGATCCCATTCCGCCTTAAAATCGGGGATCAATGTTTCAATCGTAGTTTCAGGAGATGCTAACTTTACTGCTTTGATGGTCTCAGCCCAAACTGTGGCGCCCTTATCTTTCAATTCATCGCGATTCACTGAAGTTATTACACAGTGTTTTACTCCCATCAATCGTACCGCTTCGGCAACACGTTGTGGCTCGTCTGTATCGTAACTTCCAGGCCTACCCGTTGCTACGGCACAAAATGAACAACTTCGGGTGCAAACGTTGCCTAATATCATGAATGTTGCTGTACCCTCTCCCCAACATTCTCCCATATTAGGACAACGTCCGTCTTCACAAATGGTATGCAGTTTGTATTCCTTAACAATGCGTTTTACACGGGTATAGTTTTCACCAATTGGTATATCGATTTTCAACCATTTGGGTTTAGTAGGACCTTTTTTCTCTTTTGCAACTATGGGTAACTCAATCATGATTATTCGCTTTTATTTTGGGAATATTTATTAAATATACAATTTTCTAATTCACTTCTTGATTCTTTCGACTCTTGATTTCTTTTTCGGGGGATGGGATTTCGGTTGTATTCAAAATTAGCATACATTCAATTAACATCGAACACGGCGTTGAGATTAATTGAATTTACAATTGAGGATTCCGTTTAATCCTATTTCACACTTGATTGCACGCAATCTGAATAAAAACCTCTCCAATCATCCTTTCAAAATATCGAAATTCAAGTCTAGACTTGATTTACTACTTTCCAAATCCGAATGCAAAATTAACGAATAGCATAGGAAAGATAAAGGCATTATTTTCTGTTGTGTGCATTATTTGAATTTTTTGAACAAATGCATCCGTCATTACTCCGAAGCTCAGAACATTTGACATGGATCGGTAACTACCCCATTCCAAAGAAACTCCTCCACTTAGTCCCAATCCGGGAGTAAATCTTCCCTTCCCAAAACCTCGAGTAAATGAAGCCGTACCTCCAATAAGGCGTGAATCATGTATTTCAGGATTGTATTGAACATCCGAATAGCCGTCAAACGGCGAATTCCCTTCATACAACCATATATATATTGGCCAAGAATAGGCGACTGGAAGCTGGGCGCTACCAAAGATACTCATGCCTACTTCATTTCTTGATTTGCGCTGTGTAAAATCATGATGAAAAGACACATAAGGTCGTAAAACCCAAGCATAATTCACTTTATCAATTTTAAATGGTTGACTACCTGGCAAGGTATTGTTAATTACATAAATTTCTTTAGGAGAATTCATGCTACCAATTCGAACGCCGTAGCCCTTTTTTTGAGATTGGTCCTTTAAACCTTGTTGATATCCGAATCCCAAATCGTAACCAAAATTACGAAGTTGCCCATCTAAGATCCATTGCCTCTCCATTTGAGCCAAGGTACTTCCATGCCACAACAAGCACAATATTACAAGTTTGAGTCTTCGATACATTTTCATGGCATTCCCATATTTTGTAAAATTAGCACATAAAGCACAAAAAATGGAAATATTTTACCCCACTTTGCCCCACAATGTGTAAAACCTTGTATTTTCAAGCTTTTTAATCTAATATTGCTCCAAGAATTGAATTTTCAAACAACTCAAAACACCCTAAAACACCCGAATTTTACCAATATGTGGAAAAGTGGTGGCTAATTTTGGGAAATTGTGGGAAAAAGTGGAAAATTCTGTATTTATTTAGCAGACAGAAACCGACAGCGAAATGCCAGGCTTTATTGGTGAGTATTATTGCAAGCTAGACAACAAGGGAAGACTATCCCTACCGTCTAAACTTAGGGCTCAATTCCCTGAGGATGCAGAAAATATGCTCGTGATAAACCGGGGTTTTGAAAAATGTTTGGTTCTGTACACCAAAGAAGATTGGTTGAAGGAAACCGAAAAACTCAATGCCGTGGATGACTTCATGAGTCCTGAGATTCGACGCTTTAAACGTATTTTCACCAACGGTGCCAATTTGATTTCCATCGACAACGCTCAACGAATTCTGTTACCCAAAAAATTAATTGAGTACGCAGGTTTCGGTGACGAAGTTGTGATGAGTGCATTTGGCAACAAAGTGGAAATCTGGGATAAAGCGATGTACGAGTCTGAGCTGGATGTGGAGTCAACTGAATTGAGCGAACTCGCAAAGAATTTCCATCAGCAAAAATCACAAAATGGTGAACAGAACTAAGCCGTTGGCTTAACTGTTTGCACATGACCACAACATACCACATACCTGTTTTACTCAACGAAAGCGTAAATGCATTGGTGCACGACCCCGATGGAACTTACGTGGATTTAACATTTGGTGGAGGTGGACATTCGCGCGCAATTCTCGATCGATTAAGCGAAAAAGGCCGTCTAATTTCTTTTGATCGCGATCAACATGCTTTGAATAATTGCATAGATGATCCTCGATTTACTTTGGTTAATCACAACTTTCGATACATGCGCCAATTCTTGGAGTACATGAATTGCACTCCGATTCAAGGAATTTTAGGCGATTTGGGAATTTCTTCATATCAAATTGACTTCAATGACCGCGGTTTTGCTCATCGTTCCGATGGGCCATTGGACATGAGGATGGATATCCAATCTCCCTTAACAGCGGCAAAAATCTTGCAAACCTATTCAGAAAAACAATTATTGGACGTTTTCAATCATTACGGTGAAATCAAAAATGCTTTCAAATTGGTAAAAACAATTTTACAAAATAGAAATGGTTTATCCTTTTCTACTGTGGAACATTTTAAAACGGCAATTGAAGCTTGCATCCCCAAAAATGAAAGTGCAAAATATTTATCCCAAGTATTTCAAGCGTTAAGAATTGAAGTCAATCAAGAATTAACAGATCTGAAACAAGTACTCTATGATTCTGAGTTTGTACTTGGAGCTGGCGGAAAATTGGTGATCATTTCCTATCATTCTTTGGAAGACAGATTAGTAAAAAACTACCTGAATAGCGGGAATTTTGATGGAAAAAAACAAACCGACATGTATGGATGGAGTTCTCAACCATTTGATTGTAAACCCAGTAAAGCAATTACACCCAATCCCGAAGAACTTGAACGAAATAAACGATCTCGAAGTGCAAAACTTCGAATTGGAGTGCGTACAACGTTTCAAACCACCTCAAATCACTCGGAAAATAAGCCAGAAATCCATGGAAATTCTCCGGTAAAATCATCCGCTAAATCAAAAAAATAATGACTGCTCATCCAGATTTAAACTCTAACTCATCCAACCCAAACAAGGGCACTGCCCCGGTTGAAAATACCATGAGTCATGGCACTGGAGGAAATACGCAAAATCCACTGTCCGACAAGACTGGGGCACAAAACGATGTTAAAAATGGAACCACCTCAAGCACTGATTACAAAAACACCAGCAAATCTGGAAACAAAATAGGTGGTACCGAGGAAACATCTAAAACGCACTATCAACAATCCACGTTCGAAAACATCAAAGAAGGGTTCAACTCTTGGAATGTGATCAAATACATAGCTATTGCTTTTCCTTTTCTCTTGCTCTACATCTATAATTCACTGCATACAGCTAAAGCAATAAAGAAAAAGGATGAGTTAAGCAAAGTCCTTAAAGAACTACACAGCGAACGAATCAGCTTAGAAAGCGAAATAACTCGAGCCAGCAAACAAACTCAAATAGCCGAAAAATTAAAATCTACCGGACTAAAAGAAATCACCACACCTCCAATCAAATTGACCCGTGAGCGAAAAGACTAAAATCAATACACGCAAAGCCATTTTAATTCGGTCGAACCTCATTTTCTTGGGGGTAGCTATTATTGGCATTTACTTGCTTGTATCCATTTTTAATTTGCAAAATGGTTTTGATAAAGAATATTCTACCGACCTAAAAAACAAGAATACTCGTATAACCAACATAGAAGGAATTCGAGGAAATATTTATGCTGGAGATGGAAGTTTATTGGCTACATCAGTTCCTACCTATGATTTAATCTGGGACGCAAACGTAGAAGCCCTTACCGACAAAGAATTCAAAGCGTCTGTGGATAGTTTGGCCATGTTATTTGCCCGCTATTTTACTCAAAAAACGGAACGGGAATGGCGGCAAAAATTCAACACGCTTCGAGTATCTAAAAATCACTATTACAAAATAGCCGCTGATTTAAACTTCGACCGAGTGAAAGCCATGAAAAATTGGCCATTGATTCGCAAATCAAAATTCAAAGGAGGATTCTGGTTCATTGAAAAAGGACGCAGAATGTACTTCATGGGGGAATTGGCGAAACGTGCAATTGGATATACCAAAAATGGAGTGAGTATCGGATTGGAAGGAGCATTTGATTCTTTGCTTCGGGGGAAGTCCACACAAATTATGGAACAAAGGATGCCTGGAAATATTTGGAGACCCATTCGAATTGGAGAAGGAGAAACCGCTGAAAACGGCAAAGATATTGTTACAACACTCGACGTTGACTTTCAAGACATTACACAATTTGCTCTGAATAATGCTCTTATCCAACATCAAGCTGATCACGGGTGTGCCATAGTAATGGAAGTAAATACAGGAGCCATTAAAGCCATTGCCAACTTGAAACGTTCTGCGGATGGATTGTATTATGAAAAAATGAACTATGCGGTTGACCAATTCAGTGAACCGGGATCTACGTTCAAGTTGATTTCTGTGATGGCTTTACTGGAAGATAAAAAAGTAAGCCCCAATGATAGCGTCCCCACAAAAAGAGGCAGAATCAAATATTTTGACAAAGAGTTCACAGATGGTTCTGAGCACGGTGAGCCACCTCCATATTATTCGCTTCAAGAGAGTTTTGAAAAATCCAGTAACGTAGGAATTAGCCAATTTGTATTTAACGCATACAAAGACAATCCTAAGAAATTCGTGAATCATGTTTTGGATTTGGGTTTAAATATCAAGCCCAATTTCGACATTCCTTCATCGAATAAACCGGTCATTTTGGATCCCAATGGATCCAACTGGTCAGGAGTTACTTTGCCTTCTATGAGTATTGGTTACTCATCCAAGATCAGCCCGTTACAAACCCTAATGGTATACAACGCCATTGCAAACAAGGGAAAAATGATGAATCCGTATATGGTTAAAGAAATTCGCCAGGACGGACAAACGTTGGAAGTCATAAAACCCCAAGTATTGAAGGAAGAAATTTGCTCAGATAGAACGTTGGGGCAACTTCAAGAAATGTTAAAGGGGGTTGTTTCTAGAGGAACCGCTGAAGCAGCTTTCGAAGGCAGTCCTTTCACTGTGGCTGGAAAAACGGGAACAGCGAGAATCAGCAATGAAGGACAACGAGGATACACTAACAAGCATATGTCTTCTTTTGTAGGATATTTCCCTGCTGAAAATCCACAATACAGCATTATCGTAGTAATCAATGAGCCTAAGGGTGCTATTTACGGTGGTGTGGTTGCGGCCCCTGTTTTCCGCGAGATTGCTAACAAGATTTATAGCAGTCATATTCGCTTACAACCCGAAGCCATTAAACCATTTGAAACCAAAAGTGTACCCAAAGTTGCAAATGGTGAATTACAATCAACCAAGCAAATCCTGAATGAGTTGGGGATCAGTTCACAAATCATAAATACCCAAACTTCCGGATATGTTAAAGCATCCTCCAAAACAAAAAATATTGAGTTTAGCAACATTTCAGTAAAACCTGGAGTGGTACCTGATTTCCGAGGTATGGGAATTCGAGATGCCCAAAATTTAGCTGGTAAATTAAATATCCGGATTTCATTTTCAGGATTTGGAAGGGTATCTCAACAAAGTGTATCACCTGGAACCAAATTTAACCAATCCATCAACGTAAATTTTGAGTTAAAACCATGATGAGCAAGTCTTTGAAATCATTACTAGCACATATTCCAACGATTACAATCATTGGGGATAGTGGCCGTTCGATATCGCATGTAACAGGCGACAGTAGAACCGTAATTGAAGGAACTCTATTTGCGGCTATTAAAGGAACCCAAGTTGATGGGCATAAATTCATTGAAAAGGCCATTTCATTAGGTGCCAAGGCTATTTTGTTAGAAACTTTACCTCAGGTTCTAGTGGATGGCGTTACCTATATTCAAGTTAAATCGGTGCCCGTTGAATTGGGGAAAGTGGCTTCTAACTTTTATGATAATGCCCAAGAAGAACTGATTATAATAGGATGTACTGGAACGAATGGAAAAACAACTGTAACAACATTACTTCATGACTTATTTCAGCATTTGGGATACAAATGTGGATTGTTAAGCACGGTTGAATACCGAATTGGGAATGAAATTTTCCCCAGTACCCACACTACTCCGGATAGCATATCCATCCACAAACTATTCAAAAAAATGGTGGAAGAAGGATGCACTCATTGCTTCATGGAAGTGAGTTCACATGCTGTGGATCAAAATCGAATTTCAGGAATTCAATTTAAAGGTGGAATCTTCACCAACATCACACACGATCATTTAGATTACCACAAAACCTTTGAAAATTACATCAAAGCTAAGAAAGCTTTCTTCGATGCATTGGGACCTGAGGCGTTTAGCTTAACCAATAAAGACGATAAAAATGGCATGGTTATGCTACAAAACACTAAATCGACTCGATACACCTATAGTTTACACGGGGGAGCCGATTTCAATGTAAAGATTATTGAAAGTGATTTTTCTGGAATGCAAATCAAACTTCAAGGGGAAGATATATGGACTCCCTTAGTAGGTAAATTCAACGCTTATAACCTATTAGCTGTTTTTGCAGCTGCCACTTTAATCACCGAGGGTTTAGAAGAAATTTCTGTGGCTATGAGTGCTTTGGGACGTGTAAATGGAAGATTTGAAGCAATTAATGGCCCAGAGGGCAGAGCTGCTATCATTGATTACGCACATACCCCTGATGCTTTGGAAAATGTAATTCAAACTATAAAGAACATTCAAAAAGGCGACAGTCAGCTGATTTGTGTAATTGGCTGTGGTGGAGACCGCGATCGTGAGAAACGCCCAGTGATGGGACACACTGCATCATCTCGATGCGACAAAGCAATATTCACGAGTGATAATCCCAGATCGGAATCACCCGAAGCAATTATAGAAGAAATGATGACTGGGGTTGAACCTCAAAACCAGCGTAAAGTTATAAAAATAACCGATCGAAGCGAAGCAATAAAAACGGCTTTATTCCTTTCACAACCCGGCGACGTAATTCTCATTGCCGGCAAAGGACATGAAACCTACCAAGAAATTCAAGGTGTTAAACACGAATTCGACGATAAAAAAATCACCCAAAACCTATTTAAAATTCTAGGATAATGTTGTACCATTTATTTAGATACCTCGATGAACAAGGATACTCTGGAGCCGGAGTGTTCAACTACATTTCATTTCGTGCATCTTTAGCCGGAATGATCGCATTGCTCATTGCCTTGATTGCTGGAAAAGGTATCATCAAATACTTGCAAAAACTCCAAATTGGCGAAAGTATCCGAGATTTGGGTTTAGAAGGTCAGATGCAAAAGAAAGGCA
>CAMDDG010000013.1 GCA_945890895.1 Chitinophaga pinensis | reverse complement strand
TGGACTCTTCCATCAGTAAGGGAACTTACATCGTTGCTGGTAATGTATTCCACTAAAGCATACGCTTGCGGTCCAGTAATATACACTTCACCCATGTGACTTACATCAAAAACACCCACACTGTTTCTAACAGCATGATGCTCTTGAATTAGATTTTTGTAAAGCACGGGCATGTTATAGCCAGCAAACGGTACCATCTTAGCTCCCAAATCAATGTGTACTTGGGATAAACTGGTTGATTTTAACGCAATATTTTCAGACATCGTATTACAAAAATAAGAAGTACGGGTTAATTAATGGTTGATAACCGTTTTTTTATTCAATTATAAAAGGAAATACGACTTCCACATCGGTTTCCCCGGGATCGCAATCACCATTTTTCACACCGGGTTGATGTTTTAATTTTACACGTACATCTCCCTTGAAATCATTTAAATATGTTTTCCAATGAGACTTTAATCCCAATTCCATTCCTTTACTATCTTGATCTGTTCGCGCAATAGACATAGATACAACAGTTGGAAGATGTTCAACCGAATAACATACTAAGTGTGCATTCGATTCGGCAGAGATTTCTTCATTGATGAAATCTTTATGATTGAGGTGTTCGTTGTAGAACTCAACAGAAACAGAATATGAAGCATATCCTTTTAAACGGATGGAGTCAGATAAAACAGGATTATTTCCTCCCACACCATCTAAATCTTTCCAAAACACGGTAAAAGTGTCTTGTGAGTTACTATCATTCGTGAATTTTAAGTAAATGGCATTGATTGTTTCTTCTTCATCGTGTTGATGATTGTGATCGTCTTCACAAGAAGATAAAAATGTGAAACTGGCAATGGTTGCAATGGCTACAAACGCAATTCTTCCGAATCCGTTAAGCAGTTGATTTTTAGTATTTTTCATAATTTTTAATTTTTAAGCGTGTTTTCTGTGATGATGTAAATTGTAAATAAATCGGATACCTAAGTTCCTGGCAGGTTGAGGAACGAAATAACGAAACCGATCTAAATAATCTCGATAATTGGATTGAGTAGCATTTTCAACGTACAATTTGATCTCCCAATCCGAGTGATTCGAACGCGGCAGAATTCCTAAAGTTGCATTCAATACAAAATAGGAATCGGGTGGAGATGCAAGGTCCCACAAAACTGAATAATAGGATTGCTTTGGAACAAAAATTCCCTCAATTTGAGCATTAAATGCTGCTCGTTTTAACGACCAAAATCCACGTAATTTTTGAGGAGGAACCAAAGATGGGAAGTCGTTAAGTTGATACAATCGGGCATAAGTATAGTCATAGCTTAAACCAAATTCGCCTATTTGTGCGTGAACGGATGCATTAACATTAAGTCCAGCAAACCAAACGGCCATGGATTCATATTTGTAATAGGGAAATGCCCCTCGAATACTGTAAATAGGATAAGGTTGGGGATTTACAAATATGTAATTACCTGAATGTTGGAAAAAAGAATTGAAGTTTATATGCCATTTTGTGGTCGATTTCTGGATTTGCCATTCCAATTTTTGTCCAGTTTCGGGCTTCAAGTTCATATTCCCTTCTTCGTAAGCAGCGCTGCCGTGGTGTACTCCTTTGGAATATAATTCATTAACAGAGGGCGGTCTAAAAGATTGAGTAATATGCACAGAATGCAACCAAGATTTTGTGTAAAATTCTCGGGAATATCCAGCAGAAAAACCTGAGTAATTGTTGCTTTTTACTTGATCTCTAGGCAGTGTAACTTGTCGTTGCAATGCATCCCAGCGGAATGTCCATTCGTTTTTAAGTTTTTTTCGGGGGAAGGGTTGAATGTGGGTCCAAATCGAGCCTGTCATCCCCAAAAAATCAGGGACTAAAAAGTATCCCGCCCAACTTTGTTGTTGCAATCCTACAGCTATTCCGGATTTTAAACGAATTCCATAAATTGTATTTTCTTGAATTCCTTGAATCTGAGCAGAATTGAGAACAACGTCCAATTGCGGAAAGGATTTGTTAAGATTTCTATGAGGATCGTATTCTTTCCGATGATTTTGTTGCAGAGAAACAAGGGAAGTAAAACCTTTAATCCCTTTGAATTGCTGCTTCCAATTCACCATCCATTGTTGTCCTTGTTGGTAAGGTTTTGATACATTGTATGAAGATGTTGAACTCAATTGAGTGGGATTTTCTTGTTGAATGCTCCACAGCAAATCCGAAATGTTGCCAATGTGAGAACCCCAATAAATGCCTGATTTAAACTGGTAATAGCTGTAATTAATTGCAGATTTTCCGATAAGCGATGAAAACGAATGTCCCCCGTAAAAAGAAAATTCTTCCGAGGCAGTGTTCTTCAGGATTCCTTGCGGGACGCGGTAATCGCTGGATTTCTGAAAATTTGCAACCAGGTAATGTCCATTTCCATCTTGCAAACCGTTCACCCACTTCAATCCACCCTGTATTAGATTTCCGTTGTACTGGTAGCCAGAATACAGTTTTACATCGGTTTCATACGGGTGATATTTGGGCGCAAACTCAATATTTACTGCATTTCCCCATGCATCGCCTCCCAAAATTACGGCTTGTGCACCTTTAATTATTTCCGCTTTCTCACTTCCCCAAGAACCAATTTCCGGTCCGTGATCCGTACCCCAAGATTGTCCTTCAAGACGAATTCCTTGAACCAATAAAGGCAGTCTCAAGCCCGATATCCCTTGATACACGGGTTTCGAAATGGTTCGTCCGGTGGAAATTACGTTCATCATGGGCATTGTTTTTAAGTTTTGCGTGATGTTACTGTTGGAAAAGTTTAAGCTTTGCGCATGGAGTTGCGACAATAAATTGGACGTGTTTTGAGTTTGATGAACCACAACACGTACAGCGCCGATGGTTTTTCTGTCGGTGGGGATTTCCACATGATGCACTTCGTTGGTGGTTAAACTCAGATGGATATGCAACGTATCGATTGAAATTTCTACTTCATAATTTCCCGGTTTTAAATTTTGAAATTTTGCAATTCCAAGTGCATTGGTATACAACTTTCGGTGTACTTCTTCCAAGAATACCTCGGCACCTACTATGGGTTGGTTTTCACTAGAAATCACGTGCACCTCCAAGTAACTCTTAGAAGTATCGGAAATTGAAATTTCACTGCGCAGCGAATTGCTTGGGTTTTCACTAGAAATCACGTGCACCTTCAAGTAGCTTTTAGAAGTATCGGAAGGTGAAATTTCACTGCGCAGCCATACCGGATTTAAACCCAGTAGGAACGTGAATAAAATGTAAATGGAAATTTTTTTTGTGAAATTTAGTCGTTTTGAAAATACGTACATGCTTGCGCCGAAAAAGGATTGATTTAAAACAGCGAGTTGAAATTCGCTGATGTTGGCTGATAATGACAATTTATCCGAGCTTTCTATCTAAATGCTGGATGTGAACTCATAAGCAATTCCATGAAGCACAACGGAATTTTCCTAATCATTGTGATTGGAATGTAAATCAATATAACCCATCAATAAAGATGGATTTAGGAATTAACTTTGAGTAATTGTCGATAGAATCAACTTAAAACCGGCGGCGATTTATTATGCGAATAATCGGGTAATATGCATTCAATCCTCTGGAAATAAAGCGGGTTGATTTTGGTGTACGAATGTATAAGGTTTCCAGAAAAGTGCGGAGGAAACCATTCAACGGGTGATTGTGTATTTAGATCACAAACGCTACAATCTTCAGAAATGTGTTGATGCGATTGAGGTGCATCTTGATGGTCTGCACACGTTTCCGACCGAAACGATTCATCAACATATTGAAAATGCGGGTTGGAATGTTCGCTGCTATGTTGGTGATGCTCGTGTATATGCAATACATTCCACTGCCATAGAAGAAAAGCAAATACCAGAAATTGTGAGATTGCTTTTTTCATGGGGACCAGGGGAATTTTCAGGGAAATTAGGTTTGATCGATTATGCCATTGCTTGTAAAGCGTTGGTCATTTCTCTTAATTCCGTGCGATTAATTTCGTTGTCACTTTTAATGCAAAGACTTAAGAAGTAAATGAAATTATCTTCGGCTGTTTCGATTTCTTCAGCTAAAGGAGCATCGAAAGTATCATTGGACTCAATATGCTGCCAAGCCAAACGAAGTGCACGTGTTACCAATGGATCGTTTTCGTTCAATGCAAACTGTCTTGCTTCTTGCAAAGGAGCGATGCATTTATCTGCCTGAATTCCGTTTTTTTCAACAGATTCAACTAGTGTTTTAAGGATGTCGTTTGCTTTAGCGTTGTGCATAAAATATCAATTACTGCAAATTTACGAAAAATCTCAATCAAAGTCAAAGGTTAGAACTCAACATTCGTCAATTTTCCCAGTTTGATTATCGTATTTGGGGGTAAATCGAGTAGCGGTGAATGTAGCCAAAAGAACCAAAAACATGAGTAGTATTTTCTGCCTACTAATTTCGTCGGTGTTTAATAAAAAAGCGATAAACGTTGCCAGTAGGGGCTGGAGGTAAATATACAATCCCGCCAATGTTGGACCGGCTTTCTTGACAGCAAATGCATTTAATAAATAAACCAAGAAACTCGTGAAAAATAGGATGTAAGCTATTTTGATCCAAATATCGGTTGGTATGGAAGCGAATGATGTATGAATAACGGATGGTAAACCAACCGGAGTTATGAATATTAGTCCAAACGTGAACGTCCACTTATTAATGGTAATCGGTTTGTAATGTTGAGTGAGGTTTTTCACACGAACCAAGTAAACTGCATAGAGCATGGCGTTGATTGCCACCCAAATATCGCCCCAAATGGTTTTAGAAGAAAATTTTGCACCGTTGGAAGTAATCAAAAAGAAGCATGAAATAGCCGCAATTATAATGGAAATACTAAAAATAAGTTTGGGCCATTTTTTTACGCGCAAGTGGTCGAAAATTCCAACAAATAAAGGAGTAAATAACATAAGTACAGCTCCGTTTATGGGATATGTGCTTTCTAATCCCTTAAAAAATAAGTACATATTGGCGGATGTTCCAAAAAATCCACAAATGGCGAATTCCTTCCAGTGGTTTTTCCAATCCACGCTATCCCGTCCCCCGAAAAAAGAAAATAAATGAAAAAGTGCAGTAGCAAAAGCAATTCGAAGCCAAACAAATGCCTCCGAACTTAAGTGATTGGGCATAATTTGACCCGCCCAAGAAAATAGAATGGCATACAATAAACTAACAAAGAAAAGAGCAAGGTGTACTTGAAACATGTTATTTGTAATTCTAAACCCAGCCTTTGTTTTTCTTGATATTTTCGTAGGCTTTTTGCACCCGAATAAATTTATCTTCCGCCGATTTTTTTTCACTATCGGTTAATCCCTGCAGTCGGTCGGGATGGAATCTAAGCGCGAGTTTACGATAGGCTTTTTTAACTTCATCCTCTGAGGCAGAAGGGGAAACATCGAGAATTTTAAAATCCGAATCTACCGTAGTTACAAACATGGCTCGAAGCGATAGATAATCGGGTGTTGAAATACCCAATTGTGTTGCAACCGTTTGAATTAAAGCTAATTCAGCTGAGGAAATGTCGCCGTCAGCACGTGAAATTCGAAATAATATGTGTACCAACTCCAAACGAGGGGAGTACGACATTCGATTTCTAAGATTTCTGCAAACTTCGGTGAGGTTATGATTTTGTTTGAGATAGTCGCGAAGTTGCAGCAGCATAATTTTAGTTTCATGCTCTCCATAAGTGCGAAGTAACATGGATTTAACCATGTCGAGTTCGCTTTTCATGGCTCTACCATCTGCTTTCATCACCGCAGCAATAAGTATGAGCAGCGAATTTTTAAAGTCAACAGGAGAACCTGAACTATAACCGCCATTGGAACCGGATGAATATCCCCCACTGTAACCATATCCTCTAAATTGAGAGTTGGAATTTCTGGAAGTGAAGTCCTCGTTTTGGTTATTATTTTGGGATGAATTTCCTCCCATGGCGTAATCGATGTACGATCCAATAACAAAACCTATAATCAATCCATAAAACCCGGAGGAAATCAAGCCTATGATTGCTCCAATTAATCTAAAGCCCATGTGAAACTGCTCGCGAAATTACGGTTTTATGAAGTCGAATTTGGATTTTAGTCGATTTTTAATTGCAATATCCTGTGCGGTCCAAACGTATGCATCTTCCGAAGATTTAACCCAATACAAAGCGGTTTGAACGGTTTCCGTTTCGGTGGGTTTGGCATCGATTAATATATCTTCAAAGGAATTTTGGGGGATGATGGTTAGGCTGATTTTCTTTCCATTGGTATAAACATATTCCAAAATGGCCAACGGTTTGGATCTGAGTATAGAATCTTTCATGGCAACCGCGTTGTTGATGGCAGGAACGGGTCCAATTTCGCGGGTAAAATCTTTGGAAAAAAGCAAATAACCGGCCATCAAACTGCTTTTGGCGGGGATGACGTTGTTGGTTTTATAGTCGGTTAAAGTTAATTGGTCGTTTTGTTGATTTAAACTAAAGCTATTTTGAGGTTGATGGGGATAGAATACATGGAGTTGGCGGATTTCATGAGTTTCTGAATGGATCAATAGCGGACTTTTCCAAATGTTGGGGTCGGTCATAAAGTAGGGCGTGAGATACCCTTGGAAACCGGGAATTTCAACTATACAAGGGCGATCCGTATCGGGATAGAACATATAGGTTGACATATTGTCTTGTGTAGAACCGCCTACATATATAGTGTGAACAGGTTTATTATTTATGAAGAAGGTAGCTTTGGTGGCATCGTGTGCCATGGCTGCAACTACATGTTTCTTTTGTTGATCGGAAACAGGCATTTTGATTTTCAAACGCGGCATAGCCCAATTCAGAAGCATTGAAATGTTGGAGCTATCTGCAAGAACTAGGTCATTTTTTGTTTTAATAAACCAATCACCGTTGATTCTCACGAATTCAATGGGTTTAACCTTCTCATTATTGGGTGTAAAAACCATACGATCGACTGCGGCAGGATTTTGTAGGGCAAACAGGTTGGGATCCCAATCGGAGGTATTGTCGAGATTTTTCCATAGTAGCGTAAACGCAGAGATGGCAATAACGATGATAAATAAAGGTTTTAATATTTTTTTGTTCATGTTTTGGTAAAAATGGCAAAATCGAGTTAGATTTGCGGTCACAAAAATAGGGGTGTTTGGCTATAAAGTGGAAGAAAAGCGGGGTAGTTAGAAGAAAAGTGAAAAAAAAATAACAAACCACTTGAAAAGTTCGAACTATTTACTATTTTTGCAGTCCTTTTTAAGAGCATCAGCAAAGAAAAAGGGGAAAGTTCTTAGAAATAAAAGCCACCATAGCTCAGCTGGTAGAGCAACTGACTTGTAATCAGTAGGTCGTTGGTTCGATCCCGACTGGTGGCTCCAGGTACTAGAAAAGTATCAGAAGGGGGTATCGCATAGCGGCAATTGCGGCGGACTGTAAATCCGCTCCTTCGGGTTCAGTGGTTCGAGTCCACTTACCCCCACTAATTTTTTCAAGGTACAAAACGCGGGAGTAGCTCAGTTGGTAGAGCGACAGCCTTCCAAGCTGTAGGTCGCGGGTTCGAGCCTCGTCTCCCGCTCGATTGTCAACCTAAGTTGATGGTAAGCCGATGTAGCTCAGGGGTAGAGCGTTTCCTTGGTAAGGAAAAGGTCAGGGGTTCAATTCCCCTCATTGGCTCAAACATTTTTTAACAAACAAACTAACAACAAACACTATGGCAAAAGAAACCTTTGACCGTTCCAAGCCGCACTTAAACATTGGTACTATTGGTCACGTTGACCACGGAAAAACTACCTTGACTGCGGCTATTACATCTGTTTTGGCCAATGCGGGATTCTCAGAAGCTCGTTCATTTGATTCAATCGACTCAGCTCCTGAAGAAAAAGAGCGTGGTATTACAATTAACACTGCACACGTAGAGTACCAAACACAAAATCGTCACTATGCGCACGTTGACTGTCCAGGTCACGCGGATTACGTGAAGAACATGGTAACTGGTGCTGCTCAGATGGACGGTGCTATATTAGTAGTAGCTTCTACAGATGGTCCGATGCCACAAACTCGTGAGCACATCTTGTTGGCTCGTCAGGTAGGTGTTCCTCGTCTAGTTGTATTCATGAATAAAGTGGATATGGTAGACGATCCAGAACTTCTTGACTTAGTTGAGATGGAAATTCGCGAATTGTTGGATTTCTATGAGTTCGACTCTGAAAACACTCCTATCATCCGTGGATCTGCATTGGGTGGTTTGAACAACGATCCTAAGTGGGTTTCAACTATATTGGAATTGATGGAAGCGGTTGACAATTGGGTACCAGTACCTCCACGTTTGGTTGATCAGCCTTTCTTGATGCCAATCGAAGACGTTTTCTCTATCACAGGTCGTGGAACAGTAGCAACTGGTCGTATCGAGCGTGGTGTAATTAACGTTGGTGATGCTGTAGAAATCATTGGGTTTGGTGGATTTTTAACTTCAACTTGTACAGGAGTAGAAATGTTCCGTAAGTTGTTGGATCGTGGTGAAGCTGGTGACAACGCAGGTTTGTTGTTGCGTGGTGTTGACAAAAACGATATCCGTCGTGGTATGGTTATTTGCGCTCCTAAATCAGTTAAGCCTCACCAAAAATTCAAAGCTGAGGTTTACGTATTGAGCAAAGAAGAAGGTGGACGTCATACTCCATTCTTTAACAAATACCGTCCACAGTTCTATTTCCGTACAACTGACGTAACTGGAGAAATTTCTCTAGGTGAAGGAGTTGAAATGGTTATGCCTGGTGATAACGTAACTATTCACGTTGATTTGATTCAACCTATCGCTATGGAAAAAGGATTGCGTTTTGCGATTCGTGAAGGTGGTAGAACAGTAGGTGCGGGTCAGGTAACTGAAATTCTTGATTAATCGCTGAAAAGCAATATTATAAAGTAAAGAAAAGGAGTGCTCACGCACTCCTTTTTATACGGGTATAGTTCAATGGTAGAATAGAGGTCTCCAAAACCTTCGATCAGGGTTCGAATCCTTGTACCCGTGCTAATAACGAAACATATGTCTAGTATATCCAATTATCTCCGTGAAATCAAAGATGAACTTTTGAACAAAGTTTCTTGGCCTACATGGAGTGAATTAAGAGAAAGTACATGGATTGTACTTGTTGCATCTTTATTGTTCTCATTGGTTATATGGGGATTGGATACCGCTTTAGGTTTCTCTACCACTCAGTTTTATAAGCTGTTTAAATAAGAATTGATGTCAATTATCGAAGAAAAACATAAATGGTATGTTGTACGTGCAATCACCGGACAAGAAAAGAAGGTGAAGCATAATATTGAAGTTGAGCTTGAGCGCGACAACAAACTACCCTATGTGCCTCAGATATTAATTCCCACAGAGAAAGTTTACCAAGTGAAAGATGGTAAAAAGGTGGTGAAAGAACGCAATGCATTTCCCGGTTATATTTTGATCCAGGCTGATTTTTCAGATCCTGAGGTAATGCCTTTAATCAAAAGCGTATCCGGTGTAGTAGGATTTTTAGGTTCAAAAGATACTCCAGTTCCTTTGAGACAAAGTGAACTGAATCGTATTTTGGGAACAGCAGATGAACTAAGTAATGCGGAAGTAACTTCGGAAGATCATTACATGGTAGGAGAGCAAGTGAAGGTGATCGATGGTCCATTCAATGATTTCGACGGTGTGATTGAGGAAGTTCAAGAAGACAAGCGCAAGCTCAAGGTAATGGTGAAGATTTTTGGTAGAAGAACACCACTTGAGCTAAATTATAATCAAGTACAAAAATTGTAAAAAGTAGTAACAGAAAATGGCAAAAGAAATCTCAGGATTTGTAAAACTCCAGGTGAAGGGCGGTCAAGCCAACCCCGCTCCTCCAATTGGTCCAGCTTTAGGTTCTAAAGGGGTCAATATCATGGATTTTTGCAAGCAGTTCAACGCACGTACCCAAGATTCAATGGGTAAGGTGTTGCCCGTAGTACTAACGGTGTATTCTGATAAGTCGTTCGACTTTATCATCAAAACACCACCAGTAGCGGTGCAATTGGCAGAAGTGGCAAAAATTAAATCGGGATCTGCAGAGCCTAACCGTAAAAAGGTGGCTTCAGTTACTTGGGAACAAGTACGTCAGATCGCAACCGACAAAATGCCAGATTTAAATTGCTTCACAGTAGAGTCAGCTATGAAAATGGTTGCCGGTACTGCTAGAAGTATGGGTATCACAGTGAGCGGCGAGTCGCCCTTTTAATTTTAAGCAATAGTATTATGAAATTGACTAAGAAAAGAAAAGAGGCTATGGCTCTTTACGACAACACAAAGTCTTATTCTTTGGTTGAAGCAGCCGAGATCATTAAAAAAATCAGCAACACTAAATTCGATTCTTCTTTTGATGTTGATGTACGTTTGGGTGTAGACCCACGTCAGGCAAATCAAATGGTTCGTGGTGTAGCTTCATTGCCTCATGGATTGGGTAAAACCGTACGTGTTTTGGCTTTGGTTACTCCTGATAAAGAACAAGAAGCGAAAGATGCTGGTGCAGACCACGTTGGTTTGGATGATTATATTGAGAAGATTGCTGGTGGATGGACCGACATCGACATTATCGTAGCTATGCCAGCGGTAATGGCTAAGTTAGGTCGTTTGGGTAAAGTATTGGGTCCTCGTAACTTGATGCCAAACCCCAAAAGCGGTACGGTTACTTTAGAAGTAGGTAAAGCGGTTACTGAGGTAAAAGCAGGTAAAATTGACTTCAAAGTAGACAAGACTGGAATCATTCATGCTTCAGTTGGTAAAGTTTCTTTTGATTCTCAAAAATTAAGTGAGAATGCATTGGAATTGATTCAAGTGTTGCATCGTTTGAAACCTTCTGCGGCAAAAGGAACCTATTTCAAGAGTATTTTTGTTAGTAGCACTATGAGTCCTAGTGTATCTATCGATGTTAAATCAATCCCTGGAATTTAATAATAGCGATGAACAAAATTGAAAAAGCAAACATTGTAGCGGAATTGGTTGAAACCTTCAACAATAACGCTTTCGTGTATTTGGCAGACACCGATGGTTTATCTGCAAAGAATACAAACGAATTTCGTCGTTTATTATTTGAAAACGGAATTACCATGAGAATGGTTAAGAACACCTTAGTTAAGATTGCTATGGAGCAATCGGATAAAGATTTTGGTGATCTTTCCAGCGTATTAAAAGGTACTACATGTGTAATGGTTGCTGAAAATGTTAAAGCGCCTGCTAAAACAATTAAGCAATTCCGTGAAAAATCAGACAAGCCTTTGTTGAAAGGTGCTTGGATTGATAGTTCCGTATTCATTGGAGACGATCAGTTGGATGCATTGGTGAACTTGAAGAGCAAGGAAGATCTTATCGGAGATATTATCAGCTTGTTGCAATCACCTGCTAAGAACGTTATTTCTGCATTGCAAAGCAATGGAGGACAAAAAATTGCCGGTTTAGTTAAAACTTTATCGGAAAGATAATTTTAAAAAATAAAAAAACAGTTTAACACACTTAATAAGCACAAACAATGGTAGATTTAAAAGAATTCGCGAATCAGTTGGTAAATCTCACTGTAAAAGAAGTAAACGAACTAGCTCAAATTTTGAAAGATGAGCATGGTATTGAACCTGCAGCTGCTGCTGTAGCTGTAGCTGCCCCTGCTGCGGGTGGTGGAGCTGCTGCTGCTGCAGAGCAAACTGAGTTCGACGTTATTTTGACTAACGCAGGAGCTGGTAAACTTCAAGTAGTTAAGATCGTTAAAGATCTTACTGGTCTTGGATTGAAAGAAGCTAAGGAATTAGTGGATGGTGCCCCTAAAGCTGTAAAAGAGAAAGTTTCTAAAGCAGAAGCAGACGATATTGCAGCTCAATTGAAGGAAGCGGGTGCCGAAGTTGAAATCAAGTAATAACCCCAACTAACAACGCCAAAGCCCCCGGTGAACCGTGGGGCTTTTGGGCGTTATTTAGCATTAACCCTCCATTGTAACACTTAAAAAAAACAAAACATTGAGTACAACATTGAACAAACGGATCTCATTTGGTAAAGTAAAACACGCCATTGAGTACCCTGATTTCTTGGACGTACAGTTAAAGTCGTTCCAAGAGTTTTTCCAATTGGATACCCCCTCAGATAATCGCGAAGGCGAAGGTCTGTTCAAAGTGTTTCGCGAGAATTTCCCTATCACAGATACTCGGAATATTTTCAATTTAGAATTTTTAGACTATTTCGTTGATCCCCCTCGTTATACCATTCAAGAGTGTATCGAACGTGGGTTGACGTATGCTGTTCCATTAAAAGCAAAATTGCGTTTAAGTTGTAACGATCCTGAACACGAAGATTTTGAAACCATCGTGCAGGATGTTTACTTGGGAACATTACCATACATGACACCTAACGGTACCTTTGTAATTAATGGTGCTGAGCGTGTTATTGTGAGCCAATTGCACCGTTCTCCCGGTGTATTTTTTGGTCAAAGTATTCACTCCAACGGTACAAAATTATTTTCGGCTCGTGTAATTCCATTCAAAGGATCTTGGATTGAATTTGCAACAGACGTTAATGCAGTTATGTACGCCTATATTGATCGTAAAAAGAAGTTCCCAGTAACTACTTTATTGCGTGCAATTGGGTTTGAGAGTGACAAAGATATTTTAGATATCTTTGGATTAAGTGAAGAAGTTAAAGTATCCAAAGCAGGTTTGAAACGTGTTGTAGGTCGTAGATTGGCTGCACGTGTTTTACGTACTTGGATAGAGGACTTTGTGGATGAAGATACCGGTGAAGTAGTTTCCATTGAACGTAACGAAGTAATTTTGGAGCGTGATACAGAAATTACCGACGACCATATTGATGTAATTGTTGATGCAGGGGTTAAATCGATTATCTTGAGTACTCAAGGTGAAGGCGATATTGATTATGCTGTTATTTACAACACATTGCAAAAAGATACTTCAAACAACGGTAAAGAAGCGTTGGAAGTTATCTATCGTCAGTTGAGGAATGCAGATCCCCCAGATGAAGAGACCGCTCGTGGAATCATTGAGCGTTTGTTCTTCTCTGACAAGCGTTATGATTTAGGCGAAGTTGGTCGTTATAGAATTAACAAGAAATTGAAGTTGGATTCTTCTATGGACGTTCGCGTTCTTACCAAGGAGGATATCATTTCAATTATTAAGTATTTGATACATTTATTTAATGGGTCAGAAATTTTGGATGATATTGACCATTTGTCAAACCGTCGTGTTAGAACTGTTGGAGAACAATTGTATTCTCAGTTTGGAGTAGGTTTGGCTCGTATGGCACGTACCATCCGTGAGAAGATGAATATTCGTGATAATGAAGTGTTTACGCCTCAAGATTTGGTGAATGCACGTACATTATCTTCTGTAATTAATTCCTTCTTTGGAACCAATCAGCTTTCTCAGTTTTTAGATCAAATTAACCCATTGGCGGAGATCACACACAAACGTCGTTTGAGTGCGTTAGGTCCAGGTGGTTTGAGTCGTGAACGTGCAGGTTTTGAAGTTCGTGACGTACACTATACTCACTACGGTAGATTGTGTACGATTGAAACTCCTGAAGGACCAAACATCGGTTTGATTTCATCACTTTGCGTACACGCAAAGATCAACGGAATGGGCTTCTTAGAAACTCCATATCGTAAAGTTGTAGATGGTAAAATCAACGGTGAAATTATTTATTTAAGTGCAGAAGAAGAAGATGGAATGACCATCGCTCAGTCGAACGCTGCATTAGACGATAATGGTAATTTCAAATCTGAGGTGGTAAAAAGCCGTAAGGAAGGTGACTTCCCGTTGGTGGATCCACAGCAGTTGGATTACATGGACGTTGCACCGAATCAGATTGTATCCATTGCTGCTTCATTGATTCCTTTCTTGGAACATGATGACGCGAACCGTGCGTTGATGGGATCGAACATGCAACGTCAGGCAGTTCCATTGTTGGTGCCTGAAGCACCGATTGTGGGTACTGGATTGGAAGAAAAAGTTGCTCGTGATTCTCGTTCTATGGTGAACGCTGAAGGTAATGGAACTGTAGTTTATGTGGATGCACGTGAAATTACCGTGAAATACGATCACGACGATAATGATGATTTAGTTAGTTTCACTGGAGATACAAAAACATATCCTTTAATTAAATTCCGTAGAACAAACCAAAACTCGTGTATCAATTTACGCCCTATCGTAATGAAAGGCGATCGCGTTGTTAAGGGTCAGGTATTGTCTGAAGGTTATGCTACTCAAGGCGGTGAATTGGCTTTGGGTAGAAATTTACGTGTAGCTTACATGCCTTGGCAAGGTTACAACTTTGAGGATGCGATCGTAATTAGCGAACGCGTTGTTAAAGAAGATATGTACACCACCATTTACATTACCGAATATGAATTGGAAGTTCGCGATACCAAACGTGGTGAAGAGGAATTGACCAATGATATTCCTAACGTAAGTGAGGAAATGACTAAAAACTTGGATGAGAATGGATTAATTCGCATCGGAGCAGAGGTTAAAGAAGGTGATATCTTAATTGGAAAAATTACACCTAAGGGTGAAACTGAACCATCGCCAGAAGAAAAACTATTACGTGCTATCTTTGGCGACAAGGCTGGTGACGTGAAGGACGCTTCATTGAAGGCATCTCCAGGTGCACAAGGTGTTGTTATTTCCAAAAAACTCTTCAGTAAAGCGAAAAAAGATAAGAACACGCGTTCATCGGATAAATCACGTTTACAACGTATTGAAGATGATCACAGAAAAGAGTTGGGCGAATTGAAAGATGAATTGGTTAAGAAATTATTCGCAATTGTGAATGGTAAAACGAGCCAAGGCGTATTCAATATGTATGGTGAAGAGTTGATTCCAAAAGGTAGCAAATTCACTCAAAAGAATTTGTTGTCGATTGAATACACTAACGTTAACTACCAAAATTGGTTAGCGGATGAAGATAAAAATGCCCTTATCGTGCGTTTGTTATCTAACTACATCGCAGTATACAACGAAAAAGTAACCAACTTCAAGCGTGAACAATACTCAATTAGCGTGGGTGATGAATTACCAACCGGTATTCTTCAATTGGCTAAAGTATACGTGGCTAACAAACGTAAGTTAAAAGTAGGTGATAAGATGGCGGGACGTCACGGTAATAAAGGTATTGTAGCACGTATTGTTCGTGCAGAAGATATGCCTTTCCTTGACGATGGAACTCCAATGGATATTGTGTTGAATCCACTGGGTGTACCTTCTCGTATGAACTTGGGTCAGATTTATGAAACCGTATTGGGATGGGCTGGTAAAGAATTGGGTGTGAAATTCGCAACTCCAATTTTCGATGGTGCATCTTTGGATGAAATTCAAGAATACACTCGTAAAGCGGGAATTCCAGATAATGGCTTGGTTTATTTGAATGATGGTTTAACTGGACAAAAATTCGATCAACCAACCACCGTAGGAGTGAGTTACATGCTGAAATTGGGTCACATGGTTGACGATAAGATGCACGCTCGTTCAATTGGTCCTTACTCGTTGATTACTCAACAGCCATTAGGTGGTAAGGCACAATTTGGTGGTCAGCGTTTTGGTGAGATGGAGGTTTGGGCACTTGAAGCATTCGGTGCATCGAACATCCTTCGTGAGATTTTGACCATTAAGTCGGATGATATTGCTGGTAGAGCAAAAGCTTATGAAGCTATTGTTAAAGGTGATAACATTACACAAGTTGGAACACCGGAATCATTTAACGTTTTGATTCACGAATTACGTGGATTGGGATTGGAAGTAACCTTTTTGGATTAACCCTGCATAAAAAGAAGAAATGCAAATTCAGAAAAAAAATCAAAAAATCGGAAGTAATTTCAGCAAAATCAGAATTTCGCTGGCTTCCCCAGAAACCATATTGCGTCGTAGTTTTGGTGAAGTAACCAAACCTGAGACCATTAACTACCGTAGTTACAAGCCTGAAATGGGTGGATTGTTCTGTGAAAGAATTTTCGGACCCATTAAGGATTATGAATGCCATTGTGGTAAATATAAGCGTATCCGTTATAAGGGTATTGTTTGTGACCGTTGTGGTGTTGAAGTAACTGAAAAGAAAGTGCGACGTGAGCGTATGGGCCATATCAACTTAGTTGTGCCTGTAGCTCACATCTGGTACTTCCGTTCTTTGCCTAACAAAATTGGTTATTTATTGGGTATACCAACCAAGAAATTGGATATGGTTATCTATTACGAGCGCTACGTGGTTATCCAATCAGGTATTGCTAGTAATGTAAATAATTTGGATTTGTTGACCGAGGAAGAATATTTGGATATTTTGGATTCACTTCCAAAAGAGAACCAAATGTTGGAAGACAACGATCCAAACAAATTCATCGCTAAGATGGGTGCGGATGCTTTGGAAGATTTGTTGAAGCGTGTTGACTTGGATAAATTAAGTTATGACTTAAGAATTCAAGCTTCTACTGAAACATCTCAGCAAAGAAAACAGGAAGCATTAAAGAGACTAAAAGTAATTGAAAGTTTCAGAAGTGCACAAAAAACAGGCGAAAACCGTCCTGAGTGGATGATTATGCGCATGTTGCCAGTAATTCCACCAGAATTACGTCCGTTAGTTCCATTGGAAGGCGGTCGATTCGCAACATCGGATTTGAATGATCTTTATCGCCGTGTTATCATACGTAATAACCGTTTGAAGCGTTTGGTTGAAATCAAAGCTCCAGATGTGATTTTGCGTAATGAAAAACGTATGTTGCAAGAGGCAGTAGATTCTTTATTGGATAATACGCGTCGTGCATCTGCGGTTAAGAGCGAAGGAAACCGTCCGTTGAAATCTTTGAGCGATATGCTAAAAGGTAAACAAGGTCGTTTCCGTCAAAACTTGTTGGGTAAACGTGTTGACTATTCTGGTCGTTCGGTAATTGTAGTAGGTCCTACCTTGAAATTGAACGAATGTGGATTGCCCAAAAACATGGCAGCGGAATTGTTCAAGCCATTCATTATCCGTAAGTTAATTGAAAGAGGTATCGTAAAAACAGTTAAAACGGCTAAGAAAATAGTTGAAAAGAAGGATCCTGTTATTTGGGATATTCTTGAGAATATTTTGAAAGGTCATCCTGTGTTACTTAACCGTGCTCCTACGCTTCACAGATTGGGTATTCAGTCGTTCCAGCCGAAGTTAGTTGAAGGAAAAGCGATCCAGTTGCATCCATTAGTATGTGCTGGTTTTAACGCGGACTTTGACGGTGACCAGATGGCGGTTCACGTTCCATTAGGGAATGCGGCTATTGCTGAAGCTCAGTTATTGATGTTAGCGAGTCATAACATTCTGAATCCTGCGAATGGGTCACCAATTACGGTACCTTCACAGGATATGATCTTGGGATTGTATTACATAACCAAAGAACGTAAGGGTACAAAAGAACGTCCTGTGGTTGGTGAAGGTCTTACTTTCTATGGATCAGAAGAGGTTATTATTGCATATAACGAGAAGAGAGCCGAATTACATGCACCCATTAAATGTCGTGTAAAAGTAAAAGAAAACGGTGAATTGAAGTACAAACTAATTGATACTACTGTTGGACGCGTATTGTTCAACCAAGTAGTACCTGAAGAAGTGGGTTACATCAATGAATTGTTAAAGAAGAAAAACTTAAGAGATATTATTTCTGAGGTAATTCGCGTATCAGGTGTTGCTGCTGCTGCTGATTTCTTGGATGATATTAAAAACTTAGGATTCCACTATGCATTCCGTGGAGGATTGAGCTTTAACTTGAGCTATGTGAAAATTCCAGATCAAAAAGATGAATTGGTAACAAAAGCGATGGAAGAAGTTCGTGAAATCCAATCCAATGCAGATATGGGATTCATCACCAATAACGAGCGTTACAATCAGGTAATTGACTTGTGGACGCGTGTAAACAATCAATTGGCTCGTGTGTTGATCACCGATCTTCAAAATGATGATCAAGGATTCAATCCAATCTATATGATGTTGGATTCTGGAGCTCGTGGATCAAAGGAGCAGATACGTCAGTTAGGTGGTATGCGTGGTCTGATGGCTAAACCTCAAAAGAGTAATGCCAGCGGATCTGGAGATACCATTGAGAACCCAATTATTTCTAACTTTAAAGAAGGTTTGAATGTATTGGAATACTTCGTATCAACTCACGGTGCTCGTAAAGGTTTGGCGGATACAGCGTTGAAAACGGCGGATGCGGGTTACTTAACTCGTCGTTTGCATGACGTTGCTCAAGATGTTGTTATTATTGAGCATGACTGTGGCACATTACGTGGTATAAGCATGAGTGCAATTATCACAAATGATGAAATCACAGAATCGTTGTTCGATCGTATCTTAGGTAGAACCGCTTTGGATGAAGTTCATAATCCTTCAACAGGCGAATTGATTTGCACAGCAGGTCAAGAAATTACCGAAGAAGTAGCTCAAGCAATCGAAGATGCCGGTATCGAAGAAGTAGAAATTCGTTCAGTTTTAACCTGCGAAACTCTTGGTGGAGTTTGTGCAAGTTGTTATGGACGTAACCTTTCTACAGGTAGAATGGTTCAAGCGGGAGAAGCTGTTGGTGTAATTGCTGCACAGTCTATCGGTGAACCCGGTACACAGTTAACACTTCGTACATTCCATACAGGGGGTGCCGCGTTAAACATCGCTGCTGAAAATACGTTAGAAACTAAATACGAAGGTGTTATTAACTTTGATGGTATGCGTACCGTTACTAAGCAAGTAACTGACAACAATACCGGCGAAGTAGTACCAACAGATATCGTATTAGGTAGATCAGGTGAAATTCGAATCTTAGATCCTAAATCGAAAACGGTAATTACCAGCTATAATATTCCTTATGGTGCTTCTCTAATGGTTAAAGAAGGACAAAAAGTGAAGAAAGGCGAAGTATTATGTACATGGGATCCGTTCAATACCTTGATTATTTCTGATATTGATGGTACTGTAGAATACGAGAACATTATTGAAGGTATCAATATGCGTGAAGAAGGGGATGATCAAACTGGTTTATCTGAGTTAGTAATCACTGAATCTAAAGATAAAACTAAAGTTCCCGTATTCCGTGTAGACGATGGCGAAGGAAACGTTAAAATATTCAATATGCCGATGAAATCGATTTTGGTTGCTAAAAATGGCCAAGACGTTAAGGCAGGGGATATCTTAGCTAAAATTCCACGTTCAGCTACGCGTACTCGAGATATCACTGGGGGTCTTCCTCGTGTAACTGAGTTGTTCGAGGCTCGTAACCCTTCAAATCCAGCAGTTGTAGCTGAGATTGATGGTGTGGTAACATACGGTGTTTCTAAGCGTGGTAACCAGGAAATTATCGTGACTTCTAAAGATGGTGAAGTGAAACATTATCAGGTTTCATTGTCTAAACACATCTTAGTTCACGATGGTGACTATGTTCGCGCTGGTCAACCTTTATCGGATGGTGCTATTACACCTCAAGATATCTTACGTGTAGAAGGTCCTGCAGCTGTACAACGCTATGTGTTGAACGGTATTCAAGAGGTCTATAACCTACAAGGGGTAAAAATTAACGACAAACACATTGAGGTTATCGTACGTCAGATGATGCAGAAGATGGAAGTTGTTGATCCAGGCGATACTCGTTTCCTTGAAGGTGAAGCCGTAGATAAATGGGTTCTTCAAAAAGAAAACGATTGGATTTACGACAAGAAATTCGTTACAGATGCCGGAGAAAGCGATGTAATGCATGCTGGTCAGATTGTTTCTTTGAAGGATTTACGTCAGGAAAATAGTGCTTTGCGTCGTCAGGATAAGAAGTTAGTTGAATTCCGCGATGCGGTTCCAGCAACGGCTACTCCGATATTGCAAGGTATTACTAAAGCTTCTTTAGGTACACAAAGTTTCATGTCAGCGGCGTCGTTCCAGGAAACTACCAAAGTATTGAATGAAGCGGCGATTTCTGGTAAAGTGGATGAGTTAAAAGGATTGAAGGAAAACGTTATTGTTGGACATTTGATTCCTGCAGGTACAGGTATCCGCAGATTCGAAAACACAGTAACTGGTTCTCGTGAAGAATACGATCGTTTGATGGCTGCTAAAATGGCAGGTGACGACGAATAATTAATTCAATCTCGTTTAAATATGAAAAGGGCTGCTATTTAGTAGCCCTTTTTTTATGGATAATTCTTTGGTATTTCAGGATCATTGGTAATACAGGTTCATTGATTGAGTGAAATATGTTTATTTTCGTTTAGATAAAATAAATTAGTCATAATATAACCAAATCGTTCGTTATACAGTTGAAGTAAAACACCCTTTTAGGATTGAATTCACACATGGCGATTTGTTCAAATGTCATGTTGTGTTGTTTCGCGAGATATGTTTATCTCGATCTTGAGCGATTATTCAACCATCCAATAAAAACGGGAGTAATGGAATTATGAAACTAATAATCCAGTAATAACAGCGAAATTCAGAATTTAATCAAGCGTAGGTGAACTTGCAGATTGGTATTGTTCCACCAATTCGCGATAAGAACCATTTTTTTGCATTAACTCTTCGTGAGAACCTTGCTCCTCAATTTCTCCTTGATTTAATACTAAAATGGTGTCGCAGTTTTTTATGGTACTCAATCGATGAGCTATCACTATTGCGGTTCGACCATTCAATAAAATTTCAATCGCTTTTTGAATCATTTGTTCCGTTTGGGTGTCCACAGAACTGGTGGCTTCATCTAAAATGATAATATCTGGATTGGCTGCTAAAGCTCGAATAAAAGAGATCAATTGTCGCTGACCTGTAGACAGGGACATGCCAAGCTCTTGAACATTGTATTCAAATCCCCCAGGAAGCGCCTGTATAAAATCGTAAGCACCGATTTTTTGGGAAATATGAATAAGTTCTTCTAGGGGAATGGTAGAATTATTGAGCGTTAAATTGTTTTGAATACTTCCCGAAAAAAGGAAAACATCCTGCAACACAAAAGCTATTTTCTGTCTTAACGAAGGCAAATGAAAATCAGTTACCAGGGTATCATCGATCCGAATTTCACCTTCTTGATGATGATAAAGTTGTGTGATTAAACCCGCAATTGACGTCTTACCGCTACCCGTTTTACCCACAAGCGCAAGAGATTCCCCCGGTCGAACAGAAAAACTGAGATTTTTCAATATCCAAGGTCCCTCATTGTATCTGAAAAAGACATTTTCGAATTCAATTTTACCTTTAATCTGATTGGGGATGATTTTTCTTTCGGGGGATGAAAAGTCTGGCGTAGAATTCATTTCTACAGTGCTATTAGAGGTTGCATTTGTAGAATGATGGTATTTTAAATCCTCGATATTTTCCTTGTCTTCAATTAAATTAAAGATTCGTTCAGCAGCAACTACCCCCATTTGAATGTTATTGAAACGATCTGCAATTGCGCGAATCGGGCGAAAAAATAAGTTCACAAACATAATGAATGCTGTGATTGCACCCAGTTGAATTTCTAAATTAAACAACAATATGGTACCGTAACCAATGATGATGGCAAATGCCAAGGCAACTAAAACTTCAACAATGGGAAAGAATATACTGTAGTAGAAAACACTTTTAATATTTGCATCGCGGTGTTTCTTGTTGATTTCTTGAAACTGAAAAAACTGACGTTCTTCCTGATTGAAAATTTGAACGGTGGACATACCCGTAATTCTTTCCTGAAGAAATGCGTTAAGGGCGGAAACTTGGTTTCTAACATCTTGGAAGGTATCGCGAATTCCCTTTCTGAACTTGTTTGCACTATAAAGTAACAACGGTATTACCAATAGGGTGGGAAGTGTTAATTTCCATGATATGTATAACATTGCGCTCAGAATAGCAATAATTTGAACTAAATCACCCAAGATGGTAATTAGGCCACTCGAAAATAGATCCGTGATGGTTTGGATGTCAGAAACGCTTCGGGTAACTGCTGTTCCAACCGGAGTTTTATCAAAAAATCGCAGTTTCAATCGAATTAAATGGTTGTAAACAAATTGTCGCAGTTGCAACACAATATTTTGAGCAATTTTTTCAGATAGGAAGGAATTAAAGAATCCCAAAACAGTTTGTATAATCAACCAAATAATGAGAATTGCAATCCAAAAATTCAGCAAATTGAATTGTTTGGAAACAATTACGTCGTCAATAATTATTTTATAGAGATAGGGTTGAAGGGCTGTGAGTAGTGATTGAATCAAGGTTAAAATCACAGCCAGTAAAATCTTGGATTTCTGATTGGAAGCCAAATTCAAAACTTTGAGTAAGAGTTTCCATTGAGAAGTTTTTTGTGGCGTAGTTGATTTTGACATTGGAGTGAATAACAGATGCAAATTTAAGGGTTCTATTCCGTATGCTTCTTCCGTGTGGACGTGTTTTTGTGTAAAACTTTTGTATCTGCTGAATTTGGTGGTGCAACTAGACTTGAGCTATTATTGCAGTATGGTTCGACACATCGCAATTGCTGGTAATATAGGTGCAGGTAAAACTACATTAACTAATTTATTGGCAAAACATTACGATTGGGAAATTCAATTGGAAGACATGGATGAAAATCCATATATTTCCGATTTTTATGAAGATATGCAACGCTGGAGTTTTAATCTCCAAGTATACTTTTTAAATACACGTTGGCAGCGCATTCAGGAAATCCGCAATGGTAAGAAAACAGTAATTCAGGATCGTACCATTTACGAGGATGCATATATTTTTGCCCCTAACCTCCACTCCATGGGGTTGATGTCGAGCCGTGACTTTGAAAACTACACTCGATTGTTTGAAAATATCAAGCACCAAATACAACCACCGGATTTACTCATTTATTTAAGAGCTGGAATTCCAAAACTGGTTGATCAAATTCAAATGCGCGGAAGAGATTATGAGGATGCGATTCGATTGGATTATTTAAAGCGATTGAACGAGCGTTATGAAGCTTGGATTGGTGAATATAAATTAGGCCCCTTGTTGGTGTTTAATGTAGATGATATGAATTTCCAGGAAAATCCTGAAGATTTGTCGAAAATAATTACCCAAGTAGAAAGTACCTTGAACGGATTGTTCTAAATTCCGTAAATTAGCGGTCTATGGTATTTGGACAACCTCAGTTTCTTTGGGCTTTAGTCCTACTTCTCATACCCGTAATTGTACATTTACTTCAATTTAAAAAGCAGAATGTATTTTATTTCCCAGGTGTATTTCGTCTGGTTGAAATACTAAAAATATCAGAACAAAAGCGCAACATCAAACGCTGGCTGATATTGATATCGCGTTTATTGGCTTTCTTGTTTTTAGTGTTGTATTTCGCTGATCCCCAATGGGAAAAAACCAATCAATCTAATTTGATTACTGCCCCAAAATACATCGTTTTTATCGATGCTTCTCCTTCCATGCATCTCAATCAAAACGGAAATATTCCTTTACAGGATGCCAAGAACAAAGCCATTGAGTGGGTAAGTCAATTGTCTGAAAATTCCGAGATTATGGTAGTACATGATTTAAGTAGCATGACTTCGAATCCTTGGAATTCAAAGGCAAATGCATTGAATTCCATCCGATCCATTCAAAAAATTACTTATCCTTATACGATCAAGCAGGTTTATCAATCGTTAGAACCGGTTCTGAGTTCCAACCAAGTGCTACCGTTAAATTGTGTCATCTTTACGGATGCTTATTTGGATTTTTTCGAGGGACTGAAGACGTTACCTGGAAATAATTCTAAGGTATCCATTGTTAAGGTCAAAAGTAATAACATAGTGAACTATGCTGTGGATTCAGCAATTTTGAATCCCACAGGACAAAAACTGCGGGTACGAGTTTCTAGAAATACTGCAAATAATAGTTCTTCACCAATAAATCAAATTGATCAAAGTGGCTCAACCCGCACTTTGCAGTTTTGGGTTGACGGTAAAGTTCAAGCGCGTAAAAATTTGGAATGGGAGGATAATGAATTTACTAAATGGGTAGAATTTGAAACAATTCAAAACGCCAAAAACGGATATAAATTCGAGCTTTCAGATGATGAATTTAACTCGGATAATGTATTGTTTGCTCATTTGCCCAATCGAATTACCAGGAAAATTACATTTGTTGAAGATGCAAGAGTTGCATCGTTAGAAAAGTTAATTAAAATCCAACCCAATTATTTTGAAAAAATACAAATTAAAAATACAGAAAGTACCAATCAAATTGTATCCGCTGTAGTTACATTGAATTCTATTCGCGATTGGGGTCAGATTGAAAATTGGGTGAATAATGAAAATCGTGTATTGATCTATCCAAGTTCAGGTGGATTGGAGAAATTGTTCAAAGGCAAATGGGTAGATGCGAATAATTCAAATGTACGTTTATCTTCTCAGGGTTTGAACGAACCCTTGTTTCGAAGTGCTTTTGTAGAGGACGTTAAAAACGAGGCGCTTTTACCAACCATCAAACGTTATTATGAACTAGACGAAAAAGAGAAAACCACTGTTCAAGTTCATTTGACGTTAAGCAACGGAGAGCCTTTGTTGATTTCTCGTAATATTAACTCAGGATGGGTATTCGTTTTTTTGAGTGACTCTAAATATGGATTAAATGATTTTGAAAAAAGTACTTGGTTTACTCCCTTGTTAACGGAATTACTACTCGATAGAAGCAGCGAATTTGGAAGTATCTACGGAGAATTTTTGTCCTCAAGAACGGTTGTTTTACCTCAGTCTGAAGGTTTTGATTTACAACGTCCAGTTATGTTAAAAGGGAATTCCGGTTTTCAATTAACAACCGGATTGCAACTATCTTCAGGTCGATTGGCCTTGGCAATGGATTTTGATCATAACGAATCTGGATTTTTTCAATTGGAAGATCAAGATAGGCAATTGACTTTGGGATTGAATGTACCTAGAACAGAAAAAAACTTTGAGGTTATCAATGAAACGGTGAAGTTAGAACTCAATCGAAGGAGATGGAATTGGTATGATGAAAATAATCGAGATTGGACTAAATTGACGGCTGGCGATAGAAATACTTGGATTGATTTTATCGTGTACTTGATAATCATTTTCTTTTTAACTGAAACCCTATTGATCATGCCTTGGTTTGCCCTAAAAGAAGTAAATTCGCAGAACCAATCATGAAGCAATCATTACTGATTCAAAATGCAATCATTCTGGATTCGCAAAGCGAATGGAATGGCAAGAATGTAGATATTTTCGTTGTAGATGGTCTAATTTCTTCAATCGGAACAGGTCTTTCCGTCGAAGCGGATCTTGTTTACGATGCTAAAAATAGTACGATTACACAGGGTTGGGTGGATTTGTTTGGATTTTGTCCCGATCCAGGTGAAGAGTTTAAAGAATCCCTTTCTTCGTATTCTCGAGCTGCTCATCAAGGAGGCTTTACTCATGCTGTAGCATTGTGTGGTACACATCCCAAGCCAGAAACGGCATCGGCTGTAAGAAGTATCATTGAACGACAACGATTTCATGATCAGCAAGATGTGTTTAATGGCCAGAATGTTCATCCCCCGAGATCAATATATCCCTGTGAAATAATCCCGTTGGGATTGGCTTCGGAAGATGGAAAAGGCGCAGAATTGTCTGATATGTCTGAATTGTTGGATGCCGGAGCCGTGGCACTATCAGATGGCATTACAGGCGGAATGAGTTCAGCATATTTATCCAAAGCATTTGAATATGCAAAAATGTTAAATGCCACTATCATGGTACACCCATTTGATCGTAAGATGGTAAAAGGGGCTGAAATTCATGAAGGCATGGTGAGTGTGAATTTAGGAATGAAAGGTATTCCGGTAGCAGCCGAAACCAGTGCTCTGTTTAATATTATTGAAATTTCCGAGTGGTTAGACACTCCCGTGGTAATTCAAGGAATTAGTTCGGCACGTTCGGTTCAAATTATACAAGATGCTAAGAAACGCGGAGTGAAAATTAAAGCCATCGTGCCTGTTTTAAACCTGCAATATAACCATGAAATTCTGAATGAATTTGATGAAACATTCAAGGTATTGCCCCCTTTAAGAACGGAAGAAGATCGCTTGGCATTGATTGAAGGACTTATGAATGGAACCTTAGACGGTGTGTTTAGTAATCATACTCCTGAGGATGTTGAAACAAAAAAAGTGGAGTTCGCATACGCTCATTTTGGTGCGGCAACGTTGCCTGCATTTGCTCATTTGGCATTGAATGGATTAAATAGTCAACAACAAACCATCATGATTGATGTATTGACACGCAGAAATAGGAATGTTTTGGGATGGAGATGCAATAATTTCGAAGTAGGTGAAACGGCTAATTTTACCCTCTTTTCTCAATCTTCCAATGTTTTGAAATCCAAATCTTTGGCGTATAATGCAGTGTTAAAGAATTCGGAATGCACATTTTCTGTACACGCTACTGTAATTAACGGGCAACTGATTTTAAATAACTGAACATGAAACAACAAAAATTAATCGAATTTTTTAAGCGCCCATCGGTATTTCATGGGTTGCTAACTGGACTTCTGATCTTGGCGGCAAAATTCGTATTCTACGTTTCCCATCATTGGGAGTATGTTCATTCTCCCAGTTTTCCGTATTTAACATTTTTATTAATTGCTATTTCCATTTTTATGGCTGCTAATGCCGAAAAAAAGTTGAATGGTGCTCCCTTTACATACTGGAAGGCGTTTCTTTCTGGAGTAATAGTTATTTCTGCAACGGTAATTATTTCATTGTTGGCTGATCAAATTTTGTATCGAATCATCGATACCACCCTAAAGGAACAAACCGTTGCTATTCAAATGGAAATGTTTCAGGAAGGGATTGCTAAAGTAAACGTTTTTAGTAATGAGCAAAAAGATCAAATGATTGAAGAAATTAAGAAAAGTGATCCATCTTCTTTCTATAATTTTTTTATGGGCATCGTGGTGAAGGTTTTCTTCAATAGTTTGTTTTTGCTGATAATCGCTTTATTTACGAGACAAAAAGTAGATAAAAATCAGTGGTTGCACGAATGATTTAGGGAAGCTAATTAAACGATTCATTCCCATGTCATTCATAAAAGAAATTCAAAGTTCTCAAAACCCGCGATTCAAATACTGGGTTCAACTTCTTGAAAAAAACCGAAGTCGTAAAAAAGAAGGCGTATTTTTATTGGAAGGATTTAAAGAATTAGAGTTAGCCCTCCGTTCTGGATATGTTGTAAAGGAAATTATATACTGTCCTGAGTTTACATCCCCCGAAATAATTAAAGAGTTTCTGCTCCAATGGAGTTCTTCTGATTTGAAATGTGAACTTGTTGAAGTTACGCATACCCTTTTTAAAGAAGTGGCGTATCGCAATGATGTTTCGAATGTGGTGGCTTTAATTGAGCAAAAGGATCATCGAATTGATCAATTTGAGTTCAAAACCAACGGAGTTTACTTGGCAGTAGAGTCAGTTGAAAAACCGGGGAATTTAGGCGCAATTCTACGTACTGCAGATGCATCCGGCATTGATGGTGTCTTGGTATGCGACGAGCGGGTTGATATTTATCATCCCAATGTACTTAGAAATAGTTTGGGATGCGCTTTGACCGTTTCTGTTGGAGTGGGCAATAATGAACGTGTTTGGAGTCGAATTTCTGAATCTGGTTTGCAGTTAAAAACTACGTTTATGGAAAATTCTACGTCCGTATTTGAATCAGACATTCATCAAAACTGTGTTTTGTTGGTGGGGACTGAGCACGATGGCGTATCGGAATTTTGGCGAAACAAAGGAGCCAATATAAATATTCCCATGATGGGAATGATTGATAGTTTGAATGTATCCGTTGCAGCTTCTATACTTATGTATGAATCATTGCGTCAGCGTTCAGCAGGTATTAACATATAAGGATATAATTACTCTTCAAAAGCAATATTTTTCCGTGGTTTAACACGTATATTGTTTATTTTTGGGGATGCAACTAACGGTTTTAGGAGCTGGTCGCAGCGCAGGTTTTTTAATTGAATATTTAACTGAATTGGTTATGGAGCGGAATTTTCCATCCATTTTAGTGATAGATCGTGCGCCGTTTTCAGGATTTCAAATGAAAGAGGAATTAAAGGAACAGGTTAGTTGGCTAGTGGCAGATTTAGAGGACGATTCATTTATTGACAATGTGGTTGAAACCTCAGATATTGTTATAAGTTTACTCCCCGTAGCTATGCATTTGAAAGTGGCAAAATTGTGTTTGAAGCACGGTAAACATTTAGCTACTGCATCGTATGTTTCGGAAGGGATGAAAGCACTTCATCAAGAAGCCGAGTCCAAAGGATTGGTTTTTTTGAATGAAATGGGTTTGGATCCAGGTATAGATCATCTGTCTTCATCCGAAATGTTAAAGGAAATCAAGCAGTGGGAGGGTGAAGTGGAGAGCTACGAGAGTTATTGTGGAGGTTTGGTTCATGAAAAGTCAGAAGTAAATCCCAATCCTTGGGGATATAAATTCTCATGGAATCCTCGGAATGTAATTTTAGCGGGTCAAGGTGGAGATAGTATTTGGCTTGAGAACGGCTCAAAATGTTGCGTACCACCTATGAGTCTTTTCAATTACTCCAAAAATATTACAATACCCGGTTCGAATTCTTCGGATTTAGACGCATATCCCAACCGCGATAGTCTGAGTTATCAAGAAATATACAAACTTCAATCTGCTAAAACATTGATTAGAGGTACGTTGCGCAGATCAGGATTTTGTTCTGCTTGGCAGTGTTTGGTTGATGCAGGATTTACATCCCCCGAGAAAAATAGAGAAATTCAAGGCCGAAATTGGTTTATAAATCTCACCGGTTTTAATTTCACAACAGAATGGACTGCACACTTGTTGAATTCGGGAAAAATCAGTGAATCAACGCGCTCGAAGTTGGATTTTTTGGAATTGGATAGAGGGATTCAACAAGAAAATGAGAGTAATGCGGACGTGTTGGAGCGCCTGTTGGTGGAAAAATGGAAATTGGATGAATTGGATCGAGACGAAGTTATTATGTATCATTCAATTCAGTATAAAATGCAGGAACGGTGGTACAAAATGTCAAGTGTTATGACTTTAGTTGGGGAAGGTAATGGTAGAACTGCTATGGCAAAGAGTGTTGGACTAACATTGGCAATCGGTGTTGAGTTGTTGATAAATAATGAGATAACTCAAAAAGGGGTGATAGTTCCAATTTTTCAACCTTGGGGATTGAAAGTATTGAATAAATTAAAGAAGTTTGGAATAGAATTTGAGGAATTTATCGAATTAAATCCTCAATAAAACTAGTTTTTTCCACAATAAATGGGTGAAAGTATACAAAAATTGTAATTTTGATCGACCATGAAAAAAATCATCTTCTCTCTAATCGGAATCATGTGCAGTATTCAAGCTGTTTCAGCTCAAAAGGATACTTTATCGCGTGATACTATTGTTTTTTCCAAACTTCTAGACGGACACAAAGCTCAAATGGAGGCGGTAGCATTTTCGAGTGATGGGGGATGGGTAGCTTCTGCAGGTTGGGATAATGAAGTTCGCTTATATAAGCTGGATTCGTTGAATTTTGGTGTGTTTACACGTTCTTTTGGTGGACATCGAGGAGCAATAACTACGTTGGCCATTCAGCCAGGTAATAAACATTTGGTGTCTGGTTCACGTGATAATACATTCAATATTTATGATTTGCAGAGTGGTAAAATAGTTTTTACAGGTAGAGATCACGTAAGTGCTGTTACTCGTGTATTGTTTGACCCCAGTGGACGTTATTTAATGACTTCTTCTTTAGACAAAACCATACGTATTTACGATATGGATAGTTTGGGTAACTATCGCAAAAAGCCCGTCGTAATGACGTATTCTAAACCGATTAACGATTTTGCATTATCGCCAGCAAAATTCAAGTTTATGGTAGCATCTGACGCATCTGTTGTGGAGCAAGTAGGTATGAATGGTAAAAGTACTCGTGTTTTCACTGGACATACAGCTAAAGTTAATTGTTTGGCTATGTCAAACGACATGAAATGGATGGCTACAGGTAGTGATGATAAAATGATACGATTGTGGAATCCCAAAACAGGATTATTTGTGAAAGAATTATCTGGACATACTTGGAAAGTTACCTCATTAAATTTTAGTTTGGATGGTAAATATTTAGTTAGTACCTGCAACAACGGAGAAGTTAAGATATGGAACGTTGAATCCGGTTTGGAGGTAGCTGAATTGCCAAGTTCAGGGAATAATGCTCGTCAAGCTGTATTTGCTCCCAATATGAAGTATATCGCGTTAGCTACATTCCAATCCGGTACATTGTTTGGTGCCAATTTATACAAAACGCCTTATACGGTTTACGTGAAGCCGGTTAAGAGCAAGGGCACACCTGCAAAAGGTGGTGCTACTGGAAATGCGGGTAAATCAGTGTCAAGTAAAGGTGGTGCTGTCGGTAACATAGGTAAAGGAAATACTGGTTCCACTGGTGCTTCGATGAAAAAGCCAGTTACACCCACTACCAAGAAAAAGTAAACAAGCTGTTTTTGTTGAAATGAACCTCAAATAAGAGCGATTTAGATTGTAAATACGATTAATTATAAATTTGTTAGACTAGAATATATGAGTACAGAAAATAAGAATGGTGAAGCGTTGAATAGTAGTAAAGCACCAGAGCCCGTTGGGTTGTATCCGCATGCCCGCCGAGTTGGAAATTTGCTTTTTTTAAGCGGAGTTGGCCCTAGAGAGAAAGGTACTAAAGTAATTCCGGGAGTAGAACTAGATGATCAAGGGAATATTGTAAGTTATGATATCGAAACCCAATGCAGAAGTGTTTTTCAAAATGTGAAATGGATTCTAGAAGACTCAGGTTCTTCTTGGGATAACATAGTAGATGTTACTGTGTTTTTAACTAATATGAAGGATGATTTCAAAACTTATAATCGTTTGTGGGCTGAATATTTCGCAGAAAATCCTCCGTGTAGAACTACTATTGAAATCAACTGTTTACCTACTCCTATTGCTATTGAATTGAAGGTTATTGCTACTATTTGATTTTATTTGAAAATCATATTGAATCCTTTCTCATTTATTTGAAGCGCAATCGCAGAATGAGTCCCCACACCTGTAGGGCTTATGAGAGTGACCTGTCTCAATTTGTTATTTATCTCAATTCTCTAGGAATTCAGGATGTAACTTTAGTTAAATCCCTGCACATTCGTTCTTGGGTAATGGACCTAATGAATGCTGAAGTTTCAGCACGAAGTGTGAATAGAAAACTTTCAACTCTGCGTGCATGGTTTAAGTTTCTCAGAAATCAGCAAGTGCTTGTTTCGGATCCAATGTCGAAGGTTGTTTCACCTAAAACGCCCAAACATTTAGTTAAAGATATTCCTGCAACAGACTTAAAAGATATGTTTGAACGATTTCCTTGGAGCGAAATGCCAGAAGGGAATCGAGATAAACTCTTGATGTTAATGCTGTATACTACGGGTATGCGGTTATCGGAATTAATTCAGCTAAAATGGAGCGATGTGGATTTTTATAGAATGTCGCTACGGGTTTTAGGAAAGAGAAACAAAGTGAGAGAAATTCCATTGCATAATGAATTGGTTGATGAGTTGAAGGCGTTTTCAGAGAGTAAAGAGGGTTTTATATTTTACCGTGATTCGACAAAAATGGGAGAACCCATGTATCCTATGATGGTATACAGGATTGTTAATCATTACTTAAAATTGTTTTCTCACGCATCTAAAACGAGTCCACATGTATTGCGACATTCGTTTGCTACACATATGTTAAACAATGGTGCGAATTTAATGGCGATTAAGGATTTATTGGGGCACGCAAGTTTATCGGCGACCCAGGTTTATACTAAGAATTCATTTGAAAAATTAAAAAAGATCCATGAGTTGCATCCCCGTCGTTAGAGGAGATTTTGGAAAATTGTAATAACTAAAAAAGGCTGCATTTGCAGCCTTTTTTAGTTATGCAGTAGTACAAACTACTGTTTGTAATGGATTTTTGGTTTAAAAACTGTACAAGAAAGGAATAATGCTCGCCTAAGCGAATATTAACCTTGGAATTCTTGTGATTGTAGCTTTTGCTTGTAAACCGCACGCAATTTTTGCATTCTTTTTGTAATGCAAGGTTTTTCGAAGGCTTGACGGCTACGCAATTCTTTTACTACTCCAGTTTTTTCAAATTTCTTTTTGAACTTTTTAAGTGCTTTTTCTAGCGACTCACTTTCTTTAACGTTTATTAAGAGCATGTCTTTTCTTGATTATTCGTTTTTTAGGATTGCAAATGTACGAAAATATTCGAACAAAAACAATATTAATCTTTTAAAATGGCACGGCTAATTACCAGTTTTTGAATTTCGCTGGTTCCTTCACCTATGGTACATAGTTTACAATCGCGGTAGAATTTCTCCACGGGGAAGTCTTTAGTATATCCGTATCCACCAAAAATTTGAACGGCTTCATTCGCACAATAAACACTTACTTCAGAAGCGTAGTACTTTGCCATAGCACTAACTTTATTTACGTTTAAACCGTTGTTTTTTAAGTGGCAGCTTTCTTGGATTAGTAATTCAGCGGCTTCAATTCGAGTGGCCATATCTGCCAATTTGAATGCAATGGCTTGGAACTGACTGATGGGTTTACCGAATTGTTCTCTTTCTTTAGAGTATTTCAAAGCTGCTTCGTAAGCACCTTTCGCGATACCCAAGCTCAAAGCAGCGATGGAGATTCTGCCGCCATCCAAAACCTTCATGGCTTGAATGAAACCGTCGCCAACATTACCCAAGATGTTTTCTTCAGGTACACGACAATCTTCGAAAATCATTTCTGCAGTTTCCGATGCACGCATACCTAGTTTGTTTTCTTTTTTACCCCCTTTGAAACCTGGAGTACCTCGTTCAACAACAAATGCTGTAATTCCGTGAGAATCCAATAAATCCCCAGTTCGTGCTAAAACAACGGCAACATCACCAGTGATACCGTGAGTAATCCAGTTTTTAGCTCCGTTTAGAACCCATTCGTTGCCATCTTTCTTAGCTACACATTTCATGCGTAAAGCATCCGATCCCGTATTGGCTTCGGTTAATCCCCAAGCACCAATCCATTCCGCAGTAGCTAATTTGGGCAACCATTTCTTTTTTTGTTCTTCGTTTCCAAATTGTAAGATATGGCCCGTACACAAACTGTTGTGAGCAGCCATGCTTAATCCTACACTACCACATACTTTAGCTAATTCTTCAATTCCAGCTGCATATTCGTAGTATCCCAATCCTGAACCGTTGTATTGTTCAGGTACCAACATGCCCATCAAGCCCAGTTCTCCTAAAGCTTTAAAGACATGGATTGGAAATGTTTGTGATTCATCCCATTCCATCATGTCAGGACGGATGTGTTTTTCTGCAAAATCACGCACAGTTTGGCGTACCATGCTCACACTTTCATTTTCTTGGAAATTCATATTCAGCGCGAAATTAATGCACAAATCTCATCTTAGAAATAATTTGTGTAAGGAATATCAATTATTTGACGAACGAATGTAAAATCCGTATCAAATATTTGCAGCTTCGAAATTCAGTATTCGCTGGTTTAAAGTGCAGTGTTCAATCCTTCAAAATCTGGAACTGGCTGCTTCAACATTCCGTATTTACTTATTCAAATTTCAGATAAGGAATGAGTCTAAGTTTTTCTTCCATAGATAAATAAGAGCTATTTTTAAATTCTTCCAACCGTAATTTTGGATGGGCTTGTAGGTATTTCCATAGCCATTGAGCTTTTGATTTTCCAATGTATGGATGTCGGTACAAATCTTTAATTGTTAAACCTGAACTCGGAATTTTAGTGACGTATTTTTGGTGATTATCTGAATGGAATTGAACTGTTGGAATTTGCAGAATTTGGCTATCGATCCGGTAAATCTCTAAGAGTTGAAACGGAGAAATATACCCACCCAACCGTTCTCGGTAACGAATTATTTTAGAAGCCGTTAAAGGTCCAATGCGCGGTAATTCCTCCAACTCAATGCTGTCGCAATTGTTCAGGTCAATACGCACTATTCGAGTTGAAGTGGTGTGCGCCGAGGAATTTTTTGAGATTAATAGTGGATGATTTAGGAAAAATGTGTCTTCGGGTGATTTGGGTAGTGTGCGGGTTGATGTGTTTTTATTGGTTTGATTTGGATTTTTATTCCAAATGGCTTTTTGTTGGGATGTAGACAATTGACCAACAAACTGACTATCTGAATGATTGAATTCAGAACATTCAATTATCCCTTGGATGATCCATTCTTGTCGGTTTGCAATTTGAGAGTGAATTACTTTGGTTATCAATATTGCAGACATGAACATCCAAATTAAACCATTTAAATGGGGTTTTCTAAGGGATTCGAATCGATATTTTTTGAAGTTAGAAATATGAATCCAAATGAACGCTTTTTGAAATAAAGTCTTGGTTATTGTAGGTAAATGGCCAATTTTTGGGAAATGGTTCGATTTTAAGAAATTGCTCGCTTTGAAAAATGAGTTTTTTTTCAAGAACAACTCAGTTGATCCAATCAATGTATTTGGAAATTTCTTGAATAAATAGACCGAAAAGAGTTTGATTTTTGTTAACCAATTCATGGGTACAAAATTCCATCAGGAATTCAATTGTTCCTAGGTGAAAATCGCAAAAGTAGAATTGAGTTTTTGCAATAATCAATTTGCAATTACAAAAACAACCGGAATTTTGCCAAATTCAGGAGTGTTTTTTTTCCATTGTGCAACAGTTAATGTACGAATTGATTGATTGTTCGTGTGTAGACCTGCAGCAATACAAAGCTTGGTATTGTCTGTCAAGGTTTTAAGTAAAAGACGCAACGTTTTATCTGTTCGGTAAGGAGTCTCAATAAAAATATGTGTGTATTTTTTTAATGAACTTTGATGGAAATCTTTGTGCCAAACTCGAATGGCATCTTCTTTGAGCGGGAAATATCCGTGGAATACAAATTGTTGACCGTTGAATCCACTTCCCTGCAAAGCCATAATAATACTGTTAGGTCCAAGTAAAGGAACAACGTTCCAATTTCTTCGTTGTGCCCACATGACTACTTTATTTCCGGGGTCGGCAACACAAGGCAATCCAGCTTCGGAGCAAAGTCCTATTTTTCCCGACGAGCTATTTAGATCCAAAAATTCTTCAATATCCTTTTGTTCGGTATGGAAAGACAATTCAAGAATATTTAATTCATCGATAACAATACCTAAACTTAGTGCGCTGATATAACGTCGAAGTGTTCGTGCATTTTCAGCTACCCAGATTTTTGTGGATTTTAGTTCGTTTTTGAAATAATCGGTTTCAAATTGACCACCACTAAGTTCCCCTATGGGTAAGGGAAAAAGCAACAGACTTCCAGTTGTAGATGACATTTTGCAAAATTCGCAATAAAAAATTGAACAATCATCGTTGGTTTTGGCAATATTGACTAAAAAGAAATAGAGCATGTGGAATACAAACCGTAATTTTGCATTGTGAGTTTTTTGAAAAAATTACAGGATCGTTGGAAAGTAGAATCTACAATTCAAGTGGTTTTAATTCTAACAGTATTCGCATTAACTGGAACAACCATAGTGTATCTGAAGGGATTTTTGAAACCTTACATAGGTGATGCCTGGTGGATTGATATTGTATATTATATTGCTATACTCCCGGTTTACAATCTGGTACTGTTGATATATGGTTTCTTATTGGGTCAGGGCAGCTATTTCTGGAATTTTGAAAAGAGATTCTTCAATCGAATACTAGGTAAGAAAAATCAGAACAAGATATGATTTCCAAAGAACAAGTATTAAAAGCACTGTCGAATGTCGACGATCCCGATCTTAAAAAGGATATAGTTACACTTGGAATGGTGGAGAATCTGGAAATTGTAGAGAAAAAAGTTCAATTTGATTTAGTATTAACTACACCAGCCTGTCCAATGAAGGAAATGTTGGTGAATGCATGTCATAATGCCATTAAGTACATGGTAGATTCTCAAGCAGAAGTTTTGGTAAATGCTACCAGTAGGGTGCAAAAGAACCACAGAGATTCCGATGCCTTACCTAATGTTAAGCACTTGATTGCCATTGCTTCGGGAAAAGGTGGAGTAGGGAAAAGTACACTTTCAGCTACCTTAGCCTTGGCTTTAAAAGAAACAGGTGCGAAAGTAGGATTGTTGGATGCCGATATTTATGGACCCAGTGTGCCTACTTTATTTAACGTACATCAATCCCCCCAAATGATAGAAAAAGAAGGCAAATCTTGGATGATACCTATTGAATCTCATGGTATTAAATTGCTTTCAATTGGCTTTATGACGGCTCCGGGGCAAGCAGTGGTTTGGCGTGGTCCGATGATTTCAAGTGCTTTTCGTCAATTCATAAACGATGTGGAATGGGGTGAATTGGACTACCTCATTGTGGATTTACCTCCGGGCACGGGGGATGTACAAATTACCCTATCACAACAAGCTCCGTTAACAGGAGTGGTTTTGGTAACAACTCCACAAGAAATGGCTTTAACAGATGCGCGTAGAGCGGTTGATATGTTTCAATTGGATGCAATTAAAAAGCCTATAATAGGGGTTGTTGAGAATATGTCGTATTTCACACCCGATGATGCACCCGATAAAAAATACCGAATTTTTGGAGAAGGCGGAGGCGCTAAAATTGCGGCTGAATATAACTTGAATTTTTTGGGTGAATTGCCACTGAATCCTAAAATCATGCAAAATGCCGATACGGGCGTATGGGATTTCTCTCTTCCAGAAATGTTGCCATATATGAAAGTAGCTCAAGAAATTGCTCGAACTGTGAGCGTAATGCAACGTCAATAAACCATTGAAATCACTATCTTTGTAAAAATGCAACTTTCAAATCAAATAGAAGAGGTTCTAGATACGATTAGACCTTACCTACATGCCGATGGTGGCGATGTTGAGCTGGTAGAGGTTTCAGAAACTAAAGATGTCGTGCTGAGATTGACCGGAAATTGCAGTAGTTGTTCTATGAGTGAAATGACTATGACTGCGGGAATTGAAGAAAGTTTACGACGTGCCATCCCAGACCTCGGTCAAATCAGAGCCGTTAAGGAAGGCGCTCTTTAATCGGTGGTTATGTTTTGGTCCACAAATCAACAAAATGATCAAAACAAACACCGCACAATTTCACAAAAGGAAATTGAACAACTCCAATTTTATCAGCTTATTGGAATTCCAATCCCTGCGCTTGTTTTAGGGTTTATTGGGCTGAAAATTTGTTTTGTAAGTCAATGTGGTTTGGCTCAATTACCAGATTTTAGTTTCTGGAAATTGTTGTCTGTATGGGCATTAAGCTCTGGGGCTTTATTGATTTATAGCATAGACTTTATTTGGGATTGCCGGGATTGGAAACGCAAAGGTCATAACACAAAAGTATTTTGGACATACGTGTCTTGGGGATGGCTGGTATTGTCACTCATTTCATGGCTCGAATGGTGTGCTTTTTTAGTGAGAGTTTTGGGATGGGATGAATGTATAGAATTAATGGTTCGTTTACTTCAAAACCATTGTGTACAGATCCTACTTTTTTCTTTGGTGTTGTATGGGTTGATAATTAGCGTACTAAAAAAGCTTAAATGGTTGATGGTAATGATTCTGCCGTTGGTAGTTGCAATGAGTATAACCTTCCCTATTTATAGCTATCCAGAATACATTAAAGAAGTTCCTATTCAATTTCAGTGGGTTCAAGTATGGGACGGATCTGTTTTTCCGGTAAGTATATTTGCAATTCTCGCATTGAATGTTTTGTTGGTTCAACGTTTTGAAATTCCCAAGGATCAAACCTTAAATAATTATAATATTTGGATTAATTTACCCAAAGTAGCTCAAATTATGTGGTGGTTGATGGTGCTACTATTTTTAATCACGTCGATATGGAATGTGAACACACCATTGTTCGAAGATACTTGGGGCGAATGGTTAATAGTTTTAATGTATTTGGGTATGTATGGCTTTGGAATATCCGTTCATTCGCGATTTGGAAATGCGAAATATATAGCTTGGTTGAAAACTTCGGGGTATCGTTTTTTAATAGATTTTTTGTTGTTGGGGATGATATTGAAGTAGTAAATCCTTTAATAGGTGCCACTTAGCATAATATGGACGATGTTAGTGAATCCATTGTAATTAGTGAATTCGTTAAAATAAGTGTTTCACTAAATTCTCCCAGTCATGCCTTCGTTCCAATGGGCTTCACAGCGAGCTTGATACAAGTCGTTGTGTCCAACAAGGACTAAGTCTTCGGAATCAATGGTTCTGTATGTAAAGTATGCGGGTTTATTGCAAACGTGACAGCGGGCTGCAAGTTCGATATGTGTATTTGCCATTTTTTTAAGTTTTCCCATGGGTCCAAAATCGCGATTTAAATAATCTTTATCCAAGCCGGCACCAATTACTCGAATTCCATTCATAAGTAGCTCACCAATTACATCGGTAATATAGTTACCCATAAACTGAATCTCATCGATGTAAATTTCTTTGGTATTGGGAAGAATGAGCGGATATATTTCTTCTGCTTTCCCAATTCGATGTCCCATCATTTGGAGGCCACTATGAGAATTAATTTTACCTTCATGATATCGATTATCAATGAGCGGTTTTACCGCAATTCTGTCGTTGATATCTATTTCGCTTTCGTTGTAAAGCCCAATCAAACGGGTGGTTTTCCCCGCAAACATACACCCGTAGATTAGTGTAAAATCTCTCATGAATTCCTAAGTTCTAAGTTGTAAATTTCCAAAAAATTTCTTGATAGTCCGAAGAATATGAATCCACGAATCCCAGAAATTGTTAAAATCCTAGCAAACTTAGTTCAAGAGCTTGATAATGCCCAAGAAAATCGAGAAAGTTTGGAAGTTTTAGGTAGAATTAAATTGTACTCTGCTCAGCTGTATTTGGAAACAGATATGGAAATCATTGCTTTAAATCGAGATGATCTGGATGAAGAAATGGAATTTGAAGACGATGAGTTTTCCACAACCGAAATCACATCCCCCGAAATAGAGAAAAATACATCTGAAATTCATAGTTTGATTGAAACCATCGAATTTAATACTCCTGAAGAAGAAGAAATCGAAGTAGAATTTTATCCGTTGGAAGAACCCGAAACCGAGGAATTTGAAATTGAGTTTATGGAGGATATTGAGGGAACCACTATTGAGGAAGATGTAAAAAATGTTGAATTCCCAATAAATAACGAAGGTAAAAACGACTATCAGTTAGTCGTTCACAACGACCTTGAATATGAAGACTCAGATCAATTTGGAGAAGATAATGATGATGACGAAGAAGAAGACGACGACGATGAAGAAGATGAAGAAAATGATGATGAAGAAACCGATGATGAAGATAATGATTCGGATGAATTTGGCGATGATGACGATGATAAAGTAGACAACAACGATGAATTCATAATTCCAACTTCCAATAATTCAGAAAATGAAAATTTGGTAACAAATGATTTGCAAAATTCGCAAGAGGGAAAGCCACTTCAACCTGAATTATTTAATCAGTCCGGCGATCTAGAAGCGCATAAAACCAAGGCTCAAGAGATTTTGGGGATGTTTTCATTGTCACGACGATTCGAATTTGCCAATTTGTTGTTTGCTGGTGATATGCAGCAATTTATCTTATTCTTGTGTGAAGTTCTAGCTGCTCCAAATAACGATGCGAGGGAAGATGTTATTGATGAATGGTATGAAAAAAATCAATGGCGTCGAAAAGATGAAACCGCATCCGATTTGAAACGAAATTTGAGAAAAATGTTGTAGTTTCTTGCACTCCGAGATTCCGAATCTTGGATCAATTACATATTCTGTTTTCTCATTTTTGTTGAGTTCTTAGAGCTTCAATAAAAAAGAAAATATGAATAAGAAATATCCATTTATTGGACCATTTTTGTTATTAATTTCAGGGATTTTAATTGCCAGTGTTCATGTCAATGGGTTTTGGTTTTTTGCTGTTATTGCTGTTTATGGGCTGTTTCTAAAGGGCAATTGGTTTATACATTGGGGATTTTTGATTGTTCTATTAATACCTGGATTGTTGGGTGTGACGTTAATGAAATATCATACCTCCAAGTATTCAGAAACGGAACGAGTTCTTAAAACAGCTCCATCCATTTTAATTAGAATTCAGCATGTAGATGTTCTGAATTTAGCTGCTGATAAAGGGAAAGTTAAAATCCAAGCAGAAATAGTGGCACAAGTAAATTCCAATCAGATTGAATTTTTACCGAGTTCAGATTTAGACCTTGTGTGTCCTTCAACTTTCCTTAATCGAACATCCCATCAAGCGGGAGTTGATTCTGTTAAATCGGCGTTTGGCTCGTCTTGGAAATTTGAATCAGTGGCAGTTGCATCTACTACAGTAAATAAAGGTAAAAGGAAATTAACTACCGTTGAATCTGCGATAGATTTAAAGAAAAAAGGAGAATTAAGGGAGAGGAATTCGATTAAAGAGGTTCACCTCAATGATTGGTTAGGTGCAATAGTATTAATCGAAGGGTGGAAGGTGAATGATTTTTCATTTGGAAGATTTCCAAAGCATAAAATCTATTTGAATTCGTATTCTCAATGGGTGCCCCTTTCCTCAATGAAAGAACGTTCAATTTTTCAACAATTGCAATACTTTGTAGAGTCAGCAATTGTTACTCGAGTACGAGGCTGCTTATCAGGTGATGCCTGGAACTTGTTTTTGAAATTGATGTTAGGTCAAAAAGGCGCAATGGATCGATCCGAAATGAGGTATTTTCAGAAGGCAGGAATTGTGCATGTTTTGTCGGTGAGTGGGATGCACGTTGCACTTATCTTTTCGATATTGTTTTGGCCCTTGAAATGGATTCGCTGGCCTTGGATGCATCGAATTGCCTGGTTGATTATCATGTTTGTAATTTGGTTGTATGGCTCGATTACCGGAATGTCGCCTCCGGTAGAAAGAGCTGTTTGGGCTATAACCTATTCGCAAATTGGACAACAAATTTTCCATCGGAAAATTTGGATAGCTGATTCGTATTTTTTTGTGGGTAGTTTACAATTAATGTTGGATCCACTGATGATTTTTGATGTCGGATTTCAACTCTCTTATGCGGCAATGGCAGGAATTGCATTGGTTGTGCCCAATTACAACGAATGGCAGTTGCAGAAAGAATGGCCGAATTGGAAAGGCAATTTGGTTTCGGGCATAGTTATTTCTTTTATTTGTTCTTTGACTACTTTGCCCGTGGTGCTGTATTATTTTCATCAATTTTCTAATTGGTTTGTTTTGGGTAATATGCTCTTAATTCCATTGTTTACAATTCTGATTTATGCTTATTTAGGACTAATGGTCTTCGCATTCTTAGGCGTCTTTTCATTTTTTGAAGAATTGCAGCAGGGATGTTTGTTGGTGTTTGATTTGTTTTTATTGATCATACATAAGGTATTGGTTTTTATTGATAATATGCCCTTTGGATTTAGTTATGCTCCAAATTTTACGGGGATGCATGCAATAGTGCTTTCATCCATAGTGGTTTTTTGGATTCATCGGATTCATTTTCCTCATGAACGAAAATGGACGAATTGGGCAGTTTTCTCATTTTTAATACTTGTATCTTTGTAAATATGTCGCTTATTTCAATTCAATTAGAAGGTAGAATCGCTACGGTGATTTTAAATCGACCAGAAAAAAGAAATGCCTTGAGTCCTGAACTTGTTTCGGAATTAACCCAAGCCTATACGGAATTAAACCACAATGAAGAAGTTAAAATCATTGTTTTGAAATCTGCCGATAAACCATTTTGTGCTGGCGCAGATTTGAGTTATTTGAAGAGCATGGCCGAATTTACGAATGAGGAGAATTTAGCAGATTCTCGTCGCCTTAAGGATTTATTTGAATTGGTTTACAACTCCCCTAAAATTACCTTGTCGCAAGTTGAAGGACCGGCTTTAGCTGGAGGTTGTGGTTTGGCTACCTTGGTAGATTTTTGTTTTGCAACGCCAGAGGCAACTTTTGGTTATACCGAGGCAAAAATAGGATTTGTGGCTGCCTTAGTGATGGTTTATTTGAGAGATAAATTGCCGTTTAATAAAATGACTGAATGGTTATTAACTGCACAAGTGTTTAGCGCGAAAAAAGCATGGGATGACGGAATGATTTATGAAGTTGTTGAATCCAATTCAATTGGAACACGGGTTCAGGAATTCGCACAAGTATTGTTAAAAGGTGTGAGTTCTGATTCCATTAAGTTAACGAAAAACATGATGCGAAATTTGCCTTATAATCGAGAAGATGCGCTGGAGTTTGCTGCACAGCAGAATGCTATAGCTCGCAAATCGGATGATTGCCAAAAAGGCATTTCAGCATTTTTAAATAAAGAAAAATTGATCTGGTAAAGTAATAGAATTTAGAAATTATCGGTATTATAGGCTGCCAGATGGAGACTGCTGGTAATAGAAATCGTTAGTTTTAAGAACCTTAAAGAAGATAACTCACATCCATTTGCAAGCAGTTGCCTGTAAAATGCAAAAAGCAAGAACAAGAAATGACCAGTTTTTTGAAGATTGTAATTAGTAATGTCCAAAAAATAAAAAGGGTAACAGCAGATTAAATTAATTAACAAAAATTGAATAAAACCAACATGCATTTGAATTTAACGGATACTCACTGTCACTTTTATTCTGACGAAAATTCAGAAGATTTACCATCCCAAATTGAACGGTGTTCAACATTAGGGGTAACAAAAATATTGATGCCCAACATCGACTTGGATTCTATTGAGCCCATGCATTTATTAGAAGATGCGCATCCTTCTTTATGCAAATCGATGATGGGGTTGCATCCAACGTATGTAAAAGAAACATATAAATCAGACTTAGAACGAATTTACGAATGGTTCGGAAAGCGAAATTATGTAGGTGTAGGAGAAATTGGAATGGATTTGTATTGGGACAAATCAACGCAAATTTGGCAAGAGGATGCATTTTTGACTCAAATTGGTTGGGCAATAGAAAAGAATTTACCTGTATCGATACATTCAAGGAGCGCTACTCAAGAAGTTATCCAGTTATTGAAGTCCTATAAAGGAAAAGTAACGGGAGTTTTTCATTGCTTTTCAGAGAGTAAAGAATTAGCTGATGAGATTGTTAAACTGGGTTTTTATTTGGGAATTGGAGGGGTTGTAACCTTTAAAAAAGCAGGAATCGCCGAAGTAATAGCGCAAATTGGATTGGATCGCGTAGTGCTAGAAACGGATTCTCCATATCTTGCCCCAACACCATTCCGGGGTAAAAGGAACGAACCTGCATACACGCGTTATGTAGCGGATAGATTATCAGAATTAACAGGGAAAAGCATCGAAGAGGTGAGTCAAATAACACAGAACAATGTGAAAACTGTTTTTGGTTTATAGACCTCATTTTATGTGATTGTGATAAATATCACCAAGTTTATTCATTCGTTTTAACATCTTTGTTTTTTACTTGATTTTTTGAATATGACTAAAGAAATACATAATAATAGTTGTTCATGTGGTTGCAATTCGAGTTCGGAAGAAATTCTGGCAGCTACAGATCGACGAAGTTTTTTGAAAAGTGCGGGAATTGCTGGCTTGGGTTTTGCATTTGGTCCAGCGGCGGCAAGTACTCTGGCTACTTCAGATGAAAACGGATATGACTTTTCTAAGTCAGAATCATTGAGAAAAGGGAAAGCACAACGATTCACCATACTTCAAACAGCTGATATTCATGCACAGTTATTTGAGCATGATGAATTTTTTTGGGAACAAGGCAAGGAAGTTTATAAACGTCGTGGAGGTATGGCCACTTTGAAAACGATGATCAATACTATCCGCAAACAAAATCCGTTTAATACGGTGGTTGTAGATGGCGGTGATTGTTTTCAAGGAAGTGGAGTTGCAGCAATGACCGAAGGTAGAGCCATGGTTCCCTTAATCAATAATATTGGTTACGACTTGATGCTGCCTGGAAATTGGGAAGTAGTGTATGGCAAAGAGAATATGATCAAAGACTTGGGTGGATACCATGCGGCTAAAGTTTGTGCTAACATGTTTCACGATGAGTTGCCTTTGTCGGGAAGCAGTCTTACATCCCCCGAAAACAAAAAAAGAGGAGATTTGATATTTCCACCGTATTGGACCAAAACCGTAGCGGGTGTTAAAATTGGATTTATTGGATATAATGATCCATTAACGCCTAAACGCCAATCACCTGCTTATTCCTTTGGTATTGAATTTACCGACCCATCTGAAAATGTGGCAAAATATGTAAAGTATTTAAGAGAATATGAGCAATGTGCTATGGTCTTTTTAGTAACCCACATGGGCTTAACACAACAGGTGGATTTAGGGACCAAGCCCTATGTGCAAGGAGTAGACTATATTCTTGGTGCCGATACGCATGAACGAGTGCGAAAACCTTTGGAAACTGCCTATACGAAAGTGGTTGAACCGGGTGCTTTTGGCTCTTTTTTGGGGAAGTTAGACGTGATAGTAGAGAATGGAGTTGTTAAAGAGCAAACTTACGATTTATTGGATGTAGATCCCAGTAAATACAAGCCAGATGCAGAAATGAACGCATTGGTGAATCAAGTTTTTGCACCATACAAACAAGAATTATCTAAGGTAATTGGATTTACTCAAAAAACATTAGTTCGATATTATGTTTTGGAAAATCCGATGGACAATTTTATTACCGATGCGGTGATGGAAAAATTCGATACAGACATTGCATTATCGAATGGATTTAGATTTTGCCCACCCTTGGTTGCACATCCGAATAAAGAAAAAACGGCCATTACCAATGATTTTTTATGGAGTATGTTGCCGGTAAATTCCATTGCTAAAAAGGGTTTGGTTTCTGGACAGCAAGTATGGAATTGGTTGGAGAAAGAACTTGAAAATGTTTTTGCCAAAGACCCAGCAAAACGATTTGGTGGATGGGTAGTGAGGTTTTCAGGAATGCAAATTAATTTTACTTCTAAAAATGAATTTGGTAAACGTTTAAATTGGGTTAAAATTAAAGGGATGGATTTAGACAAGTCTAAAATGTATACCATGGTGGCTTGTGAACGTGAAGGCGATCCCGATGATATGATTTGCCGAATGATGGGAGTGAAAAATCCGGAACCTACATCTCATAATTTGCACGACATTGTTCGAGAATATTTAGCCAAAAATTCTCCAATTGCGCCCACCGTGGAAGGAAGGGTTCAATGTACGGATCAACCGGCAAATTTATTAAGTCAATTGGAAGGGTATGATTATCAATTTAGATAGTCAATTGATTGATAAGTTGATTTTTAGTAAATTGTAACTTTTATCACTTTGTAATCAATTTTAATCACGGATTTTTGTAGTTATGTTAGAAATATTTGGATATATAGGAGCGGTAGCCATGGGGCTTTCACTTGGACTTATTGGTGGTGGTGGGTCTATATTGACCGTGCCTATTTTGGTATATTTATTTGGTATCGGTGCTGAATTGTCTACGGCTTATTCGTTATTTATTGTTGGTTTAACCAGTTTAGTCGGCTCGTTTTCACATATGAAAATGGGAAATATTCATTGGAGAACGGCTATTGTGTTTGGTATTCCGTCAATTATAAGTGTTTATTTAACCCGGCATTTGGTGGTACCAGCTATACCTAACCCCGTAATTAGTACAGGTAGTTTTGTGTTGAGTAAAGACATCACAATTTTGTTGTTTTTTGCAATCATAATGGTGCTTGCTTCGTACAGTATGATTCGTAAATCGAAACCAAAAACGGATGCAATTGACGGTGAAGTTTCATTCAACTATCCCATGATTTTAGCTGAAGGATTAATCGTAGGTGCGGTAACAGGATTGGTTGGAGCAGGCGGTGGTTTTTTAATTATTCCAGCCTTAGTTTTGTTGGCCAAATTGCCTATGAAACAGGCAGTTGGAACTTCTTTAATTATTATTGCTTCCAAATCGTTGTTAGGATTCTTAGGGGATTTAGAAAAACGCAGCGCCGAAATAGACTGGCAGTTTTTGGTGATTTTCAGTGCTATCGCTGTTGTGGGTATTTTTACAGGTGCAGCTTTGTCTAAAAAGATTAGCGGCGATAAGCTGAAACCCGCTTTTGGTTGGTTTGTTTTGGTGATGGGTATTTACATCATCATCAGTAGTTTGATGCAATAACATACAAAAACCGTAACTTTATATTTATGAAGCCAATAAACCCAGAAGATGAACGCAAGCTGATAAAGTCGGTTAATTCACTTATCACGCTCTTGATGTTAGTGGTAGTTACTATGTTTGCATTGGTATTATGGATGTTATTTAAACCATCTGATTCTGGAATTTCAGAGGAGAAAATTGCCGAACAAATTCAGAAAATGGAGAAGGATGAGCAATTAACATCTTTAGATCCTTCATCGGATTTATGGACAGCTCCATCGGATTCTGAATTGCCTGCCGGAAAAGAGGGTGAAGAAATTAAATATGGTAGAGACTTAATTGCTCGAACGGCAGAGTTTTTAGGGCCAAATGGTTCTGTGGCAAAAATTACAAACGGAATGAATTGCCAAAATTGTCATTTAAATGCAGGAACAGCTCCATACGGTAATAATTATTCGGCTGTTGCGAGTACGTATCCCAAGTTTAGGGGTAGAAGTGGAACTACAGAAACGGTATTTAAACGAATTGGAGATTGTTTTGAACGCAGTTTGAATGGACAAGCACCTGATTCAAATTCACGTGAAATGAAATCCATGGCAGCTTACATAAAATGGCTAGGTAAAGATGTTAAAAAAGGCGAAAAACCTAAGGGATCAGGATTGTACGAAGTGCCATTTTTATCGCGTGCTGCAGATCCGGTAAAAGGCAAAGCCATTTATGAATCCAAATGTCAAAGTTGTCATCAAGCAAATGGAGCGGGGTTGATGAACGACCAAGGAAATGCCTATACCTATCCTCCATTGTGGGGTAAGAACAGCTATAATTCAGGAGCAGGATTGTACAGAATGAGTCGCTTTGCTGGTTACGTAAGAGCGAATATGCCCTTGGGTGCAACCTATAGCAGTCCCCAATTAACAAATGAAGAAGCTTGGGATGTTGCTGCTTTTGTGAATTCACAAGATCGCCCCATCAAGGACTTATCCAAAGATTGGCCAGATATTTCTAAAAAGAATATTGATCATCCATTTGGACCATATATCGATCCATTTACAGAAAAACAACATAAATACGGACCTTTTGGTGAAATAAAATCCTTTTACGATGCTATGAAGGACGCAAAGAAAAAAGGGTAGATTTAAAAAGGTCTCTGAATACAATCGTTTAGAAGATACCGACTTCGGAAAATTGAGAAATGGATCCAATTAAGTCTGCGATGGGAAATACGGAAATTTTATAAAATTAAACTGACAATTCTAATTATTTTAACATGGAAGTCAATCATACGAATACATATGAATTAAATAGCAAAAGTGATAACCCCATTCAATGTACTATGGATGACAATGGTTGTTGTATTGTGGAAGATAATAATACAGAGAAAGCTTTTTGGGATGATCGGTGGGCTGCAGGGTCTACTGGTTGGGATTTAGGACGTGTTTCTCCGGAATTGCAAAAGTTCTTTGACTTATTGCCCGATAAAAATGCGGCGATTTTAATTCCCGGTTGTGGAAATGCCTATGAAGCGGAATATCTTTTGAATCATGGTTTTACGAATGTAACCTTAATCGACATTTCTCCAACATTGGTTAGGAATTTGCGATCAAAATTCGAGAATAATTCTTCGATACGCATTTTAGAAGGGGATTTTTTTCAATTGAATGAAACATACGATGTTGTTGTGGAACAGACCTTCTTTTGTGCCATTCACCCTTCTATGAGAGTGGATTACGTTCAAAAAATGGTAAAAATTCTAACTGAAAAAGGAATTTTAGGCGGTTTGTTGTTTAATCGGGATTTTGAAGGAGGTCCTCCTTTTGGAGGGTCAAAGGAAGAATATAAGAAGTTGTTTCATGAACATGGACTAGAAGTAATTGAAATGGAGATGGCAATGAATTCTATTCCGGCACGACAAGGCACAGAGGTTTTTTTTCAAGCAAGAAAGAAGCATACTGAAAGCAATTAACAGAAATAAAGCCATTGATATGAAGCAATTAAAATTGAAATGCTGAATAACCAATTGAGCAGAATATAGTAAGAGTAAATTTTTTAAACAATTGAATAATTTATCAATCAGAAAGTTCTTGATATCAGTACAAAAGTTGAATAAATAGGATTAAAACAGAAGGTTCGTAAAACAATACAAAGGTTTAATAAATAGAATTAGAACAGAAAGTTCTTGAAAACAGCACAAAAGTTGAATAAATAGAATTAAACAGAAAGTTCTTGATGATTATAAAATTGACTTAAATAAAAATTTAATCTAAGTCATTCTCGTAGCGCTTCAATTTACCCCACTCGCTGAAGTTAAAAACTACAAAAAAAAGTATATGCATAATATGAAAATTGAACAAATTTACACAGGATGTTTGGCACAAGGTGCCTATTACATCGAGAGCAATGGAGAGGTGGCAATCATCGATCCATTGAGAGAAGTTCAGCCTTACATTGAAAAGGCAGAAAATAATGGAGCAAAAATCAAGTATATTTTTGAAACCCATTTTCATGCTGATTTCGTAAGTGGACATTTAGATTTAAGTAAAAAAACCGGAGCTCCTATCATTTACGGCCCCATGGCCAATCCGGAGTTTGAATGTATTATTGCCCAGGATGAGCAGGAATTTAAACTCGGAAACGTAACCCTAAAAGTGTTGCACACACCAGGTCATACCATGGAAAGTACGTGTTACTTGTTTCTCGATGAAAACGGAACCCCACACAGTTTATTTAGTGGAGATACCTTGTTTTTGGGGGATGTTGGACGTCCGGATTTAGCGCAAAAAGCAGCGGATATGACTCAGGAGCAGTTAGCCGGTATGCTGTACGATTCTCTGATGAATAAAATTATGCCTTTACCCAATGAGGTTATGGTGTATCCAGCACATGGCGCGGGTTCAGCTTGTGGTAAAAACATGATGAAAGAAACCATGGATTCCCTTGGTCACCAAAAGGAAATGAATTATGCGTTGAATCAAACAAGTAAAGAAAATTTCATTGCTGCAGTGACCGATGGATTAACTCCTCCACCTGCATACTTCCCAATGAATGTTGCAATGAATAAAAAAGGTTATTCATCTATTGATGATGTGATGACAACCGGTTTGCGAGCATTGTCGGCAGAGGAGTTTGAAACCGCTGCTGAATCAACAGATGCTGTGATCTTAGATACACGTAATGCAGGTGTTTTTGCTCAAGGATTTGTTCCGAGATCTATAAATATTGGTTTGGATGGACAATTTGCTCCTTGGGTAGGTGCCATGGTAGTAGATGTTAAACAACCCATTTTATTGGTAACAGAATCGGGAAAGGAAGAGGAAACATTGATTCGATTAAGTCGAGTAGGTTTTGATGTAGTTTTGGGATATTTAAATGGTGGAATTGATGCTTGGAAGAATGCAGGTAAAGAAGTAGATCAAGTGAATCGTATTTCTGCTGATCAGTTTAAATCTGAATTGACTGTTGGAAGCAGCTATGTTTTGGATGTTCGTAAAGAATCCGAATACAGAGCTGAACACGTAGATGAAGCGTATAATAAGCCGTTGGATTATATCAATGAATGGTTTCCGGAAATGACCCAGTTGAATGAGGAATTCTATTTGCATTGTGCAGGTGGATATCGTTCCATGATTGCTGCTTCTTATTTAAAGGCACGAGGTATTCATAACTTCAAAGAAATTGAAGGTGGATTTAAATCCATTGCTGAAGCGGGTGTATCAAAAACCGACTTTGTTTGTCAGTCCAAATTAACCAAAGCATAATTCGATAAAGGTTCTAAATTTTTTTAATTGTAATTGCGATAGCAGTGAGTGTTTTTATTCACTGCTATCTCCTTGTTAATATAGTAAATATGGATAAAATAATAGAAATTATTAGTCAGCCGTGGCCTTGGTGGGCTGCGGGTATTATTATTGGTTTAACCGTTCCTGCCTTGTTAATTTTGGGAAACAAAACCTTTGGAATTTCATCTTCACTAAGGCATGTATGTGCCATGTGTATGCCTGCAAAGATTCCCTTTTTTAATTATGATTGGAAAAAGGAAAAATGGAATTTGTTTTTTGTACTGGGTGTACTGATTGGTGGTTTTATTGCGGGTAATTTTTTGCAAGATCCTCAACCTATAGAAATAGCAGAGAACACCAAAAAGCAATTAGTTGAATCAGGAGTTAAAGATTTTAACGGACTTATTCCAGCGGATATATTCTCTTGGGAAGCTTTGTTGACCGTTAGAGGATTTATCTTTATTGTGATTGGAGGATTTTTAGTTGGATTCGGTACTCGTTATGCAGGTGGTTGTACTAGCGGCCACGCTATTATGGGATTAAGCAATTTGCAATGGCCATCATTGGTTGCAACCATTTCATTTATGGTGGGTGGTTTTATTATGACTTGGTTGATTTTGCCCTTTTTGTTGGGACTTTAAATTGAATGAAAAAACGAAGTTTTACTTTTAAAAAATTGAAAAATGACAACAGAAAAAACAGAATTTGGTAAAGACGCAATGTGCGTAAATGAATCCAAAATACAAGGGCCTTGGTGGCATGATTTGAAATACACTGTGGTAGGTATAATTTTTGGTATTGCTTTTGTAAAAGCGGAGATCGTAAGTTGGTTCCGAATCCAAGAGATGTTTCGATTGGATTCATTTCACATGTACGGCGTAATTGGTACCGGTGTTGTTTTGGGAATGATTTCAGTTCAGTTAATTAAGCGATTGAATATCAAAACAATAAATGGTGAACCCATAGTGATTGCCAATAAAACTTTTAATAAAGGCCAAATTTACGGAGGCTTAATTTTTGGTTTGGGTTGGGCGATTACGGGAGCATGTCCCGGTCCGTTGTTTGCTCAAATTGGAGCTGGATTTTATGTGATATTCATAACTTTCCTTGCAGCTACTTTCGGTACCTGGGTTTATGGAAAGTTCAAAGACAAATTACCCCATTAATAGGTGTCTGATATTAATTGAAGGTATCAAATAATATTTTGAGTATTAGAAAAATAGCAGCATTGCTGCTATTTTTTTTGATAATGTAATTTGAAACTGCTTATTTGTATTGGGTAAACTTGGTTGAATTAAGATAATTTCCCTACTGCACAACTCATTACAGATTTAGATTTTTCGAGCCAATTGTTTTCACCACTTTTGGGATAGCCTAACTTTTTTAATACATCATAAACAAATTCTTCGTTTAAATCATTGTCGGCTTTTACTGAAATGGTTTGAGACTCTCGATCGATTTCTAGTATTTCATGTACGTTGGAAATTTCCAAAAGTGCTTTTGTTATTGTATTTGTACAACCGCCACATTTTATGTTTTCCACTATGAAATTATAGGTTTTAAATGTCATAATTTTATTTATTTTTAGTTAAAATTTCTTCAAAGTGTACTGGACTGGTGAATAAAGAATTTTCCGAGTTTTCATTCGTTTCAGCGTTAAATTGGGCGGTTGTATTTTGATTATTTGCAGGAATTGAACATCCCCCGAAACCGCAATAACCCGTTGTAAATAAGGCAAAACCAGTGAAAAAATACCCCATCACAATGGTTTCAATTTGGTGGTAAACATAACCTTGAATTAAGATCATGATGCCAATTGCCAAACGAAAAAATCGAGTGAAGGTCCAATTACTGAATAAAATTGATTTTAATTGAAGCATAATTTGAAGAATAAAAAAGGTGGATTTTGAATCCACCCCTATATTTTTACATTAAAGCAATTTGCATGTCCGCTAAACCGCCGCCGTTATATACGTCTGTGATACCAAATTGTTGTAAAATTCCTGTTGCCATTCCACTGCGACTACCACTGCGGCAATAACAAAGTATAGGAGTAGGTAGTGATTTGATTTCATCGATACGAGCTGGAATTTCATCCAAAGGTATATTTAAGGCGTTGTTTACATGTCCGTCGGCAAATTCCCAAGAAGATCTAACATCGATAACCGTTGCTCCTTTTTCGTTAACTAATTCTCTAATTGTCATAATTGTATTGTTTAATGATGCAAAGTTCCCTCGAAAAATAGAAAAACTCCGTAATATTAGTCACAATTGTAAATAGACTGAATAAAAGCAACCAGTTGTTTAGAAGTCAAACCGGTTAAATTTATAATATCTGAAACATGCTCATTGTTTAATTATATAATTCGCAATGAATTATGAGCAAACTTAGTATTTGCCCCAATTAAAACTTGAAAATACAAACTACGGAAGAAGCACTATGTTATAAGTAAAGTGCAGATTTG
>CAMDDG010000012.1 GCA_945890895.1 Chitinophaga pinensis | reverse complement strand
AGCACCACCGATAAATCCTTCCCAGGTTTTTCCAGGTGAAATTTGTGGTGCTAATTTGGTTTTTCCGAATAATTTTCCTGCAACATAGGCCCATGAGTCGCTCGACCATACCAAAATAAAAAGCATGATGGCTAATTTGGGATTAAAGTGGATTTCTGAATTAAATGGAAATTTGAACCCTTGAGTTGGAATTAAAATAAAGCAAGCTAATGGAATTGTAATATACAAGTGCGCAAATTGCTGTACAAGAATACTCGCTTCTTTTCTATATATCCACTGCAAAATCCCGTAGAACAAGAGGTAACCTAAGTAAATACTCACAACCAAATTTATTTGAGTAAAATTGAAATAGGGGAAATGGGCTACCAAAGTAAAAATACCCCCAAGGAATACTCCAATATTGGAATAGATAACCATTTTGTTGTCGAGCTTCTTCAATTTGAAATATTCAAGTAGAGAGAACACTCCAATAATGTTTGCCAAAACGTATACACCTATATATCCGCCATTAAAGATGAGCGAAACGATCAGAGCAATCATAGCGGCTCCGCTAATTATGCGTGTGGTGAAATTATTCATGATGTTTTATTGGGGGATGTAGAATTTTATGATTTGAAATAATTGGAATTAGAAATCGATTATTTCTTTAACTTAGTTTGGTGATTTAACTTATATGTTGATTGAATTTTGTTTTGATTTTTCGGGACGGGATAGCTGGTAAATCGACATTCCCAAAAGCAGTGACGCAGGAATAGCCATAGAAAAATTGGTTAAAATGGTGTCTACGTCAAAGTGAATACCGGTTTTTTCAAAATTCCGTTGAAAATAGTAATGTGCAACAACCGTAACACCATTGAAAACAAAGTGTGCAATGGTATTGTACCAAAGTGAATTGTTTCGCTGTGCTACCCAACCAAAAACGGCGCCCATCATAAATATCCCCAAAAACTCGAAAATCGAAAAATGCAACAATGAGAACACAAATGCTTGAAATATAATTGCGGTTCGTTGTTTTTTATATTGACTTTCACCCACTTTAAGAATGATTCCCCTAAATAGGTATTCCTCTAGGAATGCGGGTAATAGGGCTAACAAGAATACACAAAATAGTAATTCCTGCCAATGATACATATCCAGCATATTTTCAAAAATAAGAGTGCGTTGCTCCGATAATTTTCGTCCAATACTTAGCATAGTACTTGGCCAAGGGAAATGCTTAGACCATTCTGTGAGTACAGCAACAACAGGCAAAGCGGCTAAAGCCATGATGATTGACCAAGCTAATTTACGGGTAGAAATGGATTGGTTGTATCCCCCGAAAAAGTGAATAGGAACTCGGTTAATTAACGTGAAAAGTAATGCCGGAATGCCCATATAACTAATAAATTGTATCAAATTGGAAAATCGAGCAATATTGATGGATAATGCACTTCCATCGGGATTGGAAGAAAGTGTACTCACAACATCGGGAGAAACATCAAACCATTTGCTGAGAATAAATGTGGATAGGCCGTAACCGACTAATTGGAATACCAGAATAAATAGGAGTAAAAAAGCTATTCCCCAAAGATTCATCAAGGGTTTTTTTATGGGTTTATCGGTGGAAGTGAACATTCTTTGTAATTTTGCACAAAGTTGGTAAAAATTGGCGACATAGCACTTGGAGAATTTCCACTCTTATTAGCACCTATGGAAGATGTGAGTGACCCTCCGTTTCGATTTGTGTGTAAGGAACAAGGTGTAGACCTTATGTACACTGAATTTGTGAGCAGTGAAGGGTTGATTCGTGATGCAGCAAAAAGTTTACAGAAACTGGATATTTTTGAATACGAACGTCCAATTGGCATTCAGATTTTTGGATCTGACATCGAGTCCATGGTGGAAGCGACTAAAATTGCTACTCAAGTTAATCCCGATTTAATTGACATCAATTACGGATGTCCTGTTAAAAAAGTAGCTTGTAAAGGTGCTGGTGCAGGAATTTTAACTAATCCAGAAAAAATGGTGGCAATGACAAAGGCCATTGTAGAAGCTACTCACTTGCCGGTTACCGTAAAAACACGTTTGGGATGGGATGAACAAACCAAAAATATAGTTGAAGTGGCCGAGCGATTGCAGGATGTTGGAATAAAAGCACTTTCTATCCACGGGAGAACTCGGGTGCAAATGTATAAAGGGGAGGCGGATTGGACCTTGATTGGTAAAGTAAAAGAGAATACTCGAATGCATATTCCTATTTTTGGAAACGGTGATATTGATTCCCCTGAAAAAGCCCAGGAGTACAAAAATCGATTTGGAATAGATGGAATTATGATTGGAAGGGCGAGTATTGGCTATCCTTGGGTGTTTAAAGAAATTAAGCACTTTTTAAATACAGGTATACGATTAGAAGAACCGAATTTTTTAGAGCGTTTGCGGGTGTGTAAGTTGCATTTCGATAAATCCATCGAGTGGAAAGGGGAAAAAGTAGGAGTTGTAGAAATGCGTAGGCATTATGCAAATTATTTTAAGGGAATTCCTCATTTTAAGGAATATCGAACAGCTTTGGTGGGTGCAAACTCTGCTGCGGAAGTGGATGCTATCTTCTCGCAATTAGAAAAAGAGATTTTTTAGAACAAAATCGAATCGGATTTTAAAAAAATCTTCTACATTTGCCTAATTGACACAATTACTATGAAAAAATTATTACTAACTGCAATCGGTGCTGCTTTTTTGGGATTGAATGCCCAAACAGGTTACTATCAAGTACCTGGAGCAAGCACTGGAAATCCAGGATCGTTGAATTCTGATGCTGAATATCCTCCAGGAGGTGGTTTGGCTACGGGTTGGACCACTGTTGTATCAGGCCCCCAATCTCAAACATGGAGCGCAGCTCAAAACATTCCTTTTAACTTCAAATTTAATGGTTCTGCGGTAACTCAATATAAGATTGGTTCTACGGGTATTGTTACTTTTGATGTTGGAAGTTCTGCTGCTTGTCCTGCTGCATCTCCAGCAGCGTTACCAAGTGCAAGTATCCCCAATCAATCTGTTGTTATTTGGGGTGTAGATGCAAAATTGTCTGGTGACTACGTTGTAACCAAGACCTTCGGTACAGCTCCTAACCGTCAGCATTGGATTATGTATGCTTCATGCACTGAGGCGAATCTTTTAAACGGTTGGGCTTATATGAGTATTGTTTTGGAAGAAGGTACCAATAACATTCATATTGTTGATCAACGTTCAAATTGCGTAAATGGTCAGTCTGCATGTTCTAATAAAACAAAATTAACTGTAGGTGTTCAAATCGATGGAAGTACTGCTGTAAGCGTTAACGGGTCTCCAAATTACGCGATGATGGCAACAAACGACCCTACTACAGTTGATAATGTTTACTATACTTTTTCTCCTGGAACATTGGTGGATAACGATTTGTCAGTGGTGTCTGTAAATATGGAAGAGTTTTTAAAGAATACCAGCGCTCCTTTTGCAATCAAGTTTTCTGCAAAGAACACAGGTGGTAAAACAATTACTTCTATAAACGCAACGTACAGTTTAAATGGTGGAAATGAAGTAACTGAAGATATTTCTGGTTTGAATTTGGCAAGTGGCAGCAGCTCAGAATTAACATTTCCAACAAAATGGACTCCTTCTGCTTTAGGGAAATATACTATTGCAGTAAAAATAAATTCAGTAAACACGATCTCAGATACTATGGGTAAAAATACCGGTTCGGTGGATGTGAGTGTATTAGATAAATGGATTAAGCGTAAAATTTTGAATGAAATTTACACTTCCTCTACCTGCCCTCCATGTGCTCCTGGTAATGCAAATTATCAAGTTGTTATTGATGGTAGAACAGACCATTCTACAATTAAATATCAAGTTTATTTCCCAGGCACTGGTGACCCATATTGCACACAAGAGTCTCGCGATCGTATGAATTACTATGCGATCAATTCTGTACCTCGTATGGAAATCGATGGTGGTTGGGATGAGAATGCAAATTCATTCACCACTGGTTTGTACGACCAATATCAATCAAAACCATCATTCATTGAGATTTCTGGTACTGCAATCAATACTTGGAAAAATACCATCACTGCAAATATTAAATTGACTCCCGCTGCGGATATCGCATCTAATAATTTGAAATTATTTGCTGTAATTACTGAAGGTACAACTTACATGAACAAAAAGTCAAACGGCGAAACTCAATTTGAAGATGTAATGAAGAAAATGATGCCAAACAGTACAGGTATGGCGTTAAGTGGTTTGACTAAAGACGTTGCCGTTGATAAAACATTATCTTGGACATTTAACGGTAACTACCGTTTGCCTTTAGATGGTACATCTGCTCAACACATCAACCATGCTACTGAAAACAGTGTTGAAACTTGGGATGATTTGAAAGTGGTTGTTTTTGTTCAAGATGCTACTACAAAAGAAGTATTGCAATCTGAAACTTTTGTTGTAGCGATGGCTTCAACTGAAAGTGTTGAAAACAACGTTTTGGTGTATCCTAATCCATCGAATAACATGTTCCATATTAATTCGGATGTGTTGCGCGGTGAAGTTGCTCAAGTACGTGTAACGAATTTAGCAGGTCAAGTAGTTTATGAATCAACCATGTCAAATGGAAAAGCTGAAATCAGTACAGTTGATTGGACTTCAGGAATGTATATGGTAACAGTTAAATCAAACGCTGTTAACTTTACTACGAAGATGATGGTTCGCCATTAATCGGTAATTAGAATTATACATTGGGATTTTAATCCCAGGATAGTGTAACGGGTCGCTTTCTTAAATAGCGACCCGTTTGTTTTTAGGGATGATTTTAGATAATTGTTTAAGATTTTGCGTAAATTTGCACCATAAAATTTAACATTCATACCTGCCATGTTATTGCGAAACATCGTTAGTAGGGAGGAGTTAAAGCGCAGAATGGAAGCAGATATACGTCAGTATACTACCATTTCGTTCTATCGTTATTATTCTATCCCCCAACCCAAAGAATTTAGAGATCAATTGTTTATTGACTGGACACCTTTAGAGGTGGTTGGTCGAGTGTATGTTGCTGAAGAAGGAATAAATGCTCAAATTGCATTGCCATCAGAACATTTTGAGGAATTTAAGAACCGTCTTTATTCCATTCCCTTTTTAGATGGAATTCGATTGAATACGGCCATAGAAGAGAATCAAAAAGCATTTATTAAGTTGGATATCAAAGTTCGTCCAAAAATCGTAGCAGATGGAATAGATGATCCTACATTTAATCCATCGGATACGGGAAAATATCTGGAAGCCAATGATTGGAATCAAGCATTATCTGATCCGAATACCGTGGTTATCGACATGCGAAACCATTATGAAAGTGAGGTAGGCCGGTTTGAAAATGCTGAATGTCCAGATGTTGATACTTTTAGAGATGAGCTAAAAAACGTAATTGATAAATATCAAGAGGAAAAAGATAAGCGCATTTTAATGTATTGTACTGGTGGAATTCGGTGCGAAAAAGCAAGTGCTTGGATGAGGCACAATGGATTTAATGAAGTTTATCATTTAAAGGGTGGAATCATTAATTATGTTCGGCAAGTACGAGAAAATGAGCTAGAAAATAAGTTTAAAGGAGTAAATTTTGTGTTTGATCAACGTTTGCATGAACGGGTATCCGATGATGTATTATCGGAATGTCATCAATGTGGAAAACCTGCAGATGTTCATATTAACTGTGCAAACACAGGTTGTCATTTGCTATTTATTCAATGCGAAGAATGTGCGCAGAAGTACGAAAAATGTTGCTGTGAGGAATGTCAACAGATAATTCATTTGCCGGAAGAAGAGCAAAAGAAATTGCGTAAAGGTCGACCTGCGGGAAGAATTTTCAGTAAGGGAAGATTTCCTAAGGGTATGATTTTGCGCAATGTTTCTGCACAATAAAAAAGACAACTGATCGAGAATCGATGATGTTTTTATATTTCTATAGTATATTCGCACAATTAACTAGATTGTAGAATACATTGGATCAGGCGAATATAGAAAAGAGGAATGGACTACGCATAATGTGGCGTACGATACTCGTAGGGCTTTTGTTATTAATTTTAGGAGATATACGTGCACAGTGGGGTAGTGGCGATGATGATTCTGGTGCAGGAGGAACTGCAGCAGTAGACACCACCGGTACGGGATCTGGCGATTCTGGGGAATGGGGATCTGGTAGTTCTGAAGGGAATTCAGGAGAAACTCAAGCGATAAAGAAGAAACCGTATGTTCGATTTACGCCTCCATACGATTCACTCCGCGAATTAATTTTTTATGAAGGAATTGTTGAGGATGAAGAATGTGAAACGTGTACGGAAGATAGTTTGTTTATGAGAGCCAAAAGGTACTTAATGAAACGCTATGGTAAAAAGGAGTACAAAAAATTTGTAGTGGAAGAGAAGGCAAATTCATTAATTTATCTCAAAGTGAAAGTGCCTATGGTAATTCAAAATGGCACGAACTCTAAATCCCGGAATGGGGATTTGGATTATGTTTTGGTGTTGAGATTTAAAGAGGCCAGATACAAATACCAATTTGGAAATTTTGCTCATACGTTATTACCTCAGGGTTTGAACAGCACTCAGGTTAAAACGTATCATGAATATTACATGAAGGTAAAACGTGGTTACGAAACTTCAGATAAGTATTTGATTGCTGCTGATCGTGAAGTTAAAGCCATCGTAGACGGTTTGAAAGCTTCATTGAAAGCACCTTATGTGCCGGATGAAGATGATTGGTAGACCAAGATTAACATTGAAAAATTGCTGTCCAAAGAATTAGTTTCAAAAAAAAGTTGTGGATATCTTGTTATCCAATAAAATATTTACTATTTTTGCAACCCCAAAATTGATTAAAGCTAACGCAAAGTGAATCCGTTAAGTACATATAAAACCATTTCAGCGAACAACACGACGGTAACCAAGAATTGGTACGTTGTAGATGCTGCAGACCAGCCATTGGGTCGTTTGTCGTCAAAGATTGCTACGATTATTCGTGGCAAACACAAGCCTTACTTTACACCTCACGTGGACTGTGGAGATCATGTAATTGTGATCAATGCAGACAAAGTGAAGTTGACTGGTTCTAAGATGGACAGTAAGGAGTACATTCGCCATACAGGTTTTCCGGGAGGACAACGTGTGGCATTGGCAAAAGCAATGAAAGCTGAGCGTTTAATTGAATACGCAGTGAAAGGAATGTTGCCAAAGAATCGTTTGGGAAGAAAATTATTTCACAACATGTTTGTTTACGTGGGATCTGAGCACCCACATGCTGCTCAGCAACCAAAAGAATTGAAGTTTGATATCTGAGAACTATGATGACGAATAACTCAGGAAGAAGAAAAGCTGCCGTAGCGAGAGTTTACCTCAAGGAAGGTAATGGGCAGATTGTAGTTAACAAGAAGTCTCTAGGGGATTATTTCCCATTGGCTTGGCACCAAAATTCCGTAAAGGAGCCTTTTAATATCACCGGCAACGAAGGGAAATACGATGTAATGGTAAACGTACGCGGCGGAGGAATCTCTGGTCAAGCGGAAGCGATCCGTTTAGGTATTTCAAAAGCGTTGGTTGATATCAATGAAGAGTTTCGTTCAACTTTACGTAAAGCTGGATTCATGACACGTGACCCTCGCGTTGTTGAAAGAAAGAAAAGTGGTCAAAAGAAAGCGCGTAAGCGTTTCCAATTCTCAAAACGTTAATATATATCAATGGCATATACTCAACAAGATTTGCTGGATGCGGGTGTTCATTTTGGACATCTAACCCGCAAGTGGAATCCCAAAATGGCTCCTTTCATTTTTATGGAGCAGAATGGTATCCATATCATCGATTTAAAGAAAACTGAATCCAAGCTTGAAGAAGCTAAGGCAGCTGCAAAAAATATTGCAAAATCGGGTCGCAGAATTCTTTTCGTAGCTACTAAGAAGCAAGCGAAAGAAATTGTAGCTCAAGAAGCGCAAAGAGCAGGTATGCCTTATGCTACTGAACGTTGGTTAGGTGGAATGTTAACAAACTTCCAAACTGTGCGTAAGAGCATTAAGCGTATGCAAATTATCGATCGTATGGCTACTGATGGAACATTCCAACGCATCAACAAGAAAGAGCGTTTGATGTTGGATCGTGAGAAAATCAAGTTAGCTCAAGTATTAGGTGGTATCGAAGATATGACTAAATTACCGGGTGCAATTTTCATTATCGATATCAAAAGAGAACATCTTGCAGTAGCTGAAGCCATTCGTTTGGGTATTCCTACTTTCGGTTTGGTGGATACAAATTCAGATCCAACCGTAGTTGATTTCCCAATCCCAGGTAACGACGATGCTTCTAAGAGTATCCAGTTAATTGCTTCTGAAATTGCTGATGCAATTTTAGAAGGAACTGCGGAAAGAAAGCGTGAAAAGGCAGCAGAAGAAGAAGTAAAATCAGAACAAAAACAAGAAGTAGCAGCTGAATAATATGTCAACAATTAGTGCATCAGATGTAAATAAACTTCGCCAGATGACTGGTGCGGGTTTAATGGATTGCAAAAAAGCATTGAGCGAGACCAATGGCGATTTTGAAGCAGCAGTGGATTTCCTGCGCAAAAGTGGGGCTAAAATTGCCGCTAAAAGAGCGGATAGAGAAGCTACAGAAGGAGCAGTTATTGCTGTTACTAATAGCTCTAGCACATTGGGTGTTGTGGTGGTGTTGAGTTGTGAAACAGATTTCGTTGCTAAGAACGAGGGCTTCGTTGCCTTGGCAAGGGAGATCGCGAACGTGGCGTTAGAAAATAAACCTGCTACAATCGATGATTTAAAGAAATTGAACATTGGTTCAGTGGATATGGGTTCTCGTTTGATGGAGGAAGTTGCTAAAATCGGTGAGAAAATCGATGTAGTAAAATACGAGATCATCGAAGGTACTAACGTAGTTTCCTACATTCACGGTGCTAACCGTATGGGTGTGTTGGTGGAATTGAGTTTAGCCCCAAATGAAGCGAATGCTGCGGCTGGTAAAGATGTTGCAATGCAAATTGCTGCTATGAACCCAGTAGCTGTGGATCGCGATGGTGTTGATACTTCTATGGTTGAGCGTGAAATGGAAATCGGAAGAGATCAAGCTCGTCAAGAAGGCAAACCTGAAGCAATGATTGAAAAAATTGCAACAGGAAAATTAGAAAAGTTCTACAAAGAATCTACGTTGTTGAATCAAGAGTTTGTTAAAGACAGCTCTAAAAACGTTGCGCAGATGTTGGATTCAATTGAAAAAGGTTTAACTGTAAAACAGTTCAAGAGAGTGCAATTAGGATAATTTATTTGAAATTTATAAAATCCCCCAATTGGGGGATTTTTTTTGCCCAAATTTTTTAAATTTAAAAGCAATTTACCCGATTTTAGATATTTTGTAGCTTTTTTTGCAACGAGATAGTGGATTTGGTGCAAGTGGAGTATTTATTTTGCATTTAATCTTGAAATACTCTGTAAATTGCTTTAATTTGATTTACACGGGCTTTTTTGAAAGTACCATAGATAATTATATGAAATACAAAAGAATCCTTTTAAAGTTAAGTGGAGAGAGTTTACTGGGTGATCAGGACTATGGAATAGATCCAAAAGTTCTTGAAGCCTACGCTAAAGAAGTAAAGTTGGTAGTTGATCAAGGTGTGGAAGTAGCTATTGTAATTGGAGGAGGTAATATTTTTCGCGGTGTTCAAGGAGCACAAGGAGGTGTTGTAGATCGTGCAACTGGCGATTATATGGGTATGCTTGCAACCATGATGAATGCTATGGCAATCCAAGGGTCGTTCGAACGTGAAGGTCTTACTACTCGTTTGTTATCTGCAATTAAAATGGAACAAATAGGAGAACCCTTTATTCGTAGACGTGCCATTCGTCACCTAGAAAAAGGTCGTGTTGTGATTTTTGGGGCTGGAACAGGGAATCCTTATTTTACAACCGATACAGCTGCAAGTTTGAGAGCAGTAGAAATTGAAGCAGATATCGTAATTAAAGGCACTCGAGTTGACGGTATTTATGATTCAGATCCAGAGAAGAATCCCGGTGCAAAGAAATACGATTCTATTTCGTTTAAGCAAGTTTACGATATGGGATTACAGGTTATGGATTTAACCGCAATTACACTTTGTCAAGAAAATAATAAGCCGATAGTGGTGTTTGATATGAATAAATCGGGCGACTTGTTGCGTTTAATGCAAGGTGAAACTATTGGTACAATTGTGGTGAATGAATAAGGTAATTTAATATTTTTGGTTCCAAGTTGGGTGCAAGTTTCATTATTTGCACCCGGTTTGTGAATCACTAAATTCGCATTTTCATCGGTAAGAAAAAGTGAAAAATCGTATAAAAGAAAAAAACGGCTTAGTGCCGTTTTTTTCTTTTATTCCTCTACAGGTAATTTGATTAATTTTCCTCTACACAATTTTTCCCATGAAAATTCAAGCTAGTTCTAAAACAAGCTGAATTGGATTAAATTGTGCTTGCAATATGATCAATTAAGCAAGAGAATTCACATGCTTCTGCAAACTTGATTTCAAGTTGCCAGCTTTGTTTTTGTGAATGATGTTTTTCTTTGCTAATTTGTCTAATGCAGTGAAAGCTAATTTTAACATGGACTCAGCCTCAGTTTTAGATTGAGATTTACGGATGTTTTTTACAATCGTTCTTGCAGTCTTATGCTGATATTTGTTCAAGTCACGTTTAGCTTCGTTTGCTCTAATACGCTTTATTGCTGATTTATGATTTGCCATTTTGCTCTAAAAAGGAGTGCAAAGATAATCTCAAATGTTAATAAAATCAACTTTTTTAAAAAAAATGTTGGGTTCTTTAGTCGTTTGATTCAATTGATATTTAAAATTGATTTATACAGTACTATCCATTTTAGAATTGCTGTTAACAGCAATTAAGAATTGCAATTGACGATATTCCGGTATTTCTCTCGTGACCGAAGCAGAATTGCTGTTAACAGCACTGGAGAATTGCAATTGGTAATCTAGCCGTATTGTGGTTATGAGCGAAGCAATATGACTGTTAACACTATTCCGAAATTGGTATAATTACAAAAATTAGGTTCGTTGTCTGTAGATAATTAAATGGATGCTACTGCTATTCGAACGATTCGGATGTTGGTTCTATTCAAACTATATGGATCCTAGTGATATTCGAATTATTCGGATTTTGGAGCGATTCGAACGATTCGGATCCACGAGCTAATCTAACTATTCGGTTTCAGGTGCTAATCGAACTATAAGTCCATCTAATTCATTGGATAGGAATAATTGACATCCGAGGCGACTATTAGGTTCAACAAAAAATGCTTGATCCAACATGTCAAGTTCCGCATCATTTTGGGGTGGTAATTGGTGATCGCTTTCAATATAGACTTGACAGGTAGCGCACATAGCCATCCCGCCACATTCGCCCTTTACAGGAAGTTCTACCGCTTTGCAAAATTCCATAAGATTCATGTTCATATCGGTGGGTGCTTCATAGGTTTGAGATTCCCCATTGCGATTGATTATTGTAATATTGATTGTGTTTTTATCCATTTTATATTATGATTTTAAGTGGTCTACATAGTTTCCGCGAATAATATCAAACAAGCCGTTTTCCTTTTGTTGCATTTCGTATAAACATAAGTTTTCATGGTGGAATTCATCCATGTCTTTTAAATGTTGCCCAGTTAATAAACACAGAAAACTGCGAATGGCTCTTCCGTGCATGCAAATCAACACTGTTTTATGTTCGCTTTCTAAAACTCTTTTCAATCCCAATTTTTGACGATTGTACATATCCAATGGAGTTTCACCACCCGCAATGGCAATATCAAGATGACCTTGTTTCCACAGTCCAGAAATTTCGAAAAATTGTTTGCGATTTTCTTCTGTAGGTTCTTTGCCTTCCAGGATCCCCCAATTGATTTCGTTGAATTCAGGGATAATTTCGATGGGTATATTTAACGTTCTAAAAGGAGCTATACTTTGATGCGTTCTCTTTAATTCCGTAACATAAATTCGCTCAAAAGGTACGTGTTTAAAGTGAAAGAAGAATTTTTCAGCCTGTTTATGTCCTTCGTCATTCAATTCAGAATCAATACCGGAACCTTGAACAATACCCATTTTGTTGAATTGAGTTTGCCCATGACGAATGAGGTAAATTGTTTTTTTAGTCATATAAGTTGAACTTTGTTCCCCCATGGAAACACGTCCTGTTTTTGATACTGCAAATATACGGCTAGAGGCCTTGAATGAGCGTTGTTTAAATACAATGAATACAGCAATTGGTTTTGAATTTATTGAGATACACGATGATGTGTTGGTTGGGCAATTGCAAGTAAGCGAAAAGAACTGTCAACCTATGGGATTATTAAACGGTGGTGCTTCAATGGCCGCAATTGAAATAGCTGGCAGTATGGCAGCAAATTTGGTTATCCCCAGAGAAAAAAGTGTTGCCGTAGGTCAGAACATACAAGGAAGTCATTTTCGTTCTGCAAAAATGGGCGAAATAATACGAGTCGAAGCCCGCCCGCTCCATATAGGTCAAAGGAGTCATATTTGGGAGGTAGAACTTCGGAATGCTCAAAAAAAATTGGTTTGTAAAGGTACCATAACCATGGCCGTAATTACCCGACCTGCATAAGTTTTGATCATGTCGTTTAAATCCATTGCATTTTGTAAGCTTCCCCATTCAAGTGAAATATTTATTTACTCTGGATCAGTAGTAAAATCAAATATTTTGGAATTTGAGTTAACGGAAGTTCCCAAATTTATAGTAACAAAAGGTCTGACTCCGGAAGAATTTTTTTGGATTTCTGGGGATGTAGATTCTGCTCCTCTAAATTCTGATGTAACTGAATTACTAAAAGAGCATTTAAATTGGTTAGAAGATTATCAAAATTCCGAATACAATTCGCAAAGTAAAATAACCTCTCAACATCAATTTTCAGTAGAGATAGAACGCATAAAAACTGCGATATCAAATTTGGAAGTTGAAAAGATAGTGGCTGCAAGAATTATTCAGAAAGACCTTCATAATCAACATTTTGGTGTTGACTCACTTGTAAGTTGGTATGTGGAACTTTGTGCAAATTACCCTGATTGTTTGGTTTATTTGTTCGTTGATGATGAATTGGGAATTTGGATTGGGGCTTCTCCAGAATTATTATTCGAAAGAGAAAAATCTGGTTTTTCTCAAACCGTTAGTTTGGCCGGTACTTTGTTTGGTGATTCTGAAGTATGGAGTGACAAAGAAAAGTTAGAACAAAGTACTACCAGTCGACATATTAATGAAATTTTAAACGATTTTAATGTGGTTGCTGAGGTGTCGAACGTAAAAGAACGCAAAAATGGATCATTGCGGCATTTAATTAGTCAATATTCATTTCAAACGAAATCCAATCAAATATTGGGATTGCTTGAACGATTGAATCCAACACCGGCAGTAATTGGATACCCCCAGAAAGCGGCTTTGAAATGGGTGAAAGCGAACTTGGAATTGAATCGAGAATTGTATTCTGGAGCCGTAGGAATAGTTTCAAGTCATAATACGCTCATTCATGTAAATTTGAGATGTGCGAAAGTATATTTGAATCAAAAGATTGATTTGTACGCCGGTTGTGGAATAAATTCCATGAGTGATCCTGCTCGGGAATGGGAGGAAACGCAGCTGAAATCAGAAATTATAGGAAGTTTTATTCCGAATCTGAAGTATCCGTAGAAATTGATTTTTCTGGACGGTTTTTGGGAAATTTTTCACCAATTGGTCGATCGTTTTTTCGATCATTGGGATCGGGAATGCTCATGTCTGGTGCAAAAGGCATATCTGCAGTCAGGGGTTTTTTTACCCAAGTTTTACCTGATCGGAAATAACCTTCGTAATCTCCTGATGGGATGTAGTATCGTCGATCATTTCTAACTTGTTCATAAGCGGGTGCAAATTGATCGCAAACTATTACGTTTCCATCGGATTGATACCTCAAAACCATTTGAGCCGATTTATGATATTCCCAAACCGAGCGTGGCTCGGGTGAAGGATCCTCTTCACTTTCTCTAAATAGTGGAAACCCGAATTTTAATTCACCGTCTTCGAAATACAAAGTTTCTAGTATAGAACGATTGCTTTCTTTGTTGTGTCCATCAAATCCCATAAGTACAAAAACATCTTGCTTGTTGAACTTAAACGGGAACATTTGATAATAAAGTGCGCCAATCCATTCATTCTCCGTAAGACCTTCATCTTGCCAATTTTTAGGAAGCGTTTGATTGGTATCAGTGAGATTCCATATTTGAACGCCATTTTTAGTTTTTAATTGAACAATAGCATGATGAATAAACTGACCGGTGTTTAGGATGGTGTTGAAACTAAAAACGCGAACAGGCGATTTTGGATAAGTAGCTATTGCTATAGTAGTTAATCGGAGAGAATCGAAAGGATATTGCCAAGAGGCAGGCTGAGTTAGAGCATCTTTCAATAGGTTTACAATACTGTCGCTGATGTGAATTTTTATAGAATCAGCAATAGGTGGTTGCATGGAAGCAGGCCATAAAGGGATTTTGTTTATTTGCAGAATTTGGTGTTCTGTTTCCCTGAATTCGTTAAACGAAGAAGCATCCGATTTTTGAGCAAAAGTGCATCGGATGCTTCCTATTAAAAACATCCCCAGAAAAAAAACCGAATAAAATATTCTCTTACACATAGTTCAAATCCTTTTGTTAATGTAACGAGAAAATCAATTTTTAATTTGAGGGTGATGAAAAATTAGCAATTTTCAATAACCATAGCAGAAGCTCCGCCGCCGCCATTGCAAATACCAGCTCCGCCGAACTTTCCGTTATTTTGCTTTAAAACGTTTACCAATGTTACGATTACACGTGCGCCAGAAGCACCCAATGGATGACCTAATGAAACAGCACCACCGTTAACATTTACCTTAGAAGGGTCTAAATTCATCAATTTCATATTGGCTAGACCAACTACCGCAAACGCTTCATTTAATTCAAAGAAATCAATGTCGGCCACTTCAATTCCTGCGCGTTTTGCGGCGATAGGTAGAGCCACTGAAGGAGTTGTAGTGAACCATTCAGGAGCTTGTTCAGCATCGGCAGTTCCTACAATTTTTGCCAATGGAGTTAATCCCAATTCGTTCATTTTTTCACCTGACATCAATACTACTGCTGCTGCGCCGTCGTTGATGGTAGAAGCATTTGCTGCGGTAACGGTTCCATCTTTTTTGAAAACGGGACGCAAGCCTGGAATTTTATCAAAGTTTACATTCTTGTATTCTTCGTCTTCAGAGATAACCACATCGCCTTTACGGGTTGACACAGTTACAGGTGCAATTTCGTTGTTGAACTTACCATCCGCCCATGCTTTAGCAGATCGAGTGTAACTTTCAATTGCAAAGTTATCTTGGTCTTCGCGACTAAAATTGTATTCAGCAGCACATGTTTCAGCACAAGAACCCATTAAAGTTGAAGAATATACATCGGTTAAACCATCGTTTACAATGCCATCAATGGCGTTGAAGTTTCCGTATTTATAACCGGCGCGAGAATTCGGTAAATAATGTGGAGTTAAGCTCATATTCTCCATTCCCCCAGCAACAACGATATCATAATATCCCAATTGTATGCTTTGTGCACCCAATGCAATTGCTTTCATTCCGCTAGCACACACTTTATTGATGGTAGTTGCTGGAACATGATCCGGAATTCCTGCAAATTTGGATGCTTGACGTGCAGGAGCTTGTCCAACACCAGCTTGCAAAACATTTCCCATTATTACTTCTTGAACCATTTCAGGTGATACACCTGCTGCCTCAAGGGCTGCTTTAATAGCTGCTGCTCCTAATTTGGGTGCAGGAACTGAAGACAATGCACCATTGAAACTTCCCATTGGAGTTCTTTTGGCCGCAACAATAAATACTTCTTTAGTCATGATACTTTATTTAGTACAAATTTACTGAAATCCCCCGAAATCCCTTGAAAACCACCCATGTTTTTAACATTTTGAGTGTTTAGCGGATTGGGATAATGTTTACCTTTGCGCTGTGATTTTAATTATTGAATCATCAGCAGATTACCCAAGTGTGGCTATTTCGGACCACCAAGGAAGAATCGTTTGGGACAAAATTTGTTTGGATCGTCAGTCACATTCTGAAAAGCTCCCCTTGTTAGTTCAAGAGGCATTAAATTTTATTGATGATCAGAAATATATGGTTTGTAGCAATATAGGTCCTTTATCAGCGGTGGCAGTGAGTCAAGGCCCAGGAAGTTATACGGGTTTGAGAATAGGTACATCTTTGGCTAAAGGTTTGTGTTACAGCAAAAATATTCCTTTAATTTCTGTTAGTGGATTTTGGGGGATGGGAAACTGGTTATTGAATGAATTCGCACACATTGATATGGTTTTTGCATTATTAGACGCCCGAAGGGATGAGGTTTATATTCAACGTGTGAATCGCGGGGAAACACTTAAAGGTCGATTCGAAATTGATTATTTATCGGATAATGAATATCCAAGTTTACTTAAAAATGGAATACAGCAAGTTGAATCACGAATTTTAAATGCGGAAACTTTGGAATGGATGAATGTAAACGATTGGAATTGCGTTGGATTTATTGGAAATTCGAATGAAAAGGCTTTGAGAATTTTAAACGAATATATGGTGGTTAATCCTGGAGTTGTTTTTTCAGAAGCTCCTGTTGCTTATATGTTTGGTGAGGAATCTGCGTATAAATGGAAGCAAAATATTTTTGAGGATATGGCCTATTTTGAGCCGTTTTACTTGAAAGATTTCGTTCCCGGAATCAGTACTAAGTTTAAGATTTGAAAAATAGGAGCACATACTAGTGTTGTTATATAGAAAGTGATTGTATCTATCGTTTAATATCCAAATCTCCTTTCAGAATGAATGTTGCATTTATTGATAATTTTGATAGTTTCACCTATAATTTGGTGCATTATTTGCAACTTACGGGTTCAACATTACGGGTTTTTCGCAATGATGAATTGTTTGGAGACACATTAACCGATATTTTTAATTCCGATGCAATCGTAATAGGCCCGGGTCCAAATTCGCCATCAGATGCGGGCATGTTAATGGATGTTCTTCCTTTGTTGATTGAGCGTAATAAACCTGTTTTAGGCGTTTGCTTAGGACACCAAGCGCTGGGAGAACTGTTCGGTTGGAAATTGGATATTGCTGCTGCGCCCGTTCATGGTAAGTCCTCGTTGATGAGGCATGTTTGTAACGGTTTGTTCGAAGGTTTGGATAATCCAATGCAAATTGGAAGGTATCATTCTTTGGTGGTATTCCCAAAAAATGGAAATGAGAATTCATCGGAGCTTGAAATTTTGGGCGAAGATGAAATTGGACAAATCATGGCCTTTAAGCACCATACATTGCCTGTTTGGGGTGTGCAATTTCACCCTGAAAGTGTTTTGACACCTCAGGGACAGCAATTGCTAAATAATTGGGTTAAAGCATTGAAATGATATTGATTATGGATTCAGAATCTAACTGTAACCATTTCAATAACTCTTGTGGTGAACCGTGGGGAACAAACTGATCGGGAATTCCTCTGTGTATCCAATGGGTTTTTGATGTTTCAATGGGATATTGGGTTTCACACATGTGTTGTGCCCATTGCCCAAATCCCCCGATAACAGAAGCATCTTCTACGGTGATGATGGTTTTGTAATTCAAATAAGAAGGATCAATATTCAAGGGTTTGATTTGATTGAAATGAAAATGATCGATTCCGGTAATGGATTTTACCGAATCAGTAATCCAATTGCTAGCATTACCACAACTAAATAGGGCCACAGAACTCGGTTGTTTATTATTACTATGGTTGTTGCTGTTTGAACTATAATAATTATTTACTTGAGGAACATTGCCCCGTGGATAACGAATTGCGCAGGGTTTTTGGTTGATTAAATACCAATTGATGGCTTCTTGCAACTCGTTTTCTGAGTTGGGACAAAAGAGCGTCAAATTGGGAATTGGAAGCAGAAAAGACAGGTCAAAAACACCGTGGTGCGTTGGACCATCTTCGCCTACCAATCCAGCTCTATCGATGCAAATCAATACAGGGAGGTTTTGAAGAGCTATATCGTGAATTAATTGATCGTATGCTCGCTGAAGAAACGTGCTATAAATATTAACTATGGGAAGAAGTCCTTGTTTTGCTGCACCAGCGGCAAAAGTCAACGCATGTTGCTCTGAAATTCCTACATCAAAAATGCGATCAGGAAATTCGTTTAGGCATAAATTCATTCCACAAGAACTGACCATAGCGGGAGAAATACCGATAATTTGATCGTGTTTTTGCATGGTGTTTAATAGAATTTGCCCGAATGCATCCGACCACTTTTTAGGTTTTTCTGGGAATATAGTTTCAGGTTGGAATTTATCGTATTTGGGTGCACTGTGCCAGCGGGTTTGTTCCTTTTCAGCAGGCTCATAACCTTTTCCTTTCGTAGTTTTGATATGGAGGATACGAGGAGTAGATTTTCCCTTTAGATTATTAAAAGATTCAATCAAATCAGGTAAGCTATGCCCATCAACAGGACCATGATATTCCAATCCATACCATTCAAAGAAACTTTTTATTTGGTGGTTGTTAATCAAATGCTGGTTTATAGCGCCCGTATTTGGGTCGATGCCTATGTTGTTGTCGTTGAGTATGATTATAATATTCAACTGAGAATTTATGATGTTATTTAACGCTTCAAATGCCATGCCTCCCGTTAGTGCACCATCGCCAATTATGGCAATATGAGATAAGTTCTTTCCTTGAATTTGGGAAGCTGTTGCCATACCCATAGCAGCAGAAATGGAAGTGCTGGAATGTCCAGTTCCAAAATGATCATAAGGGCTTTCGGTGATTTTAGGAAATCCAGAAATGCCGTTAAAAGTTCGAATTTGGGAAAACTGATTTTTGCGATCCGTTAAAATTTTATAGGGATAACATTGATGACCTACATCCCACACCACAGGATTTATACGGGTATCGAATTGATTTAACAGGGCCACTGTAAGTTCTATAACCCCTAGGTTAGCAGCAAAATGTCCTCCTTGAATGAGCAAAGAATCTATAATGAAAGAGCGTAATGTGCTACACAAATCCGATAATTGCTCCACTGATAAATGTGTGATTTCTTCAGTTGAAGGAAAATTCGGTATTTGAGGAGTTTGCGTCATTTTGTACAATTATTTTTTGAAAAAGAAGAACACAGATAGTAACAAGAACAATGCACCAATTAAATGGTTCCATTTAAATGTTTCGGTTTTAAACACCAGTAAAGTGAAAACCACGAAAACCGACAAACTCAAGACTTCTTGGAGCATTTTAAGTTGCAGAAGTGTGAATGGGCCTCCATTGTTTTTGTAGCCTAATTTATTTGCAGGAACTTGGGCAAAATACTCAAAAAGGGCAATTCCCCAGCTAATCAATACAATGCCAACCATTCCCACTTTTTCAAATGTTTTCCATTGAGAGAATTTTAAATGGCCGTACCAAGCAATAGTCATAAATACATTCGATAAAATTAACAGACCGATGGTTATGAAATATCTCATGGATTGATTCTTTATGCAAAATTAGAGAGAAATGCGTGTGTTCTGAAATTTTCGATATTGGAATAATTGTGTAATTTTATTGCAATATTTCGGTGACTTAATAGTGAGTTGATTTTTTACGTATTATTGAATACCTACAGCCTAATTTGAATAACCATTTTTGCGATAATAATTAATTCATCATTACAAAAGTAGGTTTCGTCTATTTAATTTTATTATTAAAATTAAAATATTGATTTTTGTATTAAATTTTAAAATTTACTACTGTCATGGAACAGAATTTAGATCAAACTCTTCCCAGAAAGCGAGGTAGAAAACCTGGCTCAAAGAATAAAGCAAAGTCAATTCGAAAAGGAAATTCCAAGAAAGGTGATAGTATGTTTCTCCAGTTAGAGAAGGAATTAGCTCTTTTTGCTGCTTCGTTGCAAAAGGCACAATTGCAAGCGGATAAGGAATTGCAACGAATTGAAATGCGTTATAAGCGGGAAATGGAAATGCAAAAAGATAAATTAGAACGTTCCATTAAACTCTGGAAAAACCGTGCTAAAGATTACCGTAAACAAATTGCAACCGGTGGAGCTAAAAAACGCAAAGTTGGAAGACCTGCGAGCAGTGTCCTCAAAACCATTGCAAAAAGAGGCCGTCCTGCTAAAGTTTCTTTAATCAAACGTGGTGGTGGTCGTAAACGGGCTGGAGAATTGACCAAAAGGGATATCGTGGTTCAATTCATGAAAGAGTACCAAAATCCCATATCTTCAAAAGATCTAATTGCAAAATTATTTGCTCAAAGTGGTGAGAAGGATCTGAAGCGATATTCTCAAGGGATATACACAACATTGACTCAAATATACAAAAGAGGCGATTTGAAGAATGTAGATGGAATGATCCAACTACCTTAATGATCCAACTTCATTAAACCTAATTTTTAATGCACATTACAAATCGAGGATTTCCTGAGAGATCCTCGATTTTAGTTGTTGTGCCAACTGCTTCAAATAATTGGGCAACTTGTTCGCAGTAATCTTGATGGGTCTCCAACCAAATTTGAGTTCCTTTTTGGGCAGATTTTGTTGCTAAATGGGCAATTCTTTTATAAAAAATCAAGGGATCCGAGTCGGTGAACAAAGCAATGTGAGGTTCATATTTAGTTACATTCATATCAAGCTTGTTCAACTCAGAATAGGGAATGTATGGCGGATTGGAAATGATTAAATGAAAATGGCTAAAATCCATATCACGTTCAAGAATATTACAGTTTTCAAATTGTATGCGATTTGAAACGTGTAAATCTATAGAATTCGTTTGAGCAATTTTCAAAGCTCCTTCACTGATATCAATGGCTTTGAATTTCCAGTTGTGCTGTTCTTTTAAAATCGTAAGTGGTATGCATCCGCTCCCAGTTCCAATATCCAATCCCAAAATATTCGAATCTTGAAGATGAATATTATACTGCAAAATAAGTTCAATGAGTTCTTCAGTTTCGGGACGAGGAATTAAAGTAGTTGAATTTACTTTGAATTGATATTTATGAAAAAAAGCGGTTTGAAAGACATACTGAACGGGTTCAAAATTGAGTAAACGGATTAATGCTTCAAAAACTTTTGTATTAGGTATATCTTCTACCAGTATATTGGGTATATCCTCAATCAGTTTATCATCTACTACCTGTATATCAAGCGTGATAGGTTCTAGAAATTCTGAATCCGAACAGTTCTTGATGTAATCATTAACCCACAGCATTATCGCTCTGCTTTCAACTTCAGGGTAGATTTTATCCAAATGTATTTTGTAGATATTTAAAACGTCTTGGCGGGTCATTTAAAATAGAGGGAAAATTTTGGTTCAGGATGTTTCAGTATGTATAATTGTTTTTTTATTTTTATGTGTTTTACCAAATTATTTGAAGTGTAAATTTGTAGATATTTAAATTTTTGGAGTTTCTTTTTTGAAAGGATTGAGATTAGAAATTAGTTTAATACCGTGAATCGTTTAATTGTACGTTTTGTGGTATGATTGAGTAATGTAGCTTCAAATTTAATGACATAATTCCCGTTGAATTGTATTTCCCTAGGTAAATTAACAAATAATGATGCTTTTTGAGGTAATTGTTGGGGAAGTTCCAATGTGCAAATTTGTCTTCCTGAACTATTATAAACAGCCCCGGATAAGGAATAACCAGTTACAGGTAAGTTGATTTCTATTGGAAGAATCAGCATTTCGATATGATTGAATTTTAAAATTCGGTTAGTGAGAGTGAGCCAATCGGAATTAAGTGATTGAACCTCGTGATAGTTGGAATTCATTTCGCCTGGTGAAGCACCCGACTGAGGGATGCTGAGATTGGGGTTTATACTATTTGACTTATTTGGGTCAGCGAAAAAGGGAAACCAATTTTCAGCTCTATTTGAGCTTAATAATGGATGAATTTTTTCTAAGGAAAAACCTTTTGAAACATTGGGGAATACTTTGTTTAGTTGATTCAAGTTTATTTCGTCTTGAATGCCGAAAATATGGTGATTTAAAACCCAAATGCCTGTAGTATTAGGAATGTCTTGAAAACGCATCGATTGAGCTATATTGAAAGGATAGAATTGAGGAAACTGACGGTAAACGCTGTATCGATCATCGGTGAAAACCTTGCATTCAGACGGCGCAATGTATCTGAAATATTTATTATTTAATGGTATTATATTTTTGAGAATCCGGTTTTCATCGTAGTAAAGTAGGTCCCAGTTTTCTAAATCTACACTACTCATTGTATCAATATTTACGAGTTCAATAAAATCAGAAAAACCAGTAAAGTTATTAGACAGTATTTCATTAAACCTTAGGTTTTTGGAATCACCCCGATGCAGGATTATGGGTTGATTTTTCAGCAAGTTATTGTAAATAGTTAAATTAGTTGAACTACCCAAATAGGTGAGAAGTAGATTGGTATCTAGATAATATGTGTTCTGATTCGTGCAAGGATGATTGTTTTTAACATCTCCGCTAAAGACGGTTAGAGTATTATTTCTCCTGTGTAGCAAAAATGAATCTACCGGTATATCAGAATCCGAACGATATTCCAATAGTTTGATTGACGGCCATGTTATGGGTAAATTGTGATTCCAAATAAGATAAATGGAATCTTCTGAACAAAATGCATCTGTGATTTTATATTGAATTACTTGGGATTGAATCGGGAAGTTAGTGGTGTCAATAGAATTGGGAGTTCCTGGGCTTCCACCAAAATTAGAGTTGCTTTTTGCATTTAATTCCCACGAATAAGGTTGGTTTGAATTGATAATTTCTAATGAGATTCCACCTTCTTTGAATTCGGGAGATTGCATCAGATCAGAGTAATTAATCGTTGAAATTGTACGACCCATTTGGTCAAAAACGTAAACTGAACCCTCTGAATAATTGAACCGCGGAAGTGCAGGACAAGAAACTAAAAACACATCGTTTAGATCTTTGTTGGTTGAATTAGTAAACCAAATGCACCATTCTGATGTGTCTTTTGAATTTACAATAAGTGCATGGGTTTTACTGGGTAGACGATTTTTATAACGCCAAGATGAAGGATTACCACTTAGATCATTGGGCTTAAAAGAATTTAGTGGTATACGATATCCAATTTGGATAGAACTATTAGGTTCTGAGTTTTTAGATATATAAATAGTTTCTAAATTCAGTTCTTTGTTGGATTGGTTTACCAATTCAACGTAAGGTAATGGGGGAATTCTTCCAAAATGGGGTTCCGGGTCGGTTAATAACTCGGAAATGTAAATATTATCGGGTTCAACAGTATCAAGATGGGTTATTGTGGTGTGACATTCAATTTGACTTGAGTCTTTTGAAAAATTGGAATGATCAGAATTATAAATGATGGTATTAATTTCCAATGGTATCAACATAGTAACAGTGATTGAATCAAATGCAATCAACGTGGAATCAAATGGTTCTATAACTCTGCTGGTATTTGAATCTCTTGTAAAATGGATTGTGTAAGTTGTGATCTTTTTGAAATGGTGTGATGGGTACGGTTGGCTGTTTGTTGCCGAATTGAATGCATCGAATTGAATTGTACTCAGTGAGAATAGATAGGTATATTTATTTGTGGGAGATGATGTAAATTTCATTTTTTGTGAAAATGAAAAGTAGTTTTTTGAATAAATGTTAAATTGAATTTCGTAATTCGATATTTGGTTGATTTGAGTTGCAATGGTGTCTATATAGTTATCGCCCCATCCCCAATTAATTTGGTGTATTTTATGTGAATTAATAGCGGTTTTTCCGGACTGTGTGATGGAAATTATGGCCCATTCAGGAGTGTGAAAACTTGAATTAATCGGTATTTCAATTGCATGTAGATTTTGTGAGAACTCAATTGGATTTTGAGGAAGTTCTTCCTCGGAAAATGTGAAAATTCTCAAGGAATCAAAATCGAATTCAACAAATACATTTTGACTTAATCCGCTGATGTTGTATTGAAAAGGTCTTCCTGAGTAAATTAAATTTCCCAAGAAATGTACTTCTAATTGATCTTTAGTGTTTCCCCAATTTACCTTAAGTTCACGATTTAATGAATCTCTAAATATTAAAGCAAATCTATTAACCGACGATAGATTAATTTCTGAGCTGAATCGAATATGAAAGTACCCTTGATTGGGAACTGTTTTATGAAGGTCTTTTTGAAGGGAACTGAATTTCTGTATCAGTTCTGGTTTTTGTAATTGTTGAATTTTAGTTAAAAGAATATTTGGGTGTATGGGTATTTTTAATTGGTATTCGTGTTTTTCTAAAGTCGAGGAGTTGCTCGTAGCAAATTGAGTGGATCTTTTGAAAAGGAGGGTGTCTTGATCGAAATATTCAGGCCAAAAAGGTTGTTCAAAGTCATCGGAGATGTGAACAGTTTGGCCATTTATTTTCGATAGATGAAACAAGAGCACAAAACAGATTAATATGGACTTTTGTCTGGTTTTCCAGTTTATTAACTGTAAAATACGTCTGGATATTTCAAATTCCGATATTGAAAAACAGGAATGATGAACGCTGAAATTCTCGTTTAATTTAAATTGGGAGACTTCTGATGTGTTATTCAGAATATTTTCGATCTTTCCATTGTACCGTAGAAAAGAACTGTGTAATCGCAATAAATGGGATGAAAATACTCTGAAAAATTGAAGCGTAAAGGATGTAGCCAAAAGATGGCTTCTTGTTGTAGGCAAATAATACTCGACGTAAAATAATAAAATCTGAAACAGACTTACATCCCCAAGAAATAAAAATAAATTTAAAATCATGGGAATAAAACCCCCAATAGATCAGGGATACCCATTGATATATTAAAAAAAGCACCAAAAGTATTTGCGAATTTCGCGTATGATTTAATGATTGAGCAGCAGTTTTTTTTGCCCAACGAATTCGTTGATAAAATAATTCTGAGTAACTCGACAAAACATTGGTGTATACTGCTGCTTGAGTCGTGTTTAAATAGGCAACATGATCTTTGTTTTGTAGAAATGCAGATTCAATTAAAAATATATCATCGCCTCCAGCAATGTTAGTGTTGTTTTTATATGGATCAAGTTGGTTGAAATAGTCGGTGTTTACCAGCATATTGGCTGCATTCCCCATGCTAGGTTTATCCTGGAATAAATGATAGAAACCCAGTGCAACGAGTGCAGAATTTTCTAAAATTTGATACCATTCTAATAATTTATTTAAAGCAAAACGACCGGAATGTAAAATGGATTGACCTCTTTGATTTTGATGGTTTGATTCAAAGCCTACTGGACCTAAAAGTATTTTGCATTTTGATTGTAATACTTTTGAATACATTAATTCAAACGTAAATTGGTTGGGAATACAATCTGCGTCTAATAATTGGAACCAAGGACTTTTAATTTGTTCAATTCCAAAACGTAAGGCATTCTTTTTACCGGTTATTGAATCAGGCAGTTGGATTAAAAAGATGTTTTTTGAATGAGTTGAATGAATGAAATCTTCAATTATTTTAACACTTAAATCAGAACTATGATCATTGATAAAATAGAATTGTAAATGATCAAATGATGCACATTTTGGTAATGATTCCAACAATTTGGGTAAGTGTCTCGCTTCATTTCTGAATGGTATAATCACAGAAACACGGCCAGGAGGAATTGAACTTTGATGGATTTCTTCCGTATTGAAGTGTTTGGCTACTTTATTCCAATATCTGTAATAGATTAAACAAAATAGGATTGTTCCAAACAATAATAAAGAGGAAATTTCGTACACGGGAAATTTGAATTTTACACGGAATTTTAGTGTTGATGTGCTTGAATTATTTTTTGCTCAATAGCGGTTGTGGAATATCCATTTACAAAATTGATGGTTTTAACCTCGCCGCCATGTTGTAAAACCCAATTCGCACCGACAATCGTTTCGATGGTGTAATCGCCACCTTTTACTAAAATATTTGGAGTAATTTTCTGAATAATCTCCAAAGGAGTATCCTCATCAAAAACCACCACCGCATCTACGAATTCGAATGCTGACATGACTAAGCATCTGGATTCTTGAGATTGTAGGGGTCTTGCTGGAGATTTTTCCATTCTTTGAACGGAAGAATCGGAGTTGATGGCCACTATCATAAAATCAGCAAGTTGTGCGGTTTCATTCAAATAATGCACGTGTCCGGCATGAATAATATCAAAACAACCATTGGTAAAAACGATGGTTTTTCCTTGATTTTTTATGTTTTGGATTTTTTCTTGACATTCATCTATGGTCCAAATCTTATGTTTTGATATTTCAGTTTTCATGGTGGTTCAATTATTGAAAGAGTTGAAATTTTAATTGATTTTATTATTTGACGTTAAATTACAGGACTTCACATTTAATTAGTCATTTAAAGCTATGGTTCAATCAACTGCATTTTAAATTTGATCATTGTTATCGAATTTTTTATCTGCACGTTGCATTTCTAAAAACAGCAATCCGTAAGAAATTCCCCCGAGAACAATCTGTAAAATATTGGAGAACGCCACTGTAAAGACTCCAAAAGTATTCGCGTCTGTTGAGTTAAAATGATACACCATGTTTAATCCAAGTGCAATAAAATACCAAACGCCAGCACCCCCAGGCATGGGAACAATAATTCCTAAAGTGGAAAAAAGTACAACCGAAAGCGAAGCTGCCAATGTTAAATGTTGAGTAATGTCTAAAGCTTGAAGTTGGAAATACATAGAGAACCAGTAGCAAAACCAAATTCCCAAGGATGAAATAATATAAATAGTTGGATTTTTAAGTTTAAAAATACCGGTCATTCCGCTGATGAACTTTTGAATAATGCCACCTTCACTGGGTTGCTGAGATTGTCGTTTTTTTAAGAATCGGAAAGACCAAATACTCAAAATAACTAAAATTGTTATAATCAACCAGAATTTTGGTGACTCTAAATTGTTGATAATGTTTTTAATAACAAAAGATTTAAAGAAACCGAATAATTCGTCGAATTGGAGTATCAATCCGAGTAGCGCCATGAAAATTAAGGTAAACAAATCAACAATACGCTCTGTAACCACAGTTCCAACAAGCATTTCAACCGGAGCTTTTTCACTTTTTGCGGTAACGGCGCAGCGTACCACCTCTCCCCCTCGAGAAGTGGCAGAATTGACTAAATAGCCAGTCATCACTGAATAAAAAGCCCTTCGTATATTTATGGGAAATCCATTGGTTTTGGTTAAAATTCCCCACCGGAATGCTCTTAGATAATGGGCAAAAAGCATGATTGCTGCTCCAAGAATAATAAAGCTAACATTGGCTTGTTCAAGAGCTTTAAACGTTTCTGTCCAGTTGGTTGAATAACCAATATAGCCAAAAACGGCTACGGCAAAAACGAGCATCAATATTCGAGTGATGGTTTTTTTCAAAATAAAGAAGGATTGTAGATCTTAACTTTAATCGTTGAGGATCAAATATAAATATAAAACCAAATCATTCATTGTTAAATTAATGAACGATCGTAATAAGTTCTGTGATACTAATTAAATCAAACGATTGTTTTTATCAGGGAAGATATTTTTGGGTTGATGCAATTTGGCTTCTGAGGGTTCCAAATACTGAAACGTCATGATGATTAATTGATCTCCAACTTGGCCTTTACGAGCAGCAGCTCCGTTTAGGCCAATAATACCAGTACCGCGCTCACCTTCGATGATGTAGGTTTCAAAACGCTCTCCATTATTGTTGTTTACAATAAGGACTTTCTGATTGGGTATCATACCTGCAGCATCTACTAGGTCCATGTCCATAGTTATGCTTCCAGTATAATTAAGTTCGGTTTGAGTGATACGAACGTTATGGATCTTTGCTTGAAGTACTTCGATGTACATTTGAGTACAAAGTTATAGTGAAAATATTGAATTCGGATGAAATAACATATTGATTCGCGTAATTTTGCTTCATGCAATTTACTTCTCAAATAGTAGAAAGGGCAGTAGAGTCGTTATCTTCTTTTCCTGGAATAGGAAAAAGAACCGCATTGCGGCTGGTTATGTACTTACTAAAAAGGCCTGAGATTGAAGTTGCAGATATGGCCCATGCCTTGATACGATTGAAAACAGAGCTTCATTTGTGTAAAGAATGCGGTACGGTTAGTGATCATGAACTTTGTGAAATTTGTATAAATCCATCTAGAGATAAAACACAAATTTGTGTGGTAGAAGATTTTAGTGATTTAATGGCAATCGAAGCTACTGCGCAATTTAAGGGTGTGTATCATGTAATTGGAGGGTTGATTTCACCCATGGATGGAGTAGGCCCTTCTGATTTGAATATTGAAACGTTACCTCATCGTGTAATGGATCAAGGTGTTCAAGAGGTTATTCTCGCCCTGAGTGCAACGGTAGAAGGAGACACTACTATGTACTACATTGCGAAAAAACTAACCTCTACAACCGCTAAAGTTTCAAACATCGCCCGAGGAATTTCAGTAGGTGGAGAGATTGAATATGTTGATGAAATAACTTTAGGTAGATCTCTATTGCAAAGAACAGAATATTCGGTTAATTCTTGATAAATCATTAGATTCGTTGGTTCAAACTCATGCATCAACTTTCCGTCGTAATTGTTAATTATAATGTAAAACATTTCTTAGAGCAAGTGCTGATCTCGGTTGAGCGTGCTACACGTCAATTGGATGCTGAAGTGTGGGTAGTAGACAACAATAGTGTTGACGGAAGTATGGAAATGGTTATTGACAAATTTCCATGGGTTAAAACTATTATAAACAAGCAAAATGTAGGATTTTCAAAAGCCAATAATCAAGCAATTCTCGAAAGCAATTCTAAATATATTTTGCTTCTGAATCCTGATACTGTTTTGCAGGATGATACCTTGCTCAAGTGCGTGGATTATATGGATAGTCATCCTGAGGTTGGAGGGTTGGGTGTGCGTATGATTGATGGAAAAGGAAAGTTTTTGCCCGAAAGTAAACGCGGACTTCCGACGCCAAGTGTGGCTTTTTTTAAAATGACAGGATTATCCAGTCTTTTTCCAAAGAGTAAGTATTTTGGTCGTTACCACATGAAATATCTGAGCGAATTTGAAAATCACGAAGTTGATGTTTTGGCCGGCGCATTCATGTTTATGCGTTCTGAAACTTTGGATAAAGTAGGATTATTGGATGAGCAGTTTTTTATGTATGGTGAGGATATTGATTTATCCTATCGGATCACTCTTGGCGGTTATAAAAATGTATATTTTTCCGAAACTACCATAATTCATTACAAAGGAGAAAGTACAAAAAAGAAATCCGTAAACTATGTCCGTGTTTTTTATAATGCCATGGTGCTATTTGCCAAAAAGCATTATTCAACTCGAATGGCAGGTTGGTTTTCTTTTTGGATTAATATTGCCGTTTATGTAAGAGCTATACTGGCTTTGTTGGTTCAGTTAGTGAATAACATTGTGTTATTCGGGGCCGATTTTATGCTCATGGCTTTGGGTTTTGTGGGAATTGCGAAGTATTGGGAAATGTACAATAAATATGTTCCTGATTTTTACCCAAAAGAATATTATTGGGTGCACATTCCTATATATGTTTTAGTAATTCAATTTTCAATATGGTTGTCTGGAGGCTATGATAAGCCGTTCAAAGGATATCGAATGTTTCGAGGAGGTTTTGCCGGAGCCGTATTGTTATTTGCAGTTTATGGCTTTTTATCTAAAGAGCTGCAATTTTCGAGAGCAATTTTAGCAATCGGCGCCGCTTGGAGCATAGGAATTGTATTGGCGTTTCGAGTTCTCTTAGATAAAATTAAACTGGGAGGAATCCAATTCTTAACTTCCGATGATAAACGTATTTTAATCGTTGCTGAAGAAATAGAATTCAATCGAATTTCAGAACTATTGCTTCGCAGTGAAGTTAAACATACTCTTCTAGGTAGAGTGAGTGTTTCCAAATCCAAAGAATCGTTTGGCTCAACTCTGAATTCAATTGCCGAAACTCAACATATCGGATCTATTGAACAATTAGACGAAATCGCAGAAATATTTTCATCTAACTTGATTATATTCAGTGGAAAAGATGTACCTGCGTCGGAAATTATGCGTTCTATGTCGGATTTTTCAGAATCTGAAGTTCAACTGAAAATTGCTCCCGACAAAGGAGAATTTATAATCGGATCTGATTCGAAAAATGAGCCAGGAGAACTCTTTACCGTTGATGTAAAATACGCCATTTCTGAAGTATATAATCGGAGAAGAAAGCGTGTTTTTGATTTGATCGTAGCCTTGTTTTTGCTGCTTTTGTTTCCTGTATCGGTGTTTCTAATTGGATTTTGGAGTCCATTAAGGCAGTTATATGCTTCCGTTTTTTCTGTTTTTTGGGGATCTAAAACGTGGGTGAGTTACAGGGGGTTAGATTCGTCTAAAATGCTTCCCAAATTGAAACCAGGAGTAATTTTTAGTTCTAATGGTTGGACAAATACTTCATTTGAAGGTAACGTGAATTATATTTATGCCCGAGAATATGAAGTAGGTAAAGATATTCATAGATTGTTACATTTTCTGTTTAATGGAAAAAAGTAGGAAATAGTTGGATGATCAATAAAAAGAAAATTAATACGTATGAATTAAGGAGGTTTATCAAGTTAATTCTCTTATTGTTTGCCATTTTGGTAGGTATTTTGACCTTGTTTTTATCTCAGAGATTGGTTGATAAGATTGCCATTGAGGAAACTAAGAAGATGGAAGTTTGGGCAGATGCCGAACAAATATTAACAGATCCTGCTAGCGAGGGTGATTTGGGATTTCATTTGAAAATTGTTCAATCTAATGAAACCATTCCAGCTATATTGGTGTCAGAAACTGGCTCTATAATTCAGCATATCAACATTGTAAAAGAGGGAGAGAATATATCCCCCGAAAAACTAAAGGATAAATTGGTTCAATTCGAATCAGAAAATGAACCTATTGATATTCCTATTGATGAACAGACCACGTACAAAGTATATTACGGAAAAAGCACTGTTTTGCGACAATTGGAATACTATCCCTATGTAGTATTAGCAATTGTGGCTTTATTTATGTTGGTGAGTTATGTTGCATTTTCTTATTCTACCCGCAGTGAACAGAATCAAGTGTGGGTGGGATTGGCCAAAGAAACTGCTCATCAATTGGGCACACCCATTTCAAGTTTGATGGGATGGGTTGATGTTTTAGAAATGGGAATGTTTCCTGAGAATGCTGCTGAGGAGATGCGTAAGGATGTGGATCGATTAAAAATCATCACTGAACGGTTTTCAAAAATTGGATCGGAACCGGTACTCAAAGAACAGGATATTAATTTGGTGTTGGAGAATTCACTGAATTATATGAAGGGAAGGATTAGCCCGTCGGTTGAGTTTCGATGGACCTTGTATCAGAAACCGTTGTTTGTTCGGATAAATGAGAATTTGTTTAATTGGGTAATTGAGAATTTGGTTAAGAATTCTGTGGATGCCATGAACGGTGAAGGAGTTTTAACTTGTTCGGTATTATATAGAAACCACCGGATGTATTTGGATATTACCGATTCAGGAAAGGGTATCCCCCGAAACCAAACAAGCGATATTTTTAAGCCCGGATTTACAACCAAGAAAAGGGGTTGGGGATTGGGTTTGAGTTTGGCAAAACGCATCGTGGAAGATTATCACAAAGGCCATATTTCGGTAAAAGAAAGTATACCATTTGATAAAACTACTATTCGAATTACACTAAACGCCGAAGTAGGACATTAATAGTGCAAATTTGGTTAATAGGAGCTAAATTTGATGTATGATTCAGCGAATTCAAACACTTTATTTGTTAATGGTTTTTATTTTAGTTGCATTATTGGCAATCCAAAATCCAATTTATGCAGAATTTTCTATTAAGAATCATAACAATACCATTACGTATATGTATTTGAAGTATTTGTCGCAAGTTAATACAGGGATGGATTTGATTCAGCCTCTAATCAGTTACAAATACATAAATTTGATCAATTTAATGTTGGTTGGGGGATCATCATTTTATGCTATTTTCCTGTATAAGAATCGGACCAAACAGATGAAGGTTGTGATTGTATCTTTGATTGCTTCTATTATTACCTTAAGTATGTTGGTGGTGGATTATTATTTGACCAAAAGTAGTTTAAGTGTTGGTGTGATTGGAGCTACATTAAATCCCCATGCTCTTTGGATGGTTATGGCTTTTTTATTGAATCTTTTTGCGCTTAAAGGAATTCGAGAGGACCACGAAAAAGTAAGTAGTAGAGATAGTATTCGTTAATTTTACTCGCCCAAGTACTCAACAAAATTGTTTTGAGTTTCCCACAATGTAATTTTGTGAAGCAATACACCTTCTGGTAAATGAGGTGCAATTCGATTCCAAATTTCGACAGAAATATTCTCAATAGAAGGCATTTTGCCTTTTAACCAAGAAACATCTAGGTTTAAATTCTGATGATCTAAATGCTCAATAACTTCTTGTTGTATAATTACTTTCAGCTTTTTTAGATCCATTACTAACCCTGTATGTGGGTTGGGTTCGCCCTTAACGCAGACGTATAAATCAAAATTATGTCCATGAAAATGAGGGTTGGCACATTTACCAAAAAGTTCAAAGTTTTCAGACTCTGATAAACGGTTATCCCACAATTGATGTGCAGCATTGAAATGCTCTTTGCGGGTTAGATACAATATGGCCATAATTCAACTACAAAATAACAAAATACAAAATGAAAAAATGGTACTAATTGTACCATTTTTTCAAGGTTTCTACTGTTTTTTTGATGTCCTCCAGTGAATTATATTTGCCAAAGCTAAATCGAACGGTAGTTCGATCGGAATTGGGTTTAATAGCATTTATAACGTGACTTCCACCAACGGCACCACTAGAACACGCACTTCCACCGCTGGCTGAAATTCCTTCAATATCTAAATTGAAAAGCAACATATTTCCAGCATTGTTTGGAGGGAAAGAAGCGCTTAAAACCGTGTATAGGCAATTTCCAGAATAGTCGCCATTGAATTCAGTTCCTGGGATTTCCTTTTCCAATAACTGAATCATTTCTGATTTCAAATGAGATATGTGCGATTTCTTTTTATCTATATCTCGATATGCAATTTCTAGAGCTTTTGTTAAACCTACTATGCCATAAACATTTTCAGTTCCTCCGCGCATTTCACGTTCTTGAGCTCCACCCGTGATGAGAGGTTTAATTCTAACTCGTTTGTTGATATAGAGAAAACCTATTCCCTTAGGACCATTAAACTTGTGAGCAGCTCCACATAGAAAATCAATCTTAGATTCTTCCAAGTTAAAAGGGAAATGTCCCATAGTTTGAACGGTATCGCAGTGGAAGTATCCATTGGCATTTCTGACCATATTTCCTACCGTTTCAACGTCTAACAGATTTCCAATTTCATTGTTGGCGTGCATTAAGCTGACTAAAGCACCGGGAAATTCATGGAGAAGTTCTTGTAAATGATTTAAATCCACATGACCATTGGGTAAAATATTGACTAAATGCAATATGACTTTACCTGATTCATGTAATTCTTCGGCTGTATGCAGTACGGCGTGATGTTCAATTGGAGAAGTAATTAAATGTTTAATATTTAAACTTTCCACTGAACTGCGCAAAGCGATGTTATCGGCTTCAGTTCCCCCGGAGGTGAAAAATATTTCAGAAGGCTTGCAATGCAATAAAGTTGCGATCTTACTTCGGCATTCTTCAATAAGTGATTTTACTTTTCTGCCATGAGCATGAGAAGAGCTGGGATTACCGTAATGTTCAGACATTACAGGCAACATAGCCTCTATTACCTCAGCATCTAATGGGGTTGTAGCTGCATTATCGAGGTAGATTCTTTGATTGTTTTCTAGCATTAAATTTGGTTGTTGCTGGTTAAATATCCTAAGAATTTATAACATAGTTTTGCCATAGTAAACTCGGTAATTAAATCGATTTCACGGGGGGCAATTTCAACAATGTCAAATCCTACTACTTTTTTACGTTCACAAAGACGTTTTAAAAGTTTTGTGCCTTGTTGCCAAGTTAATCCGCCGGGTTCAGCGGTTCCAACTGCAGGAACAATAGAGGGGTCAAACCCATCTGCGTCAATTGAAACGTAGACAATATCACCTAATTTGTCAATACAGTCATCGATCCACTGATCTTGATTATCTAACATGTGGGCATACCACGTATGAATTATATCGGAAGATTTAATTAATTGAGATTCTTCAATGCACTGAGCTCTGATACCCACTTGCACCAAATTAATTCCCATATCGTGTACCCGAGCCATAACACTTGCATGAGAGTAAGGATTATCGTGATAGGCCTGTCTTAAGTCGGAGTGAGCATCAATTTGAAGGATAGAAATATTGGGGTATTTTTCCTTAAATGCCCGTGCAAATCCGTTGGTAACGGTGTGTTCAGCACCCAATGAAACAACAAACTTGTTTAAATCCAATAATTTTTTTGTTTCTTGATGGATCAATTGCATGGCTTCCTCATCTACCTTTCCATCGAAGCTCATTTCTTCAAGGGTAGCAATTCCAATTGATTTATACGTTTCTTGGTCTAATTCTTCATCATAAAATTCAACATAGTGAGAAGCATTGATGATGGCTTTGGGACCAAATTTGGAACCTTCAAGATAACTCGATGTATATTCATAAGGAACTTGTTGAATTACAACTTTAGCAGAATCCAATTGAGTTAAATGTTCTTCTGGCAATGCCAAAAAACCTTGATCAGCAGAAAGTACTTTCATAAATTATTTTACTCTTTCAACGTAGGTTCCAGTGCGTGTGTCGATTCGGATTTTTTCTCCGGTGTCAACAAACAAAGGTACGTTTACACTTGCTCCCGTTTCTACAGTTGCAGGTTTTAGAGTATTGGTAGCGGTATCGCCTTTAACACCGGGTTCGGTGTATGTAACTTCCAAAACCGTATGTTGTGGAGGTTCAGCAGAGATAGGAGTTTCTCCTTCAAATGCAACGATAACGGTATCGCCTTCTTTCATGAAACGAGAACCATCACCAAATAAGAATTTTTGAATGGGAATTTGGTCGTAAGTATCGTTATTCATGCAAACGAATGCATCACCTTCTTCATATAAATATTGCAATTCGTGAGTTTCAACACGAACAATTTCAACCGTTTCTCCACTTCTGAAGCGGTTTTCCGCTGATTTACCGTCTTTTACACGACGCATTTTCGCTTGGTAAAAGGCTCTCAAGTTTCCGGGAGTTCTGTGCTGCCATTCTGTAATTAAGCAAAGTTCACCGTTGAATCGGATAAAGTTTCCTACTGAAACGTCTTGTGTGGTTGCCATATAACTACAAAAATACTAAAAATGACTGAATTGTTTAACATTCAAGGTGCATCCTACCAAATAACAACGAAGTTCATTTTATTTCGGATTCGGCTTTTTTGTTTAAAATGAATGACACGGCCACGCGAACCGTTGGTTGTAAAACTGGACTGTTTTGAGCAGATAATTGATGAACCGGAATCCCAACGAATAAATGTGCATACATGTTTTGCGTGAGCAGTTCAACTTGACTAAATAATTGACCTGTTTGCATTTTTGTTGTGGGTATTATTTCGCCATATTGTCGATCGGATTGATTGAAATCCCACTTCAAACCCAGTTGGGGGATCAATTTTATTGTTTTGGAGTTGTTTTTGTTTTTAAAGTCCCGCAAATAATACAATCCGGTTTGAAAACCTCCATTCAAACCCGGTAGATAGTTCAACTCGTTGACAAACGGTCGAGAAATTCGAGTTTGAAATGCCACACCTATGTTGTTGATATTCCATGAAGCAAATGACTGTAATCCTAAGGAGTAGGAACCATTTCCGGGCTGTAATTGTTGGGGAATCATTCGCTTTTCCAGATCTCGAATCTGGTAATGACCGTTGGGTAATTTGCTATTTACGCCTACTAACCATAAGAATTTGTTTTTCTGAAAAGGTTGATTTCGATTATCAATTATTTTATAATTTATTAAAAAATTCAAATCGTTCAAGGCCATTATAGACTCAGTTTTATTTTCATTGTACGCATTTCTTCGAATAATTTGATTCACTCCCCAATTCATCTGAATCTGAATTTTAGGATGGATATATTGTGCGTAATTTAGATTTAAGGATTGAATTTTATCGACAGTTGTATACGGATTTCCTAAATTCGTTATAGCCGAAGTTTGATATCCCCAATGAACAAAATTAATTCCAATTAGTGGCCTGGTAATCGATTGACTGAATCCCATAGATGTGGAACCTAACTGAGCGGATGCCCCACATACATCGCAGGCATTAAGTTTTTCGGGGGATGATAAAGCCAGGGTGAAAATAACGATTAAGCCAATGAAATATCGGTTAAGGGAGTAGTATTTATTTATTGAATGTATAGGATAGTTGAAAATTTGCATGATGAGAATTTAATGAATTTCAGAAAATTTGGGGTTGGAAATGAGATCGTAATCAGTCAGAGTTTTAATAAATGCAATCAAATCTTTGCGTTCAGATTCGCTCAATGTAATTGGTATTAGCTTGCCACTGTAATTCCTGTTTGACTCAATATGACTCGATTCTACATACTTATTCAGCACTTCGTCTAATGTTCGAATGCTTCCATTGTGCATATAAGGATAGGTAATTTCGGTATTTCTCAATGTGGGAACTTTAAATCGATATTTATCGTTGGGGAGTTGTGTAATTCTGTAACGACCAGGGTCGGACTCAATTGCTACAATTCCATTGTACTCAAATTGATGATTCGTGAACAAAGGTTCAGAATGGCAGCTATTACAATGCGTTTTGAATAATTCATACCCATTCGATTCGGAATTGGTGAATTTCGTTTTTCCCTTTTTTACTTGATCGTATTTTGAATTATTAGAAATTAGAGAGAGCATGAATTGTGATAAAGCCAATAGGGTGGTTTCTTCGTTGATTTCCTTGTTGGGGAATGCTTTTTGGTACAAATTCAGGTATTTGGAATTTTCCTTTATTCGTTCCATAACACCGGGTAATGTCATACCCATTTCGTTTGTGTCTGTAAACGGAGCGATGGGCATTACATCTAAATGTCGAATTCTACCATCCCACATAAAAGTAGGAGACCAGGCCATATTAATAATTGAGGGTGAATTTCTGATGCCTTTACGATTGTAAATGCCGAAACTAACAGGCAAATTATGATCGGCAAAACCATGAACTTGTGCGTGACAAGAACCACAAGATATGGTTCTGTTCAATGAGAGGTTTACATCGTAAAATAAATGGCGGCCTAATTCAATTCCTGCTTGAGCAGGTTTGTTACTCGGATTGGGGTAGGCGATGCTTCCAAACTCCGCCGGATAAGTGAATTCAGGGTTGGTTTTTGTGGGTTCGGGCTTACAACTAAGTATAGCGAGGCCTATACTGACTATTAGTAATACGGTATATTGGGGGATTTTCACTGTGTGTGAATTTAATGAGACTGAAAAATATTTTGTGATCTGAGAAAATCAATAAAGTTGATCCGATTAATGGAATACAGAACTGTGGACTACCGGTTAATTGCTACAGAATAATGGTATACCGACTAATTGATTACATAATAATGGAATACAGAACGCTTAAATAAACTCTCCGTATTCCATTAAATAGTGATTTCAAATTTATTTATGGATGTGGTCGAATAAAAATCCGTCGCTATAGTTTTTAGCCATAGAAACCGCATTATCACCAACATTGTGAATTACATTGAGGTCTGCTACTTTTACAGGTCCATGCCAAATTTTTGCTACATTAACGGTGAAATGAACAGTAGGATTTGCTGTAGGTGCTACAGTGAGAACTTCTTGATCAAATGTGAAATTTCTTTTGTTTATAGCATTAAATGGTGATGTATATCCTCCCAAATGATACAAAATCATTCCAGTTGGAGATTGTGGTGATGTTCCTTCAATTCGTACAAAAATATACCCAGTAGACCAACTCCAAAACATACCGTTCGATGGGTTTAATGCTCCAGTTTGAATGCCGCTGTTGTTTCGTGCACTGTCCACACCAATTATATATTCCATTCCTGAATAATCTCCAGCGGGAACATCTTTAATTTCAATGGAATTTTCTTCAGGACTAATTAAATAATAGCTTTCGGGAACTATGTATTTAGATCCGTTGGCGTTGGTAAGCACAATATTTGAAACATAATATTTTAGTAAGTTTACCGAAATAGTGTCTTTCGACATTGGGTGCAACAAAGGTGTGTTCATGTAGAATGGAGCTTTATCGAGTCCCCAAACGTGTTCAAATTCAACGGTTAATGTACCTTTGGTGTTTTTTGGTTCTGTAGGTTCATCGGTACACGATTGGAAGCTGATAGTTGCAAATAATGCTATGGTTGCTAATGCAATAGTTTTAATAAACGAGTTTTTCATTTTGATTTGATTTTAAATAATTGGATGAATAGAAATGTAAATATGAAATAGATATCGGTTTCAAATGATATGAATTTTGAAACCGTGCAAAAACATTTAGTTCATTTTTCAGTAATAGAAAATAAGCTAAATCTTTAAAATTCTGATTGAAAAAATGGGATTTGCTTTTACGCGCAAGGAGGATGCGGAATTTCCGGAAAATATCCGATGATCGTTTTATCAGAATTTACAACAGAACGGAATAATTGCAACTTTCCAGGAATAGCAACATCTACAGGAATCAATTCACTGAAGAATTCAAAATTTTGAATGTTGATTCTAGGGTGTGCTCCAGCTTCTGTTGTGGCAACGTTGACTTTTTGTAAAGATGCTTCTAATTGACAACTTCCTTGACAACAATTCTTTGGTTTATTTCGTTGAACGCAAGATTCGGCGATTATTTGTTCTCGATTAATATAGAAATTTGCCACTACCCAAACTTGCGCTAACCATTGAAAGTTCAATGCAATTATAACGATAGCATTGATTATAAATGGAAAACGATATTTTTTGAGTAGTGAAATCACTATTATTTTAAAACTTAATTGGTACTTCGAAAATAAGTAAGAATTTATAATAATACTATGATAAATATCACAAATGACGAATCAGTGATGTAGTTAGCTAAAAGCCGATTTTATCGGAATGAAACAAGGCAAAAACCAGCAATATTTGCAATTTTATTTGGCATCCCCAAAAATCTAAATTGATGTAAAATGAAGTAGTAAGGGATTTGACCCCTCTTCGTAAAACAGACAACCAAAGTTAGAATTTCAAGGGTATTTGAAAAACAAATTAATAATCTAATTTTAATCCGTATTTCCTCATGGCCTTGTTAATGGCAAATTGCCGTTTCCTTGAAATGGGATGATTAATTCCACACGTTCTAGGACATGGCAACATGGATATAATATTAATTGACTCTCTTCGAGTTAATTCTTTACCTGATTTGGAGTAGTAATAATGTGCAGCTTCATCAATTCCAAAAGCGCCTCTTCCCATTTCAATGACATTTAAGTACACTTCTAAAATTCTTTTTTTTCCCCAGATGAGTTCAATCCATAACGTGTAGTAAGTTTCGAGCCCTTTTCTCAACCAACTTCTACCTTCCCAACAAAAAACATTTTTAGCAGTTTGTTGACTGATGGTGCTAGCCCCTCTAACGCTTCTTCCTTTCATGTTGTGATTTATTGCTTGTTGAATGGCTTTAAAATCAAATCCATGATGTTCAAAAAAACGTTGATCTTCACCGGCTAGGGCTGCTAATTCAAAATGATCTGGAATGTCTTCAATGTCGACCCATTCGCCTTCGTATTTTCTTAATTCACTTTGTGAAGATTGAATCCAAGTAAAAGATGGATTTACCCATTTGTAAAGGAATACGGGTAACAGTGAAATGCAAAAAAGGATTAAACTGTATTTTATGGCTTTGCGGATAAACATAGCAGTGAATTTATCGACAAATTTACTTCCCTTAATAGTGAGTTGCAATTGGAATTGAAAACACTTGGAAATTAAGTTTAATTAATTCCATTTTAGGAACCAGTTAAAACCCATTAACGCCGTTAACAGTCGTGTATTTTAAAACTAAATTTTTATCTGGATATATTCGTTTGAATGCACTTTGTACCATAAGAGTTGCTTCGTGAAAACCACAGAGAATTAGTTTTAATTTTCCTTTGTATGTATTGATATCACCTATGGCATAAATACCGGGTATGTTGGTGCTGTAATCTTCTGTGTTTACCAATATGGCATTTTTATCAATGTTTAATCCCCAATCGGCGATTGGGCCCAACTTTGGAGATAAGCCAAAAAGAGGCAAGAAGTAATCGGTTTCAATCCATTGTAATTCAGCTTGGTCTTTGGATTTAGCACCCACGTGTGTTAGATTGTCAGAAGTGCCTTTTAATTCAGTTATTTCGGTGTAAGTGAGTAAATTTAAATCACCAGAAGCACTAAAATCCATCACTTTTTGCACAGAATCTAAATGCCCGCGGAATTCGCCGCTTCGGTGAACCAAGGTTACTTTGGCTGCCACATCTTTTAAGAATAGAGACCAATCTAATGCACTATCACCGCCACCGGCAACCACTATGTTTTTATTGCGGTATTTTTCTGGATCTTTAACCATGTAATCCACTCCCTTTTTCTCAAAGTCTGAGAGATTTGAAATAGGAGGTTTTCGAGGTTCAAATACTCCCAACCCACCTGCAATTGCAATGTTAGGAGCTTTGTGCTGAAGTCCGGATTCCGTGGTAACTAAAAAGTTTAGATCGTCCATTTTTTCAATTGAAACTGCCTTTTCACCGAGTGTAAAACCGGGTTTAAACGGTTCAATTTGCTTCATAAGATTATCGATTAAGTCGCCAGCAAGAACTTCTGGAAATCCAGGAATATCATAAATGGGCTTTTTGGGGTAAATTTCCGTTAATTGCCCTCCGGGTTGAGGCAAAACGTCAATTATATGACAGCGAAGTTTTAAAAGACCAGCTTCAAAAACGGTGAACAAACCCACGGGTCCAGCCCCAATAATGATAATGTCGGTTTCGATCATGACGTTGCAAAATTACATGGAAACCTACAGAATGAAAATGACAAAAATCACTCAATTCGAAGAATTCCTTTATCGGTAAGTTTATAAACTCGATCACCGCAATCAAAAGTGTCGCCCACTTTGAGTTTTTTGATGTCGCGAATTTCATCATCCGTTTGAATGATGCTACCTCCTGTGGTTCGAACGAGATTTAAATAGTCATTAGGTATGTCGCCATTTACGTTTCCACATAACACAACAGAAACTGGTTTTTTTACAAATTTGAGCAACATCATATCTTTAATTGGTGCTTTAGCATCTGCAATCATAAGAATGGAGTCTGCATCAGGCCATTTTTGAATCGATGAGAGAATAGCTTCGATGTTGTTTTCTGGGATGTCACCACCATCACCATTTTGCATTGCTGTAACCAGGGTGTTGTAAATGGAATCAAATTCGTTGTATTTACAGGTATAAATACCTCCCGAAGCACCGATTCTTTTGAGCATGTGTGGAGCGCCATTTCCATCATTGAAAAATGAAAAATGTCCGTTTTTTCTTAGGTCTTCGTTAAATTTAATATAGGCTAAAACTTGAGCTGAATAGGGAGCCATAGAAGCTGTAACATCGGTAACTACAATCCACTTACCCGTCATTTTTTTTGCTAATAGGGCATCAAATTCATTGGTATTTGCAAGTATTCCACCATTAAAAACGCCCACTCTTTTTTTGTATCCCTTTATTTTTTTTCGGGGGATAGAATCAATAACCGTGGTCATTTCTGGTTCTCTAAACCAAATACTGCGACTGTTATAGCGGATGCCTTTCGCTGCTTTTCTTGAGTTTCTAGGAATATACAAACCCGTTTCTACACGTCGTTTTCGTTTACGATACAAAGTTCTCTCAGGTACATCAATTATTGAATCATGAAAATTGAGTAAGATGCGATTGATTAACCATTTTTCCGCAGACAGTTTTTCTTCCGATGGCGGTTCTCGCAGGAAAATAATAAATCCGTGGTACATTTTTCTCGCGTCGCCTTCAGTTTTCGCTTTTCGTTGTTCTAAAACTCGCCATTCAACTTGTTTCATGTCAAAAACTTCTGGGAAAAGTGCTTGGAGATTTTCAAATCGCTTTCTATTTAACATGGGCTGATTAAAGGTATCCACTTGGCGGTATTTAGTGTAAACTAAATGTACAGTGACAACTTCTTTACCCTCGGGAACAATGATTTTTTTGGGAGGTTTTATAAATTTGGAACTGGAGAATTCCATGGGAAGAAAAATAACATTCTCTTCCGAATTAGTAGGATGCTCTACAATAGAAATCGGACGAATTTTCATCAATTGATCAACTGTTTGTTGAGCATGAGAATAGGTTCCCGCAACCAAACAAATTATCCATAAAAAATATTTTGTATTAAGTTGCATCACGACTAAGTTTGTTAGAGAAGGTGAAAATAATAAATATTTAAAATAATCAAAATTAATTTATTGAAAACAAGTCGTTTACACCTATACCTTTTTCAACTTTAAAACCTTCTGCATATGTTGCGCCTATGGGACGTCCAAATTCTCGAGCTCGAGCTTCAATAAAATGAAAAAAATCTTGGGTGCTAATTGGAGTTATAGGTTCCTTGCTGTTAGGACTAAAAAATTGGCTTGAAAATGCTTTAATGCTCTCAATTTTAGTGGCATATTCGTCGGTGATGTCAACAATAATATCTGGATTCAAATTTCGATCTTGGATGTAATGGTAAATGTTTTTAGGCCGATGAGCTGTTTGCTCTTGATTGTTCCAATGACTGACAATTTTGGGTAGTCCAGATAGAAAACAAGCTCTGGTTGTGAGTTCGGAGGCTCTACCGTGATCGGGATGGCGATCGGATGGAGCATTGGCTAGAATAATTTCAGGTTGCGTAAAACGCAGTATTTCAATAATTCGCATCAATGAATCCGAGTTTATTTCGAAAAATCCGTCGCCTAAATTTAAATTGTGACGGAAGTGAATTCCTAAAATTTGAGAACTTTTATTAGCCTCTTCGTAACGCAATTGACGATTTCCACGAGTTCCCAATTCGCCTTCGGTTAAGTCGAGGATACCCACTTTATATCCTTGCTTAATGTGTTTTATTATGGTTCCTGAACACGCTAATTCTGCATCATCGGGATGAGCTGCAATGGCTAAAATGTCAAGTTTGTTTGGGTTTTGATTCATGACTGTTGGGTTATAAAAGTGAACTTCAAGAATATCTTGGTTTAAATTGGGGTATTTTAAAATTAATTCGATTATTGATTGGAGCTTGAATCAATGAAACAACAAGATCAATGAATTCTCGATAAAAACTAAATTAATAATGAAAACTTGCTGGCGGTTGTGCAATTACGTTCTCTAAGGTATGACCAACCGCTTTAAGTGTGTTTTTGTCGATATTACTCAAGTTGTCTTGATGAGTGTGCCATTCGGGAGTGAATCCACCTTCTGATGTGTAGTGAATAATGTCGATCATGGGAATTTTAGTTGCTTGGTATACATACACGTGGTCGTCAATAACGGGATGTGTATTTACTGTTTTAAAGTAATTGCCGTATCCTAATTCTTGTCCTACAGTCCAAACATGTTGTAAAATCGTATTCCCCCATTCATTGGAATTGGATTCCCACAAAAATTCCGCATTTTTACCTCCCACCATATCCAGCAAAATTCCAAATCGGGCATTATAGCCTGGAGTGTGCAAATTCTTACCCCAGTATTGGCTTCCTAAACAGAAAGAATTTTCATGATCGGAATTGCCCCAGTCTTCTGCATCGAAGAAAATGAAGTCAATTCCTACATCATTAGGAATTTTTTGAATTTTACTGTTGCGAGCTAACTCCAACAAAACGGCAACTCCACTGGCACCATCGTTGGCTCCTTGAATGGGTTTAGTTTGATCGTCGGTATCTTGATCTGCAAAAGGCCGGCTATCCCAATGGGCCGTAAGCAACATTCTTTTCTTTGCTTGGGGATGAATACTTCCAATGATGTTATAAACCGGGATTTTCTTACCATCGAAAGTAGTTGCCGAACCAACTTGTATGTGAGCAGAGTCGACATAAGATCCCAATTTTTTTACCAGCCATTCCGAACATTTTTTATGTTCTGTAGTACCCGGTATTCTATACCCAAAAGAAATCTGTTTTTCTATAAACGCATAACTCGAGTCGGCATTGAAATGTTGAGTGGGTTGTAAAACTAGCTTCTGAGCCGTATTGGTTTCTTCGTTGGATGTATCGTTTTTATTGGAAGTGCATGAATTAATCCAAAGTGCGATTGAAGTAAGACCGAATAATAAAATCAGGTTAAAATTGGTTTTTTTTTGAGTCATAATGGCTGTTGACTAAGTAATTGATTGGAATAATTTAACGATTTAATAGAGGTTAAATTTATTGCAAAATTAACTGATTCACTCGTTAAATGACAGAATAATACTCACAGTAAAGATAATTCGATTAAGATTTCCGACGAAGGCATAAATTTTTGGTTAATTTCGCTGAATAGCATGAAAGAAGAAATAAAAAGCATGACTGGATTTGGTCGAGCTGCGTTTGAAAATGAATGGATAAAAGTACAATGTGAAATTAAGGCATTAAATGGCAGGTATTTTGAAGCCGACATACGGTTGCCTCGTTTTTTAAGTGAACTGGATCCTTCTTTACGACGTTTGTTGGGAGAAAAGTTGGAAAGAGGAACAATTACATGCAGTTATAACATAAAATTATTGGATCCTCAAAATGCTCAGCAAGAATTGCAAGTGAACCAAGCATTGGCCAAGCGTTCCTTGGAAACCTTGACTTCTTTAAGCGATTTTTTAGGGGTAGAGTTTAAAGATCCATTCAGAGAAATATTGAAAGTTCCCGAAGTAATAACTACAGCGGAAAGGGAAATATCTCCCGAAATCAAGGAGAAAATAGTGGAAGTTACTCTGCAAGCTGCGGCTCAACTCAATGAATTTAGATTGGTTGAAGGAAAAGCTACAGGCGAAAAGTTGCGAAGTTTAATTGATGAAATTTCGGTAGAATTAATGGCAATTGAGCAACACGAAGGGAATCGCCGAGAATCGTTGAAAGAACGGGTCTATGGAAATGTTTTAGACCACGTGTCTGAGAATTTAGTGGATATGAATCGTTTGGAGCAAGAATTGTTAATTTATTTAGATAAGTGGGATATTGCTGAAGAAAAACAACGTTTGGGTCAACATCTAACCTATTTCATTGAAACAATGAGTAAAGAACCTAAGGGAAGAAAATTGAATTTTATTGCTCAAGAAATGGGACGAGAAATGAACACCCTGGGAGTGAAAAGTAATTTTTTCCCTATGCAACAATGTGCGGTTCAAATGAAAGAAAAATTGGAACAGATTAAAGAACAAGTCATGAACATCGTTTAGAAGTCTGTGATTTCTGCACTATCTTAGCATCTATTTATTTACACATTCAATTCGATCATATATGCAAATTCCTTCTAAGCCAATCCGATTAACAGGACTTTTTCTGAGCTTGTTGATGGTGAGTGGAACACTATTTTCACAGGAAATTCAGGTAAATCTCAACGATCCGGGGAAAATTAAACCCATTTCGAATGCACCCACTTCTACCAGATTAAACTCGGGAAGCAAATCTGCGAAATCGGAGGCCTCCACTGAGGCTTCGGATGTCAAAAATGACGCAGGAGCCAATGCATCCCCAGAAAAATTGAACGCTCTGCCTTTAATTCCTCCGGGACAGCCTTATGCGGAGGCGAAACAAGATAGAACAATCCGCCTTGTTGAGGAAATTCCTGCGATTAAAGCTGGAAATATTAAGACTTTGGCTGTTATTGATCGAATTATTCAGGTGGATACTGGGGATTTACCAGCTGTGATTTGGTCGGATTTAAATATCACTCAATCGTATTTTTTACAAGAAGCTTTGCGTACGTCGATTTCTGATTCTACAGAATGGAATCGATTAAAATATTATGGCTGGAGTTTATTGAATCCGGATGACGATTATTTAAGTAATTACGGAGAATATTATTTGGGTTTTTTCGATAGTATTCAAACGTGGTTGACTCAAAAATCCGAGTCACAACGAAATAGATTGAAGCAAATTACCCTACTTTCCGAAAGAAATTATACACCATCCTATATAAGTGATTGGGGTAATCCCGATTTGCAAACTTCACAGATGTTGGGAATGTGGTTGCATTATATTGAAAAGAACCAATTGAATTCTTTTGGTACTGCGTTAACTCCAGCTGAAATTTCAGATGTTCAGATTCATTATGAAAGTTTACGAGCGTTTTGGAAGTCGCAATTGTGGATGGATTCAGTGAAATATTACAAAGAATTAAAAGGAGAGGATGATGATGAGTTTACATTTTCAAGTTCCTATAATGAAGAAACTTCATTTGATGCCATTTCTGCTTATTACAAATTTGTGTTGTTGAATCCATTAAAAATTAATTGGAAATGGCGCAATTCAGCAACTCCGAATTGGAATGATTATCGATTACTACAAATGTGGGAAGCATCTTGTAAATTGGCGTCGAATTCATCCAAGTTTACTGAAATCGCTGATAAGTTGAATAACGATTTGTATTCTCAAAAAGAATTCAAGCAGTTGATAGCGCAATCTGAAAATTCAATAACAATCAGCAATTTAAATTTGTCGAAAGATTGGAGTACGGTCAAGAGCGACGATTCTAAAATAGCCAGTATTTATGTGGTATTGAGGTATTTGGATTACGACAAATCTGAGATCCCTTTTCAATTACCTTATGGATATTTATTAAAAAATTATTTCTCGGAATTGCCCTACAGTGTTTGGAATAAGATGGCTAACAGTGAATCAGAAGATTCTCTGGTTGAAAGCACAAAATTACCTTTAATTTGGCAAGATTTTGATGTGTTTAATTCGAAGAACAATGAAATTACACTTGAAAAGTACCGAATAGCTGCAGATTCAGCGATATTAACGGATACTACGGCTGCGATGGATACAGCTATGGCTTCGATGGATACACCTGCGTCTATGGGCTATACAGCACCCAATGTTTCATACGATGAAAATTCGAATTCAACTCGGTATCGCAGACAAACGCAATGGGGTGTAGGTGCGTCTTACATGCAAATATTTAAAAGCCAAAGTGCATTGAATTCCACCATCAATAAGACCTTAAGCTCTTATGGAATAGCTCCTCTAAGTCAATTGAGTGCTGTGGGTTTTGAAGCATGGATAACACCCGATAATACCATGTCAGGATTTTCATATCATGTAAATAACGGATTGGTTTCTGGTTTGAATGATGAACTTAAATCACCTGTTGAATACACTTCGAGATATATCGGATTTTCAAGTGGAGGTATTTTCAAGCGTAGATTTTATGAGTTTGGATCCGGTGGTACTTATGGTCATTTTGTTCAGAGAATTGTGATGCCCCAGACGGCAACAGGTACCTATGTTTTTAATGCAAAACGGACAGAAGTGGTTGAAAATAAATCTTTTGTTTACGGGATTTATGTGGAATCGAAACTAAAATTGAAGTATTTGTATTTGAAAGTACACGGTGGCTACCAATGGGATTTTTCAGATCGACGTTGGCAGTTTAGAGACCAGTATATTAATTCTTCTGATCGTTTTTCAGTGAGTAGTTTCTACGCTTCTGTGTCGGCAGGTATTTTATTCAATCAACATTAATTGTCATTTAACGGCATTCACTTTTATTATTATCTATATGAAATTAGAAAAATTCGTTACCCATATATCATTGAAAAAGCATATTTTGTTGTTTTCGGGCCTTTTAGTGTTGACACTATCCCTCAAAGCACAAGTAATACCCCAAGCTCATGTGTTTAACTTGAATTCAGAAGATTATGCTAACAATGATGCTTTAAAAGAAATTTTTCCTGAAGCGCGTAAAGCTCGAATTGTACTAACTGGCGAGAATCATTATCAAGTGGCGTTTAACTCACTGATGGAATATACCATGATGAGAGCGTTGTATGAAAATGCTGGATATCGAAATTATATCATCGAAATGAGTCCAAGCAGAGCACATTACATGCAGCGTTTTATATGCGATAATGATTCACAAGCACTTCGCTATTTGCAAAGCGTATCGTCGCCCAGATACATGAAGATTTTCTATCTACTTCACGATTGGAACCAAAAGTTAAAACCTGAAGATCGAATAAAGATATATGGAGTGGATGTAGAACGTTTCGAAGATTTATCTGCGGATCGGATGTACGAGTTTTTTAAGAAGGTTTCTAACAAGTCAGGTCGGAATATTCCGTTGGAAATATTGCAAGACGTATTTGATTTCAATCAATACGTTCAGAGTAGCTTTGATAGTAGATGGAGCAACTGGGAGAGCCAAAGTACCAATTTATCTGGAACTAAAACGTACGATGATGAATTAGTGGCTGTTGATTCCGCAGCAGTAGAAATTGCTGCTCCAGTTGAGGCGTACACCGATGTAGCTTTAGTTAACTTTATTAAAAGTGTGAAGTTGAAAGAAGATTTTTATAAACAATGGTTAGGTGCTGATTATAAAGAATTTTTATCCTTGTTTAGAGATATTGACGATTGCAATACGTGGAATCAATTAGATAATTCAACTTTACAACATGCATGGAGGGAAGAGAATATGTTTAGAAATCTTTCTAAGCTATTGAATCAGTTTCCTCAAGAAAAGTTTTTTGGACAATTTGGTCGTTGCCATATTGTGTATTCGCTGTCTGATAAGGATTGTGGTTGGTACGATTATCATTCGGTTGTAAAGCGATTGAATGACCGTTATTTTAAGAATGACTCGAATGCAATTGTTTCTATAGGTATTTTTTACAGCAATAAAGAAGAAGACGTTTCAACTGATAAATATGTGGATTATGATGTATTGAACAAAGAAGTAAAAGCGTTAAAGAAGGTAGTAAGTGAAAAGATTTTACTTTACGATTTATACGATTCAGAGAGTCAGTTAAAATTGTTAAAAACCAAATTTCGCTTTGTTATGGTGAATCATTCCAAAGATAGTGATTTGGAGGAGATAAAAGGGGAGTTTGAAGAACCAAATTACCGAAGTAAGAGCAATCGTTGGGATTTTGTACTTATGCCATTAGGTGTGGAATATACAGAACTGGATTTCGGTCAATTAAATGCGCATTTTTTGGCAGCAGGAAAGGTAATGTCGGATCCATCTAAATGGAGAATACAACATGAAATAGGATTTCAAAACAATCACTTTGTATCCACATTGTTTGGAAGTTATACTCCCAATACACTGGCATTGGTGCCGAGTTATGGTGGCGTATTACTTGAGGATTCAACTGGCAGTGTTTTTCATCGGGCTTGGAGCATGGGTTCGTTTATTGGATATCGCATGAATTTTGATAAATGGGATGTTCAATTGGGAGCTGAATTGGCTTACCAAGAACAACAATTGGCCTTTGAACCCAAGTCAGATGATTTCTTCAATACACGTTTTGATCAAAGAGCTGTGGTGCAAAATTCTTCATGGACTGCTGGGGGTAGATTGCAGTTAAATTATCATGTGAACAAAGTGTTTAATTTGGGATTGCGAGTTCGAACTTCCAATAATCTTTGGAATGGGGCTTATTATTTTGACCGTTCTCAAATTCTTTATACGGATTTAGGAAAGAATTCGGGATTCAATGGATGGGGAGCTTCGTTCAATCTGAATTTTAGAATTCGCGATTAAACAATATTGAATAACTTTGCGAAATGTTTAGGGAAATACCCAATTTACTTACCCTTGGAAATCTTGCATGTGGATTGCTGGGAATTAATTTTCTGGTGAATTATAATCCGTATACCGGTTCCGATAGTTTAATTTATGCTTTGATTCTTATGGGAATTGCAGGTGTTTTGGATTTCTTTGATGGATTTACAGCCCGATTACTGAAAGTGGACGGTGAGATGGGGAAACAATTAGACAGTTTAGCGGATCTGGTTACTTTTGGTGTTTTACCTGGATTGATTTGGAAGAAGTTTATGGATATAACTGGTGCGTGTCCTCCTTCAGGATTTTGCATCAATCAGTATGTTTGGTTGTTAATTCCTTTAGCAGCAGCCTATCGTTTGGCAAAATTTAATATTTCCACAGATCAGAAAGTTAATTTTAAAGGAATTCCTACCCCAATTACAGGCTTGGTTTTGGCATCTTGGGTGCTGCTATTCGATGGAATTTCGTCTGAGGGTTTGAGCTACTCTCAGATTCAATCCAATTCAGATTGGACCTTTTATAAAACATTAACGAACTTTTATGTGATGCTATATATGCCTTTATTGTCATCGTATTTGATGGTTTCTGACTTGGATATGCTTTCATTCAAATTCAATAAGTCAGATGAATTGAATGCATATAGAATGGTATTATTGGTAATTTTGTTGGGGCTGGGCATCATGAATTACCGTTATGCTTTACCTCTGTTTTATATAGTATATATCATCATTTCACAAGTTTCATTTACTGTCGTAAATAGAAAAAACCATGAGTAAAGTTGGAATTATTATGGGTTCAGATAGTGATCTGCCCGTTATGAAAGATGCAGCAGAAATTCTAACTGCTTTAGGTGTAGAAATTGAAGTAACGGTAGTATCTGCTCATCGCACACCTGATCGTATGTATGAATACGCAAAATATGCTCCGGAGAACGGTGTATCTGTGATTATAGCCGGTGCTGGTGGTGCCGCACATTTACCCGGTATGGTTGCAGCATTAACGCACCTTCCCGTAATTGGTGTCCCCGTGAAATCAAGCAATATGAGCGGATTGGATAGCTTATACAGCATCGTTCAAATGCCACCAGGAGTTCCGGTTGCAACCGTTGCAATCAATGGTGCTAAAAATGCGGGAATTTTGGCGGCACAAATTTTAGGCATATCCAATCCTTCATTAGCTCAAAAAGTGATTGACTTTAAAAAGCAAATGGAGTCGGAAGTTTTAGAAAAAGCAGAACGATTAGAGTCCATTGGCCACGTAAAATACTTGGGAAAAGATTAGTTGACTTAGTTGCTTTGGGGATGTTGGATTGGTTAATTCAATGTTTTGTGGTTTTTGAAGTTGATTAATTATCAGTATGTTAGGTTACTCGTGAATTTCTATAGGTGTTTATTCAAATTAGTAGTTTCAGAAGATGATTATTGTAGGTAATGCATTGCTATCGGAGGATATACTCGAAAAAAAATTCGTTTGTCAATTGGATAAATGTAAGGGTGCTTGTTGTGTTCAAGGGGATGCAGGTGCTCCTTTGCTACACGAGGAATTGAATGTGATTGAAAATGTGATGGACAAGGTAAAGCCGTATATGCGTGAATCGGCATTGAAACTCATTGAAGAAACTGCATTTTTTGCTAGAGATCCGAGAGACGGTGAGTTGGTTACACAGTGTGAGGAAACTGGAGAATGTGTATTTGTTAATTACGACGACAACGGAATTGCAAAGTGCACCATTGAACAGGCTTATAATCAAAGTGAAATTGGTTTTAAAAAGCCAGTTAGTTGCCATTTATATCCTATTCGTGCCAAGAAATATGGAACCCATATTGCTTTGAATTATCACCATTGGGATATTTGCTCGGATGCTTGCAAAGCAGGAGAAGAATTTAAAGTGCCTGTTTTTCGATTTTTGAAAGAACCATTAATCCGAAAATTGGGTGAGGAGTGGTATCAGGAACTGGAACAGGTTGCGGAAGATTGGCAAAATTCAAAAAAATAATTCAGTTTGTTTTAGCTCACCAAGCACGATAATAATCCCAAGAACATAGATAGTTTAAGCCAATGGGATACATTGCGGTAATCTTTCTTGGTAGATGCTTTAATGATCTTGAATATGATAAATGATACCAGAGGTGTAATAATAATGCCTAGAAACGCCCAGAAAATAACTTGTTGAGCGAATATGCCAACCATAACTAGTGTGGCTAGTGACAGTATGAGGAAAAAGATGGCAAGAATTTTCGATTTTTTCTCCCCACTTTGTATGGCGAATGTTTCAAATTCCTGTGCTTTATCGCCTTCAATGTCCTCTACATCTTTGATGATTTCCCTCGCAAAGGTTACAAAAAATGCAATGCTTGCGAATTCAGCAAAATAGGCTTTACTGACTTGATAAACACCACGGGATGCAATATATACTACCATTCCAGCGATTAAGGAAACCAATAGATTTCCCATGATGTATTCACCTTTGAAATCGCTGCTGTAAAAGTAGAGAAGTACTGCAATTACAATGCACAATATTCCCATCCCCAAACCTGTGAAAAAACCCAATGCAATCCCCAAAGCAGTTAATACAACATAATAGATACGTGCTGTTTTCAGTGAAATATGGCGAGCTGCTATACGTTTGTGTGGTCGATTAATGGTATCCGTTTCAATATCAAATACATCGTTAATAACATATCCCCCAGCTGCCACAAAAATGGATGCCAGTGTAGTAGTAATTGCTTCAGGTATCCGGATGTTAGACCAATCGTACCAAGCCAGTCCATGATGAATTCTGGAAGATGACAAGTAAAACAGCACCTGAGTAAATGCCGTTAAAAGGAGGTTTATAGGACGAACTATACCGAAATAGTATTTCATCGGCGTGAAGATAAGCAAATTAATAAGTTGGAAACCAATTTTTTATCGGTGTGCAAACTTCATTTTATAATGCGCATTGGTGCGTCCCTTTGAGATGGATTCCAACCTGCGTTTCAACATCGTACGCTTTAATGGTGGAATGCGATCGGTAAATAGGATTCCCTCAATATGGTCGTACTCATGTTGAATAATTCTAGCTGCCATTCCTCCAAAAGTTTTGGTGTGTTCTTGGAAATTTTCATCGAAATAGTGAATGGTTAACTCGCCTTTGCGCTTAACATTTGCACGTACATCTGGGATGCTTAAGCAACCTTCTTCGAATTCCCATTCTTCGCCAAATTCTTCGACAATGGTAGCATTGATAAACACTTCTTTGAATCCTTCTGGTTGAATGTCGTCGATTTCAGAACCATCTACAATAAAAAGACGAATGTCTTTTCCAATTTGTGGTGCTGCCAAACCAATGCCGTTGGATTCGTACATGGTTTCAAACATGTCGGCAATAAGTTTTTTCAATTCGGGATACTCGGCATTAATTTCTTTCCCTTTTTTTCTTAAGACCGGTTGGCCGAATGCGTAAACTGGCAATATCATGCTATTTTTTGTAAGTAGGTTTGGAGTATAAGCGTGGCTGAAACGGTGTCGAGCACGCCTTTTTCTTTGCGTTGATTTTTCTTCAATCCCATGGTATGCAACTGCTGCTGAGCATCGTGACTCGAAAATCGCTCGTCGATAGTTTCTATAGGGATTTGAGGGTAATTGTTATTCAGCCATTCGATAAATTGCTT